>JBLRXD010000074.1:0-16177 GCA_047920935.1 Pseudomonadales bacterium | reverse complement strand
ACGTTGGGTTTCAACAGATCGGCGCCGGCGTAGCTGGCAAACGGCTTGTGCTTGGGATCCACCACCACCGGGACGGCGGCTGCCGCCGCCGCCGCGATGAGCGCCGCCGGGTCGCTGAGGGCGCCTTTGTCGTAGTCCTGCAGCACCATGGCGGAAGCCCCCTGCAGATGCTCCAGCACCCGCTCGCGCACCGCCTCGCTGAGGTCGTGGGGCAAAGGCTGCTCGAAATCCGTGCGCAGCAGCTGCTGCTTCTGGCTCACCACCCTGAGTTTGACGATGGTGGGCCAGTCGGCAACGGTGATGAACTCACAGCGCACGCCCGCGGCGCTGAGCACCGCCCGCAAGGCGCCCGCAGCTTCGTCGTCGCCGACCAGCCCCACCAGGGTGCAGCGCGCGCCCAGGCTGGCGACGTTGAGAGCCACGTTGGCCGCACCGCCGGGGCGATCCTCGGTGTGCTCCACCTCGACCACCGGCACCGGCGCCTCCTGGGACACGCGCCGGGCCGAGCCGACCCAGTAGCGGTCCAGCATCACGTCGCCGACGACCAGCACGTGCACGGATTTGAGCGAGGGCAGATTCATGGCGCGCAGAATATCAGAACCCGGCGTGGGGGCGCGCAGTCACGGCAGGCATCGCTCCGCGGGGACGCAGGCATTAGAATCGCGGCCCCATGTCCAAGCGCAAGCCCAGAGCCAGTATCTACAGCCCCCGGTTCTGGGGCTCATGGGTGGTGGTGGGGCTCGGCTGGCTGCTGGCCCGCTTGCCGCTGCCCTGGTTGATGGGTTTCGGCCAGGGCCTGGGGGCCGCCGCTTACCAGGTGGCCCGGCGGCGCCGGCAGATCACCGAGGTCAATCTCGGCCTGTGCTTCCCGTCCCTGAGCGCGGGTGAGCGGCAGCAGCTGGCAAAACGGTCGTTCGTTCACGCCGGCGTGACCGTGGCGGAACTGACCGTCGCCTGGCTGAATCCGCGCCGCCCCCTCGACCACCGCTTCACCGTCATCGGCGTCGAGCACCTCACCGCCGCCCAGGCCGAGGGCCGCGGCGTGATCCTGCTGGGCGGTCATTTCTCGTGCATGGACATCGTCAGCCAAGCCATTGCACGGCGGGTGAAGATCGACGTCATGTACCGCGAGAACAAGAATCCGGTGTGGGAGTGGCTGCAGCTGCAAGGTCGCCGCCACTACTTCGACGCGGTGATCGAGCGCGACGATACCCGCACCACGCTACGCCGCATCAAGGCCGGGCACACCATCTGGTACGCGCCCGATCAGGATTACGGCCGCAGGCACTCGGTGTTCGCGCCGTTCTTCGGCGTGCCCGCCGCCAGCATCACGGCAACCGCACGCCTGGCCCGACTCAACCACTCGCCGGTGGTATTCATGAGCCAGCACCGGGATCTCGAATCGTTGACCTGGGAGATCCGCTTTCACCCACCGCTGACCGACTTCCCCAGCGGCGACGACGTGGCTGACGCCGCCCGGATCAACGGCGTGATCGAAGCCGCCATCCGCCGGCATCCCGAGCAGTACCTGTGGGCCCACCGCCGGTTCAAGACCCGCCCACCTGGGGAGCCTGGGCCGTACCGTTGACCAGCGCGCGCAGGCGTACCGCGGCGGCCGAGGTCGAGAACGTCTGTTCCACGCGGTGCCGCGCCTGGCGGGCGAGATCGTGCAAGGCGCCGTGGCGCTCCGCATAGGCCGCGGCCAGCGCCTCGGCCAGCGCCTCGGCGGTGGCCGGAGCGAAGCTGCGTCCGGCCCCGGCGATGACGAAGCGCGGACCAACGGCCGGGCCGCACAACACCGGCACGCCAGCGGCCATGGCTTCGAGCACCACCATGCCGAACGCCTCGCGATCGCCCGACGGCAACAGCAGCAGATCGAACGCGCGGGTCAGCCGCACCGCGTTGGCAATGAAGCCGCTGAACGTCACCGGCAGGTCGGCCGCCTGGCTTTGCAGCTGCGGCAGCAACTCGCCGGCGCCGACGAACACCAGCCGGGCACCCGGCATGTGCGCCAGCGCCGCGCGGAACCCGGCCACCGCCAGCTGCGGGCATTTCTTTTCGTGCAGCCGGCCGACAACGCCGATGGTGAATGCTGCCGGGGGCAGGTCGAAGGCGCGCCGGGCGTCGTCGCGGCTCAGCAGCGCCGCATCGAAGCGTGCCAGGTCGAGGCCGTTGGGCAGTAGCAGCACCTCACCCGCGGCCCGGCCTCGCGCGGCCCGACCGAGCTCGTCGGCCACCGGCTGGGAGACGCCGGCGAAGCGCGCCTGCGGACGTCCGCGCAGGGCGTCCCAGCGCAGCTGCAGCCGCCGCCGGCGGCGCGCCAGCATGCCGAACTCGTGGGCGATCACCACCGGCCGGCCGGTGGCGAGACCGCTGGTCATGAGCGCGCGGTAGGCCCGGTACCGATGGCACAGGGTGAGTATCGGCCGACGACCGTCGAGCAGCTTTGCGGCGCAGGCGGCGAGCCCGGCGCGCCCCGCCGCGCCGGTTGCGGGTAGATAGTGGAATTCGTGCGCGGCCCCTGGGCCCGCTGATGCGTCGCTGGCGGCAAGCATCACCGTCAGCGGCTGCCAGCCCAGCATGCGGGCGGCAGCTTCGTAGTAGCGGCAGATGTCGGCGAAGGGCGGGTGGTCGTTGGCGCACACCTGCAGCAGCAGCGGGGCCGGGGCTTCACTCATCGGCGGCTTTGGTCACCAGGTAGTCTTCCAGCACCAGATACTCCAGATCGGAGCCGAAGAACATGTTCAGCGCGTCGGCCGGGGAGCAGACCATCGCCTCGCCGCGCCGGTTCAACGAGGTGTTCAACACCACGCCGTTGCCGGTGAGGGTTTCCATGTGCTCGAGCAGCGCGTAGTAGCGGGGGTTGTGCTCGCGCTCGACCACCTGCACCCGCGCGGTGCCATCCTCGTGAACCACCTCGGGAATGCGCGTCTTCCACGCCTCGGCAACCTCGAAGGTCACCGTCATGAACGGCGCCGGGTGATCGCTCTGGATGATCTCGGCAGCGACCCGGTCGAGAATGCTGGGGCAGAACGGCCGCCAGCGCTCGCGGAATTTGATCTGCTCGTTGATGCGATCGGCGATGTGCGGCGCGCTGGGGCTGCCGAGAATGCTGCGGGCGCCCAGCGCCCGCGGCCCGAACTCCATGCGCCCCTGAAACCACGCCACCGGGTGCCCGGCGGCCAGCAGCTGCGCGGTTTCCCGCGGCACGTCGTCGAGCTTCTGCCACTGAACCGGCTCGCGGCAGCTCTGCAGCGCGTCCAGGCAGGCTTCGTCGTCGTAACTCGGGCCGAGATAGACGTGGTTCATGCGGCCCGGAGTTGCCCCGCGCTGCGCCGCCACGAAGGTGGCCGCGCCCAGCGCGGTGCCGGCATCGCCGGCGGCCGGCTGCACGAACAGCTCCTCGACGTGATCCAGCGCCAGAATGCGCTGGTTCAGCTTGACGTTAAGGGCGCCGCCACCGGCGAAGGCCAGCTTGCCGGTGTCTCGCAGCACGTCGCCGAGATAGTTCTCCAGCAACCGCAGGCTCCAGTCCTCGAACAGCTTCTGCATGGCGGCGGCGTAGTGGATGTAAGGCTCGTCGGCGACGTCGCCCATGCGCCGCGGCCCGAGCCACTCGATGAGCTTGTCGCTGAAGTAGTAGCCGACGCCGTTTTCCTTGTGGCGGCGCAGGCCAACGGTGTTGACGTAGCGGGTGTCGACCTCGAAGCCACGCCCTTTGGGGCGGATCAGCCTCGATAGGTCGTAGCGCTCGGCGTCGCCATAAGGCGCCATGCCCATGACCTTGTACTCGCCATCGAGCATCTCGAAGCCCAGATACTCGGTGATGGCCCCGTACACGCCGCCGAGCGAGTCGGGATCGTAGAACTCCTTGAGGCGATGAATGCGCCCGTTCTCGCCGTAACCGAAGAACGTGGTGGCGTATTCGCCCTTGCCGTCCACGCACATGATGGCGGTTTTCTCGGTGAAGCCGCTGAGGTGGTAGGCGCTGGAGGCATGGGCAAGGTGATGCTCTACCGGTACGAATTCCGTGCGGCTCCAGTCGATGCCAAGCTGCTCGCCGGCTTCCTGCACCCGCCGGCGATTGCGGCGGAAGCGCCGGTTGCCGTTGAGCAGGGCATCGAGAGATCGCTCCGGCGCGTACCAGTAGCGCTTGGCGAAGTGCCAGCGCGCCGGGCTGAACAGGCTGATGGGCGCGTACGGAAAGGCCACCACATCCACCTGCCGCGGCGTCACCCCGGCAGCGCGCAGGCAGTAGCGGGCAGATTCCAGGGGCATGCGGTTCTTGGCGTGCTTGTCCCTGATGAAGCGCTCTTCCTCGGCGGCCGCCACCACTTCGCCGTCGACGAGCAGGGCGGCGGAGGGGTCGTGGCCGAGGGCGCCGGAGAGGCCGAGAATGATCACGTCGCGCAGTCGCCTGGCGGAAAGGCGCGTACTATAGCCGCCGTGGCGGTCGGGCAACACCTCCAACCTGAGCCGCCGGCAGCTCGATACCGGCGGCGGCAAAAGCCGCGACGAAGCGGGTGTGAACCTCGGGCTGATCGGCGAAGTTCGCCAGGAAGCGCCGCAGGTCTTCGGCCTGGCCGGCCGTGCTCAGACGCACGGCGTCCAGATCGACCAGCGCAACGCCGGCGGCGGCGACCATGAAGTTGCTGGCCTTGGTATCGCCGTGGCTGATCCCCGCCGCGCGCAGCGCCTGAAACAGGCGTACCACCTGCGCCACGCGCCGGTCCGAGGCCCCCTGCGCCGCCACCTCGGCTGCCAGATCGACCTGCCCCAGATCCTCCATCACCAGGTAAGCGACGCCGCGCAGCGGCCCGAAACGACGCTCCAGCAGCGCCAGCGGCCGGGCCGTGGGAATGTCGAGAAAGTGCAGCCCCTGGCCGTTGACCCAGGCGCGGCGAAACCGCGCGATCGGCTTCAGCGCCCGGCGCACGGCGTGGCGCCAGTTCTTCTGGTTGTAGCGCTTGACGATGTAACTGCCTGCGCCCGCTCGCGCACGCACCACGGTGGCACTGTTGCCGGCCTTCAGCAGCTCGCCGCCACGAACCACCGCCTCCGGGTCGGCCAGCAACGCATCCAGCGCGGGATCCGCCGGCGCACGAACGCGCACCAGGTAGTGCCGCCAGCTCCGCCGGCACAGGTACTCGCTGCACTCTCGCTGAACTTTCCGCAGGTAGCGCCGCAGCCGCGCCCGGCGCTGCCGCCGGGTGGCCCGGGTAAGCGCCGCCACGCCGGCCTGGTCCGCGGCGGCGGCACGTCGCCAGCCGCGCTGGTCGGCATAGGCGGCATGAACCAGCGCCAGCGCTTCATCCTCCAGCGGCGAGCGCTGAGCGCACAGCACCGCCAGGTTGTCGATGCTCCCCCGGCGCCCCAGGGGGCGCCCGCCAAGCACCCGGCGCACGCCGTCACCGTCGATGAGGGCAACACGCGCGGGGGTGTCGCCGCACAGCAGGAAGTTGTCCAGGTGCAGATCCTCGTGCCGGCAGCCGGCCTGGTGCAGGCGCGCGAGCTGGGCGGCGGCCGCGACGACGCCGCAGCCATCACCGGCACGCAGCGGCCGAGCGTCATTCAGGTACTCGAACAGCAAACCCTCGGTCGCATTGGCGCCGGCGGCCGACACCCGGCCGAGCAGTGCCGGTGTCGCCACCCCGGCCGCTGCCAGCAGTTCGCAGCCGTGGGCCTCGCGCCGACGGTAGCGGGCGGCGTCGACGCCGAGAAAAAGCTTCAGAACTACACGACGGCCGTCCACCTGGGCCTGCGCCACCAGCCGGCGGCCGGGCAGCAGCCGCAGAATCCGCTCGCAACGCAAAACGATCTCGACGCCGGCATCGCCCAGCGCCGACCCCGCCGGCGCTGGGCTCCACGTGAGCCGGCAACGGAACTCGTCCGGCACGTCGCGGCCGGCAGCGACCAGGTCGTCGGGGTCGAGGTAGGGGGCTGGGCCGCTCATGGCTACTCGCGGAAGCGATCCCGCACCAGGCCCTTGCGCCGGCCTTTGCGGTACAGCGCCAGTGCGCGGCGTTCGACGCTGGCCCAGAACCGGCCGTCGTCACGGATCACCTCGCGCAGCGGCCGGCCGCTGTAGACCCGCAGGAAGCGCAACCAGGCGCGTCGCGACAGCGGCAGATCCAGCGTCGAGAACAGCAGTGCTGCCAGATCGCGGCGCAGCCAGCGCTGCGGCGGCGGCTGGTGGATCTGCGCTCGATGCAGGTCGATCACCGCCAGATCCACCCGGCCGCTGGCATAGGCGGCGGTGTCCAGCAGCAGGTGACAGATGTAGAAGTCCCGGTGCACCACGCCGGCAGCATGCAGGGCGCGCGCAAACTCCGCCACAGCCATGACCAGCTGGCGTTGCTGCAGGCCGCTGGGCGGCTCAGCGTCCCAGCGCAGGGTGAGATCTTCGAGGCTTTCGCGACCCTCCAGGGCGTCGCAGACGACGAAGGAGAAGCGCCCGGCAGGGTTCCAGCCGCGCTCGCCGAAGGCGGCCACGGTAGGCGCCGGCACGCCGACCCGCGCCAGGTGCAGGCAGGCTTCGAACTCGTTCCGAGCGCCTACCACCGGCCAGCGCAGGGTGAGCAGATTCTTGACGATCTCGCCCCAGCCGGCGCCCTGATGGATCTTTGCGAAGAACGCGCGCCCGCCGGCTTCGAACCGCAGGGTGCGGCGGTCGGCCACGGCGCGGTACACCTGGCCGTCCAGGTTGTGCACCCGCTCGAACAAGCCCTCGCGGCCCCAGAGCCGCTGCAGATCTTCACGCAGAAACGCGTCGCGCACCCAAACATTCCTCCACGAGTTCCACCGCGCGCTCGGCGGCCCGGTCTTCACAATAGACATCCAGGCCGGGCAACCTGTCGAAACCGACCACGCAGACCGCAGGCCGCCACTGCAGATCCTCGCGCACCCAGCGGGAAAAACGTCGCTGCTTGCGACCGGACGTCAGCCCGCGCCGCGGCAGCTCCACCACCTCGAGGTCTGCGGGCTTGGCGCCGCCCCACCGCGGCGTGTAGACGCGCACCCGATAGCCGCGCCCCAGACAGGCGCGCGCCGCCCGCAGCAGCTCGCGCTGCCGGGCGCCGTCGGCCGGGTGCTCGAGCATCACCATGGCGATCACCGGCCGGCGCTCGGCGGCGAACCGCTGCAGATGATCCACCGCCACCTCCGCCAACCGGTAGATCTGGTCGTCGGCTGCGAACGCCAACCCGTTACCACGCCAGAGCGGCCGCTGTGGTGACGTCAACAGCTCCAGCAGCTGAAGGTTGAAGGCGTTCTGGTCGAAGGGCAGCGGCGCGATGAGCCCGGCGCCGGCCTGCTGCAGATAATGCGCATAGCCACAGTTCTCCGTCACCAGCGCGGGCAAACCGGCAATCATCGACTCCAGGATGACCATACCGGCGTTCTCGTCGTACGCCGGCAGCACCATGCCATCCGCCGCCAGCAGGAACGCCGGCACGTCGTCGCGACCGCCGAAGAACCGCACCCGGTCGTCGATGCCGAGGCGCTTCGCCATGCGCCGGAAGGGCCCGGCCTTATCCTGCCCAACCACGAACAGCCAGGTGCTCCGGCGGCGCTCGGGCGGCAGCGCCCGAAACGCCAGCAACGCCCGGTCGAGCCCCTTCTTCTTGAAGCCAGAGCCGAGGAACAGCAGGATCTGCTCATCCTCCACGACGCCCTGCTCGGCTCTGCAGGCGGTGCGCACCGCCTCCGGGTCGACCGGGGCCTGACGATCCCGCTCGATGCCGGGCGGCAGCGGGTGAAATCGCGCCGCCTGGGTGCCGTAATGACGGCGGAAGTGCGGCACCTCGACGTCGGAAATGGTCAGGATCTCAGTGGCCAGGCTGGCGTCGAACACCGCGCGCTCAAAGCGGGTGAAATGACGGTAGCGGGGCGTCAGACGATACAGCCTGCCGCGCTGGGTGCGGGCCTTCTCCTCGAAGCAGGAGTCACCGGCGTAGTAGGCATCCAGCCCCGGCAGCTTGTTCATGCCCACCAGCAGATCCACCGGATGCCTGCGCAGGTGAGCGTGCACCCAGGCCGCGTAGCGTTGGTAACGGACATGGTTGCTGAGGCCGCTGGCCGGCACCTCGATCAGATCCACGCCTGACAGCAGCTCGGCCTCCCAGCGCCCGGCGTAGATCCGCACCTGGTGACCCCGGTCCTGACAGACCCGCACGATCTTCATCAGATCGCGGGTGATGCCGCCGTGGGGAAAGCACTTAAATATGCAGAACGCGATCTGCATCGAGCAGCTCCAACGCCTGCTGCCACACCAGCTCCGGCGGCACCCGGGCGTAGCAGGCCGGCGCCACCACCTCGCCCTGCCAGTGCTGCTGCGGGCCCGCATAGCGACAGCTGCGCGCCAGGCACGGCGCGCAGGGGAACTCCGCCTGCAGGTTACCAACCCGGCTGCCGCGGCAGCCGGTGAGCGCGCTGCTGGTGCTGCCGTAGATCACCAGCGTCGGTACCTCAAGGGCGCCGGCCAGGTGCGCGAGGCCCGAATCGACGCCGATGACCAGGGACGCGCCGGCCAGCTCGTCCAGCAGCGCCGCCAGGGGCAGCCGATCGAGCACCCGGGCGCGGGTTCCCGCGGTGATCTGCGCTGCCCGAGCCTGCTCCTCTGCACTGCCCCAGGGCACCAGCACGTCGAACCCGGCGTCGGTCGCACGCGTGATGATGGCTTTCCAGAAGCTCACCGGCCACAGCTTGCTGGCCCAGGTGGTGCCGTGCAACAGCACGCAGCGCGGCGCGCCCGAGGCCTTGCCAGCAAAGTCCGGCGCGATGGCGAAGCGCGGCGGACTTGCTGGTACGGCATAACCGAGCGTCGCGGCGAACAACTGCCGCAGTCGGTCAACGGCGTGCTGCTCCCGGGGCACCGCGATGGGTCGGCTGTAGACCAGAGCCGCCGCCGCTTCGCGCGCCGAGCCGCGCGCCAGACCGGCGCGCACATCACCCCGTGCCAGCAGAGTGACCGCCGCGCTCTTCACCAGCCCCTGGGCATCGAGGATCAGGTCGTAACGCCGGCTGCGAAGCTGGGCGGTGAAAGCCCGCAGCGCCCGGCGACTGGCGATCAGATCGCCGCGCCAGCGCCGCCAGGCGATGGGCAGCACCGTGGCCACCGCCGGATGGCGGGCGGGTATGGCGGCGAAGGCCTCTTCCACCACCCAGTCGAAGACGATGCCACGCGAAGCCAGCGCGGCGTGGGCGTCGCTGACCGCGGGCAGGGCGTGCACTACGTCTCCGAGTGAGCTCATCTTCACCACCAGCACCCGCATCACAGCGCCTCGATGACCTGCTCGGGGGCGAGGTCGTGCAGACAGCGCAGGTGCCCCAGCGGGCACTGCCGCTGAAAGCACGGGCTGCACGGCAGCGCCAGCCGTACCACCCGGGCGCCATCGCCCAGCGGCGGGGTGAACGCGGGCGAGGTGGACCCGAACACGGCGGTCACCCGGGCGCCCACGGCGCCGGCGACGTGCATCAGACCCGAGTCGTTGCAGATCACGTGATCGGCGACCGACAGCAGATCCACCGCATCCAGCAGGCTGGTCCTGCCCGCCAGATCCACGGCGCCCGGGGCCAGGGCCCGAATTTCGGCACAGGCCGCGGCATCGCCGGGCGAGCCGAGCAACCACACCTGACGACCCACGGCCAGGGCGTGGCGGGCGACGGCCGCGTAGTGAGCCGAAGGCCAGCGCTTCGCCGGGCCGAACTCCGCACCCGGACAAAGCGCCAGCACCCCGCCATCGCGGCGCAGACCCAGCAGTTCGAGCAGCCGCTGACGGTTGTCGGCATCCACGCTCAGGCGCGGCGCCGGATAAGGCCTGGGCAGCGGCGCACCGGCCGGCAAACCCAGCGCCATGAAGCGCTCGATCATCAGCGGGTAACGCGCCGCATCCAGCCGCCGGCGATCGTTGAGCAATCCGAAGCGCGCCTCGCCGTGCCAACCGGTGCGCAGGGGAATCCGCGCCCACCACGGCAGCAGCGCCGACTTGAAGGTGTTCGGCAGCACCAGGGCCTGCTGGAACCGCTGCGGCCGCAGCGCCCGCGCCAGAGCGCGGCGTGCGGCCAGGCCGAGTTGCCCGTGGCCGACGTTCAGCACTCGAGTTGCGGCGACGCCCGGCATCCGCCGCGCCAGCGGCTCGGTGGCCGCAGGCGCCAGCATGTGGATGCTCAATTCGGGATTGCGGCGCAACAGCAGCTGCACCAGGGCGTGCGCCATGACCATGTCGCCGACCCAGGCCGGCGCCACGATCAGGATGCTTGCATGGCCGGTAGGGTGCGCGGTGCTAGGCGCGATCGACATCAAACGAGCGCGGTCTGCTTGCCGCCAGCGCCCCATGGCGGGCGCGGTCATGCTTCATGAGAATGCACCGCGGTTCACGTCCGCTCGTAGACGGGCGCCAGCCAATGGGCAAAGGCATCGCGCCGGCCACGCACCTGGTCGAAATACACCGCCTGCAGGCGTTCGGTGAGAGGGCCGCGCCTGCCGCTGCCGATGATCCGGCCATCGAGTTCGCGAACGGGCAGCACCTCCGCGGCAGTTCCGGTAAGGAATACTTCGTCGGCGATGTACACCTCGTCACGGGTGATGCGGCGCTCCCGCACCTGGAGGTTCATCTCAGCCGCCAGCTGCAGGATGGTGTCGCGGGTGATGCCGTCGAGACAGGAAGTCAGCTCGGGGGTGTGCAGCACGCCGTTTTTAACCAGGAACACGTTTTCGCCGGTGCCTTCGGCGACGTAGCCTTCGTTGTCCAGCATCAATGCCTCGTCGCACCCCGAGTCCAGCGCTTCGTGCAGCGCCAGGATGGAATTGATGTAGTTGCCGTTCGCCTTGGCCTTGCACATGGTGATGTTGACGTGGTGCCGGGTGAACGAAGAAGTGCGCAGTTTGATGCCCTTGTCCCTGGAGTCGGCGTCCATGTAATCGGGCCACGGCCAGGCCGCCACGCAGAGGTTCACCGACAGCCCCTTGGCGCGCAGCCCCATGGCCTCGGAACCCAGGTACACCATGGGCCGCAGGTAGCCTTCGGTGAGCTCGTTGGCGCGGAACACCTCGCGCTGGGCGGCGTTGACCTGCTCAGCATCGTAGGGAATCTTCAGCCCGAGAATGTGCGCCGAGTTGAACAACCGGCGGGTGTGATCCTCGAGGCGGAAGATGCAGGGCCCCTGCGGGGTGTCGTACGCGCGCACCCCTTCGAACACCCCGACCCCATAATGCAGCGTATGCGTCAGCACGTGGACCTTGGCGTCGCGCCAGGGCAGCAGCTTACCGTTCTGCCAGATCCAGCCATCGCGGTCGGCGAAGTTGTCGTCGCTCATCAATCGTTTCTCACGTCTGTGCTGTTTACGTCGAAGATCATGTCCCAGGCGCCGCGCACGCTGTCGCGGTGCCTTGCCAGCACCTCTGCGGCGCGGTCGGTATCCGGAAGATCCAGCACGCTGCGATGCCACTCGGAGCGCAGCGCCAGGTACGCCTCGCGCAGGCCCCGGGCAACCGCCGGGGGCAGCAACGCGAGCCGCTCGGCGGTCTCCAGAATGCGCATGTTGTCGGTGTAGACCGCCAGCTCCGGAAGCTCGTGAGCGTGGGCCAGGACGAGGTATTGGACCATAAACTCGATATCCACGATACCGCCGCTGCCGCGCTTCAGATGCGCATCATCGTCGTGGTGTTCGGCCATTCGCTGTCGCATCTTCAGCACCTCGCGCTTCAGCCCGTCGCGCTCTCGCGGCTGACACAAGACCTCCCGGCGGACCGCGTCGAAGCGCGCCAGCAGCTGCGGATCGCCGGCCACGCCGCGAGCCCGCACCAGCGCCTGATGCTCCCACACCCACGCCTCGGTGAGCTGATAGTCGCGAAACGACTCCAGGCTGGAAACCATGGTGCCCGCCCGCCCGGACGGCCGCAGCCGCATGTCTACCTCGTAGAGCGTGCCCAGATAGGTGGGTACGGTGATGACGTGCAGCAGCCGCCGTACCAGCCGATGCAGGAACTGGCTGGCCGCAACCGGCAGGTCGTGGACAAACACCAGATCCAGATCCGAGCCGGGACCGAGCTCGATACCGCCGAGCTTGCCGTAGCCGACGATGATGAACGGCCGTGGCGATGCGTAGCTTTGTGCCTCCGGGAAGCGCTCGAGGTTGTCACGCCATGCCAGATCCAGGGCCACCTCCAGCACCGCCTCGGCGAGAAACGTCAGGTAATCACTGGCGTTCATCAACGGCAGGGTGCCGCGCACCTCCGCCAGCGCGACGTTGAAGATGTGATGCTCCTTGTACTCCCGCAGCGCGTCCAACACCCGCTCCTCGCCCTCGGGCTCCGCCTGGGCCACCTGCTCCCGGAGTTCGGCGGCCAGCGTGTCGCGCTCGGGCAGCGCAGCCAGATGCCGCTGATCCAACAGCGCATCGAAGAACGCGGGATGGCGGGCCAACTGCTCCGCCAGCCAGCGGCTTCTCGCGGCAAGACTGAGAAAGTGCGCCAGCGCCGCCGAATTCTCCTGCAGCAGCACCAGGTAGGCGGATCGCCGCATCACCGCCTTCAGTACCGGTACCACCCGAGCCAGGGCGAGGCCGGGATTCTCCAGCTGCCGCAGCCCGTCGAGCAGCAACGGCATCAGCCGATCGAGCCGCTCCCGGCCGCTGCCGCCAACGCTGGAGCGGTCCCGGGCCTTCTCCAGAGCCTCGAGCTGAGCCGCCGCGGCCTCCGGGTCTTCGAAGCCGAACGCCACCAGCAACTCGCGCCGATCGGTCGCGTGCCATAGCCGCAGCCCATCGCTGTCGGCCGCCTCCACTTCGCCCACCACCTCGGCGAATACTGCCGCTATCCGCCCGCGGTGGCCTTCGAGCACAGCCTCGAAGGCGGGGTAGTCGGAGAAGCCCAGAGAACGCGCCAGCCGCAGCCGCGACAGCGTCTGGGCAGGCAGGGTCTGAGTCTGCTGATCGGCTTCCGCCTGCAGGCTGTGCTCGGCATCGCGCAGGAAACGGTAACCCTGCGCCAGATCGCCGGCGAGATCCGCCTCGATGCGGCCGAGCTCCACCAGCGCCGGCAGCACGCTCAGCAGCCGCGGGCCCTGCAGCGCCTGCTGGCGGCCACCCCAGATCAGCTGCTGCACCTGCACGGTGAACTCGACGTCGCGGATGCCGCCCGGGCCCAACTTCAGATCGTCGCGGTTGTGGCGCTCGGCGTAGATGCGGGCCTTCATGTCCCTGAGCGCGTCGAGCGCGCCGAAATCCAGGTAGCGCCGGTAGACGAAGGGCTGCAGCGTGGCCAGCAGTTCGTCGCCCGCCGCCAGGTCGCCGGCGCACGTGCGCGCTTTGATGAGGGCGTAACGTTCCCAGTCGCGGCCGTGGCTGACGTAGTAGTCTTCCATCGCGGCAAAGTGCGCTACCAGGGGGCCACTGGCGCCGAACGGCCGCAGCCGCATGTCGACCCGGAAGGCAAAGCCGTCCGCGGTGATCTGGTCCAGGGCTTGAATCAGCAGCTGCCCCACCCGCACGAAGAACTGCTGATTGGTTCTACCACGGTCGGTGGTGCCGGCCTGTGGGTAAGCGAAGATCAGGTCGACGTCGGACGACAGGTTGAGCTCGCGGCCACCGAGCTTGCCCAACGCCAACACCACCAGCCGCTGCGGCTCGCCGGAGGCCAGCAACGGCACCCCCTCGCGCTGCTCGGCCCAGCCGTGAACCACGCCCAGAGCCTCGTCGATGAACACGTCCGCCAGGTCCGACAGCGCGGCGGTGGTCTCTTCCAGTGGGGCGCGGCCGGTGACGTGGCGCCAGACGATCCACAGCTGATAGCGATTGCGCAGCCGCCGCAGGGCAGCCTGCAGGCTTTCCATGTCTGCGACGCCCGCCAGCGCGAGGCGCAGCGCCGCCTGCAGCTGCGGTCGCTGCGGCGCCGCGGCCAGCTCTCCCTGGTGGCGCGCCTGGGCCAGCCACTCGGCCTGAGCAAGGGCATGGGTAGCGGCAAAATCGCTGAGCGCGCAGACATAGCGCAACTCGTCGTCCGCGCCGTCACCGAAGGCGGCTTCGAGCCGCGGGGCAAGCTGGGCGGCTTTGTCGGCGAGCGGACCGGTAAGGGTGAAATCTGGCTCCATGGGCGCCTCTGTGTCGGCCCGACAGTATAACCGCCCGACCGGGCGAGGCAGGCGGCTCGGCGGAACACACCGAAACGCGATTTTCCTGTGAGCGGGTTCGCATCCTGAGGGACCGGCTGCCGACCCAGCGGGCGATTCATGCCACGCTAGTCAAAGCAATGGACTGCTGCAGGATACCGCTTTTGCCTTTTCTCTCCACCACCGCAGGATGGAGCCGCGCGCGCCTCTTTGGCTGCGTCATGGCCCTGTGCATGTCGAGCCAGACCGCCGCCACGCCGGCGGCCGATCCGTGGACCGAGTGCCCGCCGTCCGACCCTCCGGCGGCGCAGCGTGCGTGCGCCGTGGATGCGGCCCGCAGCGGCGACACTATAGCCGCGCTGGACCGACTCGAGGCGTTGCTGGCCGCTCACCCGGATGATCGCGACGTCCGCCTGGACCTGGCGGTGATCTCCCAGTGGGCCGGCAACGACCGCCGCACCGTGGATCTGCTGGCGCCGCTCCCCACGGCATCGGTTCCGGACTACGCCCTGGAGAGCCATGCCCGGGCAGCCCGCAACCTGCAGCACTGGGACCTGGCGCTGTCCAGCTTCGAACGCCTGGCTCAACGTCACCCCGATCGGCTGGATCTTCACCTCGCCCATGCCATGACCCTGGCCGATGCGGGCCGCTTCGCGGAAGCCGAGGGCCTGCTGCAGGTTCTGGCCCCGGAGCAGACCGGCAGCGCATCGCTCGACCTGCACCTGGCGTGCGGCTACGTCAACGAACGCGCGCGCCGCCTGACGGCAGCCCTGGCTTGCTATCAAAAGGCATTGGACGCCGACCCGCAACATGGCGAAGCCCGGCGCCAGCACGTCCTCGTCGCCGCCGCTCTGGGCGCCGCCGCACCCGCGATGCGAGCTGCGCGCGCCCATGCGGCGCTGTTCAGCGCCGAGGAAATGCTGCGGCTGGAGCTCGATGCCGCCGCTGCGGAAGTACGCTGGTCGAGCTTGCCCGATGGGGACGTTGCCGGCGCGGGGGGCGCGCGATCGCGCGCGCAGCAGGCGTTGGCAGCCCACGATCGGCTGGCTGCGGCGCTGCAGGACCACTCGACACCGCTGGCAAGAACCCTGAGCTTCGACCGCATCGTCGCTTTGGTGGCGGATATGCGTATGGCGGAAGCGGCCAGCGAGTTCGAGCAGCTCGAAGCCGAGCGTCTGCCGGCGGCCGAGCTCCCGGTCTACGTACTCGCGGCCGCAGGGGAAGCCTATCTATATCTGCAACGGCCGAAGCGCGCCGCGGCCCTCTATGAGGCGGCGCTGCAGCAGCCGGAGGTGCTGACCCCACAGCAGCGGTTCGACCTGCGGGTCGGGCTGTTCTACGCCTACTCCGACCAGGGTGCGTTCGCCGCCGCCGCAACCGTGGCGGAGGAGTTGCTGGCCGACGAGCAACCCTGGATCAACCCGGCACCAGGGCGCTTCCTGCCCAGCGCCCGCTACGCCCAGGGACGCGAGATCGTCGCGCTGCTGCTGGCGTACCGCGAGCGCCACCAGGCCGCACTGGCCGCACTGGACGAGATGCTCGCCATTGCGCCCGCCAACGCCGGGCTGCGCCTGTCCCGGGCCGACGTACTGCGCTGGCGCGGCTGGCCTGCCCAGGCCGCGCAGGAGCTCGTCCGGGTTCAGCGGCAGGAGCCGGACAACCTTCGCGCCGACACGCTCGCGGCGCAGCTGGCACTGGACACCCGGCGGTACCCGGAAGCCCATCGAGCCATGGAGCGGGTCGCGGCGCGGGCGCCAGACTCGAGAGCGACCTTGAATCTGCTGCAGCGCTGGACGCTGCACAACCGGCCCGAGCTCAGCGTCACGGCCCAGGCCGGCCGCTCCGACGGCAACGCCTTTTCCAGCGACGACTGGCAGATCGAGGGCTACTACTTCACCGCGCCGCTGCGCTATCGCTACCGGGCGTTCGTGCACGACATCAACCGCTACGGCAAATTCGACGAAGGGGTGGGCCGCGACCATCGGCTCGGCGCCGGCGTCGAGTATCGGGCGCCGCGCTGGGCTGCGCGGGGCGAGGTCCACCAGGGACTCGAGCAGAACACGCACACC
>JBLRXD010000073.1:10692-16217 GCA_047920935.1 Pseudomonadales bacterium | reverse complement strand
CGGCGCGACTGACTCAGCCCCGGGCTTCCGCTGCCAGCGCGGCCTGCACGGCCGGCCGCTCGAGCATGCGGGTGCGGTGGGCATGAACTCGCGGATAGCGGGCGCAGTCGATTCGATGGGCGGGCAGCCATTGAGTGATGGTGAACAGGTACGGATCAGCGATGCAGTAGGCGCCGCCGCTCACCCACGGCCCGAGCAGCAACTCGTCTTCGATGAGTTGGAAGCAGGCGGCCATGACCTCGGGCGCCTTGCGTTTCATTTCGGCGATGGCGCCGGCGTCGTCGGCCCAGCGTTCGCCTCTACGGCTGTGGGCATGGGCCACGTGAACCGTGGCGCACAGATAGCTGTTGAATGACTGCACTCGGGCGAGCTCGAAGGCGTCGTCCAGCGGTGCGAGCTTGGCTTGCGGGAAGCGCTGGGCGATGTAGCCGAGTATGGCCGGGGTCTCCGTCAGGATGCCGCGCTCGGTCTGCAAGGCGGGCACGCGGCCCTTGGGATTGATCTTCCGGTAGGCGGCGCTGCGTTGCTCGGCTGCCGCGAAGTCGACCAGGCGCAATTGGAACTCCGCGCCGGCCTCGCGCAGTGCGATGTGGGAGGCGTGGGAGCAACTCCCCGGGGCGTGGAACAGGGTCAGCATGAAGGGCCTCCGTTATTGCCTGCGGGAGCGAAGCAGTTTACACCCGTGCTCGCTCAGCGCCGCCGGGCGACGAACACTTCGTGGCGGCCGGGCTCGAGCTGGGAGTGGTCGAATGGCGCGACGTGCGCTTCGAACCCGGCTTCGGACAGCAGGCGCAGCCAGTCGCCGCGCGCGAACAGCCCTTCGACGTGACGGTCGTGTTCCACCGTCACCGTTCCATCCGCCTCGCGCATCGCGTAGGCGTAGTCCACCAGGTACGTGCTGTCGCTGGGGTCCGGGTCCCAAACCCACTCCAGATAGCGCAGGCTGCGGCTGGCACCGTCGTGCCCGCCGTGGTCCGTGGCGGGAGCGAAATTTTCGCGAACGTAATCGGGGGCGAACAGCGCCGCGCCGCCCCGGCGGCAGTGGACGGCTGCGGTGGTCAGCGCCTGGCGTAGATCGGACTCGGTGGTCATGTAGCCGACGGCGTCGTGCACGAACACGCAGTCGAAGGTGCGGCCCAGCCGCAGCGAACGCATGTCGCCTTGGATGTGCTCGCACTCGGGGTTCAGCGACCGGCTCAGCGCCAGCATCTCGGCTGAGCGGTCCACCAGCGTCAGCGCGAAGCGCGCTTTCAGGTGCGAGGCGTTGTTGCCGCCGCCGCTTCCGAATTCCAGCAAGGTCTGGGCCGGGCCGTCGCAGGCATCGAGCAGCCGGCGTTGGAACCACGCGCCTTCCTCGGCGTACTCGGCCGGCGGCGACAGCAGTGGCCACCAGTGGGCCAGTTCGTGATACAGCTTCGGCATAGGCTCGCTCCTGGTTCAGTGTTGCTCGGCGGTTGTTCCCGGCGAGGCGATGGCTGCCCTCAGGCCCGGGTAGAAACACGCCAGCGCCGCCGCCCGGGCGCAGACATAGATGACGAACGCCAGCCACAACCCCTGGTTGCCGGCCCATTGGCTCAGCGGCCACCAGAGCACGAGAAAAACCATCAGCGAAAGCACCGAGGCGTTGCGCATGTCGCGGGTGCGGGTCGCGCCGATGAAGATGCCGTCGAGCTGGAATGCCGCGAACGCCAGCAGCACGTAGAGCGACGCCACCGGCAGGTGCGCGATGGCGGCGGCGCGCACCGGTTCCAGATTGGTCAGCGCCAGCACGGCCGGCTCACCCAGCAGCAGGATCAGCAACGCCAGCAGCAGTGCAGTGAGCGCGGCCAGCTCGGTGGAGCGACGCACCGCCAGGTCGAAGCGCGCAACGTCGCGGGCGCCCACCGCGGTGCCGACGATGGCCTCGACCACGAAGGCGTAGCCGTCGAGGAAGAAAGCCGAGAACGACACCAACTGCAGCAGGATGTGATTCGCGGCGAGCACATCGTCGCCGAACTGGGCGCTTTGACGGATGAACCAGGAGAAGCCGAACACCAGCAGCAGGGTGCGGATCATGATGTCGGAGTTGGCGGCCAGCATCTGTTTGAGGATGCCGCGGTCGCGGATTCGGGCCCAGGGCAGAAACGGCCCGCGGTCGTGCTGGCGTTGCCGCAGCAGGCGCAACACCAGCGCCCCCGCCAGCAACAAGGTGGTCCACTCGGCAATGGCGGTGCCCAGGGCGATGCCCTGAGCGCCCCAGCCGAGCACGCCGGCGAACCAGACGTCGAGCAGCACGTTGAGGCCGTTGAGGAAAACCTGCACCAGCAGCAGGGTCTTGCTCTTGCCGAGGCCGATCAGGGTGCCCATGAGGGCGAACAGGCCCAGCGTGGCCGGCGCTCCCCAGATACGCACCGCCAGGTAGCCGGCGGTGATCGACTCGACTTCGGCGCTGCCATCCAGCAGCAGCAGTGCGGCGCCGAAAATCGGCCGCTGCAGCGCGATCAGCGCGAGCCCCAGCGCGCCGGCCAGCAGCAACGCCCGCGCCAGCGTCGCCCGCACTTCGGCCTCGTCGCCGGCGCCGTTGGCTTGCGCGGTAAAGCCCGTGGTGCCCATGCGCAGGAACCCGAAGCCCCAGTAGACGAAGCTGAAGATCACCGCGCCGAAGGCGATGGCGCCGAGGTCGGCAATGCCGCCGAAGTTGCCGATCACCGCCGTGTCCGCAAGCCCCAGCAGCGGCACGGCGGCGTTGGCGAGGATGATCGGCCACGCCAGCTCGAGGATGCGGCGTCGGCTGAGGTCCGGCGCAGCTGGCGCGGTGGTGTCGATGTCGCGGATCGGTCGCTCCCGTGGGCCTGGGGGGAACGGCTAGTGTCTCACGGCCATCGCGTTGTTGGGGGCGCCGTGCCGCGGCCGCCTCAGGCGGTGTCCGGCTTCACCACCAGCAGCCCCGTCGGATCGCCGTGGTGCAGCAACACCCGGGCGCCCCCATCACCGGCCACCAGCTCGATCACCTGGCCGGGAGCGAGTTCCAGCGTCATGCGGCTGCCGTCCGCGGTGGCGACGCTGATCGACAGGTCGCGATCCTGAACGTTCTCGACGCTGACGCTATCGCCGGGGTCTACCTGTTCGAAGTCATGTTGCTCATCGTTCATGGTCGCTCGCACCGGGAATTTCGGCCCAGCATTGCACGCTCCGCTGCAGCCTTCATTGATCCACGCTGTCCGGCGGCCGTGGTGGAGGGGGTTCACAGCGCTCGATGTAGGCCGGGCACCGCCCGGGGTGAATCCGCACGAAAGCGCCGAGCTCCCCTTGCAGATACAGGTCGCCCTCGTGTTCGGCGAACACCACCGAGACCGCCGGGTCTGCCGGCCTGCGGAAGCGCAGGCGATCCTGATACAGAAGCGGGGTGGTGCGGCCGCCGATGGTCACCCGCAGTTCGTCGCCTACCCGAAGCACGTCGGCCGGTGTGGCCTCGCCACGCTGCCACCGGGAGACGCCGAAGCGCGCGGCGGCCGGATAGTAGCGGCCGGCCAACCGCTCCAGCAGCGCCGCTTCCGGCTGCCCCGGCGGTGGGATGGGCGTGGCTGCAAGGTCGCGGGCGAGAAACGCCTCCACCTGCCGCGTCAACGCCCGCAGCGCGCGGGGATTGTCGGCGTTGACTACCAGCAGGTAGCCGCGGCCTGCGTCGGGCAGCAATCCCAGCCGCGAACGGTAGCCGTCGGCGTCGCCACCGTGACCGTAGAACAGCTGACCGTGGCTGGCCCAGCCGTACAGCCCGGCGCCGTAGCCGATCTCCAGCCCGGCGTTCGGGCCGAGGCTGCTTTGGGTTCGGTACAGGCGCGCAATGGTGTCGGCCGCGAACACCGGCTTGCCGTCGACGCGACCCTGGTGCAGCAGCGCACGCACCAGCCGTGCCATGCCGGCGGGCGGCGCGTTCAGCGCGCCGAAGGCGGGAAACGTCATGTTCCAGTAGGGGATCTCGCGGCTGCCGTCCGCCTGGAACCCACCCGGCAGGCGTGGGTCCGGCACGAAGCTGGCGCCGCCGATGCCCAGCGGCCGGAACACCCGCTCCGCTGCAGCTTGCGCGTACGTTCGGCCGCTGAGCTGCTCGATCAGCGCTTGTGAGAAGCCGGCAGCGACGTTGCTGTAGCTGTGGTGGAGGCCCGGCGGCCACAGCAGTCGCCGCCGGTCGGCGAGGGCCGCCGCCAGCGACAGCACGCGGTTGTCGTCGAATTCGGCCGGGGTCAGATCCGCCAGGCCGGCTGTGAGTTCGAGCAGGTGCTCGATGCGCAGCGGCGCCTGCGCTTCCCACGGATTGTCGAATGGCG
Organism: Pseudomonadales bacterium; assembly: GCA_047920935.1. GTDB lineage: Bacteria > Pseudomonadota > Gammaproteobacteria > Pseudomonadales > Azotimanducaceae > UBA7803. Next base: position 11,910 of record JBLRXD010000073.1, on the reverse strand, counting down.
GCGGCTGCAGCAGTTCCGCCACCGGCGTCGTCAGCGCCACCTCGCGGTCCCGGGCGAGTTCGAGCAAGGTCAGCGCGGTGACCACTTTGGTGATGGAGCCCCAGCGAAACGGGGTCTGCAGATCGGCCCCGTCGCCGTGGACGGAGACGAATGCGGGCCGGTCACCGTCGACGATAACCAGCGCCATGGCCGGGATCGACGCCGCTTGGGCCTGGCGCCAGAGGCTCTCGGCTAGCGCCGCGGCATCGGCGTTGGCGTTGACAGGTGCAGCCGGCAGCGCCAGCAGCCACAGCAGAGCGACGACCAGGGGCCTGCAGCGGGGCGCGCCTGCCGGCGCGCCGAACCTACAGATCGAAGTGGCAGGCAATGTGTTGGGGCTGCTGGCCCGGCGGCGCGACGTCGCGCAGCACCGGGCGCTCCGCGCGGCAGCGCTCCACCGCATGCGGGCAGCGGGTGTGAAACGGGCAGCCGGATGGCGGATCGATGGGCGAGGGCACATCCCCGGAGAGCAGTTGCCGCTGGGGCCGCTTCCTCGGATCGGGCACCGGTACGGCAGAAATCAGCGCCCGGGTGTACGGATGCCGCGGCCGCGCGTAGATGGCTTCGGCGTCCCCGGTCTCCATGATGTGGCCCAGGTACATGATGGCGATGCGGTCCGAGATGTGTTTGACCACCGCCAGGTCGTGGGCAATGAACAGATAGGCCAAAGAAAGCTCCTGCTGCAGTTCCAGCAGCAGGTTCAGGATCTGGCTCTGGATCGACACGTCCAGCGCCGACACCGGCTCATCGCAAACCACCAGCTTCGGCTCCAGGGCGATGGCTCGGGCGATGCCGATGCGCTGCCGCTGGCCGCCGGAGAACTCGAACGGGAACCGGTCCGCCGCCGTCTTCGGCAACCCGACCCGGTCCAGCAGTTCCAGAACCCGGCGGTCGCGCAGGGCCTGATCGCCGATGCCGTGGATGATGAACGGTTCCTCGAGCAGGCCGCGCACCGTGTGGCGGGGATTGAGCGAATCCGCCGGATCCTGGAACACCATCTGCAGATCGCGGCGGATCGGTTTCATCTGCCGGTTACTCAGCTTCGCCAGATCCGTGCCCTGGAACTCGATCACGCCGGCGGTGGGTTGCAGCAGCCGCACGATGGAACGCCCGAGGGTCGACTTGCCGCAGCCGGACTCCCCCACCAGGCCCAGGGTTTCGCCGCTGCGGACCTGCAGC
>JBLRXD010000073.1:0-10682 GCA_047920935.1 Pseudomonadales bacterium | reverse complement strand
ATAGATGTCGAAGGACACGCCGTCGACGGCGCGGTTGACGCCGCGGGCCCGCAGCAGAATGCCTCCCCGCACCGGGAAGTGGGTCTGCAGGCCGCGGACGTCGAGCAGTACCTCGCCCATGCTCACGATGCAGCGCCCACGGTGCCTGCTGCGGGCTCCGTGGCGGCGATGCGCCGCCAGTGGTGGCATGCGACCTCATGCCTGTCGTCCACGACCTCCAGGGCCGGCGCCCGCTCGACGCACGCGTCGGTTCGGTGCGGGCAGCGATTGTGGAAGCGGCAGCCGCTGGGAAGCTGGGCAAGCCCCGGCACCATGCCCTCGATGGTGGCCAGCGGTTGCTTGCGTGGTGACTCCAGCCGTGGAATCGACGCGAGCAGACCCCGCGTGTACGGATGCCGCGGCCGCTCGAACACGTCGAACACCGTGCCGGATTCGGCGATCCGCCCGGCATACATCACGGCCACGTCGTCGCAGGTTTCCGCAATCACTCCGAGATCGTGGGTGATGAGGATAGTCGCCATGCCCAGATCCTGCTGCAGCTTCTTCAGCAGTTCGAGGATCTGCGCCTGAATGGTGACGTCCAGGGCGGTGGTGGGTTCATCGGCGATCAGCAGCGCCGGCCGGCAGGATAGGGCAATGGCGATCATCGCCCGTTGCCGCATGCCACCGGAGAGCTGGTGCGGGTACTCGGTGACCCGCAATTCGGGCGACGGTATGCCCAACTCGGCCAGCAGTTCCACCGCCCGGGCCAGCGCCTCCCGCGGCCGCAGGCCCTGGTGCAGGCCGAGCGATTCGGCGATCTGCCGGCCGATGCGGTGGCTCGGGTTCAGCGCCGTCATGGGCTCCTGGAAGATCATGCCGATGCGGTTGCCGCGGATGCGGTGCAGCGTGTCGTAGCCGACCCGGGCGAGATCGTGGCCTTCGAACAGGATCTCGCCGCGCTCGATGTGGGCCATCGGCTGGGGCAGCAGCCGCACGATGGACAACGCCGTCACGCTCTTGCCGCAGCCCGATTCGCCGACGATGCCCAGGGTGCGTCCGGGATAGACGTCGAAGCTGACGCCGTCCACCGCCTGCACGCGGCCGTCGTCGGTGTCGAAGGCCGTCACCAGATCGCGAACCTGCAGCAGCGGGGCGCCGGCTGGTGAGTTCATCGCGCGGTGTCAGCGTGGTCGATGGCCGGGCGATGTTGATCGTAGACGCGGATGGAGGGCTCGAAGCTCGCGCCGCTGCGCCGCGCCGCCAGGGTCTCTTCCCGCGCCGCCCGATCGATCCAGCCGAGGAACCCGTCGAACGGCCCGGAGCTGATCTTGGTCGCGAAGTGGTCGGGCCAGCGCATCCAGCGCCAGTAGGCGGAGCGGAAGAACGGCATCACGAAGCCGGGCGAGAACGATGCGTGCTCGTGCAGCATTTCCTCCATCTGCCAGGAAAGCTGCCGCATTTCGTCGGCGTCGTCGGAAGCCTGGTAGGCCTCGATCAGCGCGTCGAGTTCGGCGATGGCGATGGATTCGAGATTGTTGGTCTGGGTCTTGATGCGTCGCTCCGGGTTGGGCGAGCCATCGGGAAGCCAGGGGTCGAGGTAGGCGTTGACCGAGTGGTAGGTTTCCCAGTAGCGAGGATACATTTCGGCCCCAACGCCGAAGGCCGAGAACTGAATGTCATGCTGCTTCTCCTGAACCTTCTTCCAGGCAGCGGTGCCATCGAGCACTTCGAGCCGAAAGTCGAGACCGGCCTGCCGGGCGTCTTCCTGCAGCAGCGTCAGCACGTCGCGCAGCGCTTCGTAGCCGGTGGTGAGGGTGAACGACAGCCGCTGGCCGGCGTCGTTGACGAGCACGCCGTCGTTGCCGCGACGGGTGAAGCCGGCCCTGGCGAAGTACTCCAGCGCTTTCTCCACGTCGAAGCCGCGCGCCTGCAGGGTCGGATGGGTGAACTCGCCGTAGCCGTCCGCAGTGGTTCGCATGCGGCTGTAGTCGCCGCGGAAGTACTGGGCGATCACCCGGTCCCAGTTGGTGGCGTGCTGAATGCCCACGCGTATGTTGCGGTCGTCCAGCAGCGGTTGCGCCGTGTTCATCCACAGCCCGTAGGTGGGGCGTGGCGCGTCATTGTAGAACACGGCCTTGTGGACGTAGCCGCTCTGCACCAGAGCGTCGTCGTTGGGCAGCTTCTCGTACCAGTACTCGGGTAGCGACACCCCGAAGACGTCGATCTCGCCCTTGCGGAACGATTCGAAGCTCTTGGCGATGTCGCGGATTACCTGAAAGTTGATGCGGTCGTAATTGTAGGTGTTGCGCCAGAATTTCTTTTCCTGGGCCCACCAGTCGTCGACCCGGGTCAGCGCGATGGAACGGCCCTTGCGCACGTCGGCCGGGAGAACCTGATAGGCGCCGGAGGTCGGCACGAATTCCCATTGGTAGCGTTCCACGAAGTCGGGGCCGAAGTCCTTGAAGAAGTGCTTGGGCAGCGGCTCGAGCGCCAGGCCCCGGCCGAGCATGTCTGGCTTGGCTTCGGGCACGCTCACCGACAGCGTGTGGTCGTCGTAGCGGGTGATGTTGGTGTAGGCGCGACGGAACCAGTTGTTGTACCAGGGCGCTTGGATCCAGTCGGAGTGGTAGAAGTAGAAAGCGAACAGAAAGTCGTCGGCGGTGATGGGTTCGCCGTCCGACCAGCGCGCAGCGGGGTCGATGCGCACGTAGATGGTCAGGTTGTCGCGATCCAGTGCCCACTCCTTGGCGATGCCGGGGTAGTAGCGGAAGTTGGAGTCGACGATGGAGGTGTCGATGGGGTGCCGTCGGCCCAGCCCCATGACCACGTTGTCGAGGATCCACGGCCGGAACGAGCCGTTGGAATCCGGGCCGACGCGGCGCAGGGTGCGGGGGAAATCCTGAATCGACAGGTACAGGGTGCCACCGCGTTGCGCCTCGGGGGAGGAGAACTCCGGCAGGTCGCTGCCGTCTTCCCAGGTCAGATCCGCGGGCAGGTCGGCGGGCGTGGCCAGGCGGAAGAAGGGGCGGAACTCTCCGGCCTCGGCTCGGGCGTCCACCTCCTGCTGCGAGATCTCGCCCCGCTCCAACGCCTCCAGCACCGCAGGCGGGTAGCTGAAGGTAGAGGCGAAATGCGCCGCCAGATCCGCTTCCAGGTCCCGGTCGCTGGCGGCCCTCGTGGTGTCGCCACCGCCACAGCCCGCCAGCAGGGCGAGAGGCAGCAGCAAGCAAAGCAGCAAGGGGCGGGCGGTAGCAGCGCGTAGTCTCATCAGCGGGGCGTCCTTATCGATAGAGCGTGAATTTTCTCGGATCGAAGGCTTCGCGCACGGCTTCGCCGATGAAGGTCACGATGGTCAGAATGAATACCAGCGCGACGAAGGCGGACGTCACGATCCAAGGTGCGGTGGTCAGACTGGCGGTGCCCTGCTTCAGCAGCTCACCGATGCTGGGGGTTGGCGGCGGCAGGCCCCAGCCGAGGAAATCCAGGGCGGTGATTGCGCCGATGGCGCCGACCACCGTGAACGGGATGAAGGTCACCATGGTGGCGACGGTGTTGGGCAGGATGTGGCGGAAGATGATCCGCCAGGTGCTGGCGCCAAGGGCCAGCGCCGCTGCCGTGTACTCGCGGCCTTTCTGTTTGTAGGTCTCGGTGCGCATGTAGTAGGTCATGCCCGTCCAGGAAAACAGCACCATGATCAGCAGCAGGATGGTGATGCGGGCTCCGGTACTGAAGGCCGAAGGGATGACGGAAAAGACGATGATCACCATGTACAGGAACGGGATGTTCGACCAGATTTCGATCACCCGCTGAAACAGCAGATCGAACAGCCCGCCGAAGTAGCCCATGGCGCAGCCGAGCGACACGCCTATCAGATAAACGAGTGCGGTGAACGCCATAGCGAACAGAATGGCGGTGCGAAAGCCGTAGAACAGCCGCGCCAGGATGTCCCTGCCGGTGGAGTCGGTGCCCAGCAGGTGGCGTCTCTGCCAGTCGGGAGGTTCGGCGCGGAGGATGCCGTCCACCGCGTCGCTGGCATACGGGCCCCAGGGAATCAGCGGCATGATGACCCGATTGCCGCCGCCTTCGTCGCGATAGCGGGCCTGCAGGGCCTGATAGTTCACCGGCCGCACGCCGTCGGCGCCGGTGAGGCCAAACTCCGCGCCCAGGCGCACGGGCCCGTAGGTGGGGAACGTCCACCCGCCGTCGTAACGCACGGCCAGGGCGCGGTCATTCACCAGCAACTCAGCGCCGGCGGAGATCGCCAGCAGCCCCAGCAGCAGCAGGAACGAGTAGTAGCCGCGGCGGATCTCGCGAAAGCGGCGGAGCTTCCGGCGGGTGAGCGGGTCGAGGCGCATGGGCTAGCCCGGCCTCATGTGAAGCGAATCCGTGGGTCCACGGCGGCGACCAGGATGTCGGAGAGGATGTTGCCGATCAGCAGCAGCAGGCTCGACAGCAGGATGATGCCCATCACCACCGGATAGTCGCGATCGAGGATCGAGGTCAGCCCCAGCAGGCCGAAGCCGTCGATGTCGAAGATGGTCTCGATCAGAAACGCGCCGCCCACCAGCAGGGTGATGTTCTGACCGAACGTGGTGGCGATGGGGATCAGCGAGTTGCGCAGCGCATGGCCGGTGACCGCGCGCTGGAACGGCACCCCTTTGGAGACCGCGGTGCGCACGTAGTCGGCGGCCAGGTTGTCCATCAGGTTGTTCTTCATCAGCAGCGTGGTAATCGCGAAGCTACCCACCAGATAGCAGGCCAGCGGCAGGATGGCGTGATGGATGACGTCCTTTATCTTCCCCCAGGTACTCAACTCGTGAAAGTACATGCTGGTGAAGCCGCCCATGGGGAACCAATCCAGATTCACCGCGAAACCGAGCAGCAACAGCGCCCCGAGCACGTAGCCGGGCACGGCGTAGCCGGCGAAGACGATCACGGACGTGAGGTTGTCCATGGCCGAGCGGTGGCGGATGGCCTTGACCACACCCAAGGGTATGCACACCAGATAAGTGATGACCAGGGTCGTCAGGCCGTAGAACAGCGAGATCGGGAAGCGACTTCGGATCACGTCCCAGACGGGTTCGTTGTAGCGATAGGAGGTGCCGAGGTCGCCCCGGACAACCTTCCACACCCACTCCACGTAACTCACCGGCCAGGGCTTGTCGAAGCCGTAGTACTCTTTGAGTTGCTGGATCTGCGCCTCCGACAGCGCCATCCCCTGGCCCACCGTGCTGCTGGATCCGGCTGCCATGGTGACTTGCTGGGCCTCCATCAGCGCCCGCTCCAGCGGCCCCCCCGGCACCAGTCGAGTGATGGCGAACACCAGCAGGGTGATCCCGATGAGGGTGGGGATCACCAGCAGCAGCCTGCGAAGGAAGTAGTCGCGCATCCAGATGGTGTCGAGTAAAGCGGGGATTGGAACACACGCCCGCTGATGCGGCAACGCGCACGGCAAGCTGTGGTTTCGGCGCGCCGCCTACAGCCGCGCGAGGAACCGGTCGAGTGCGGCGTTCACCGCTTCTGGTGCCTCCTGTTGGACCCAATGGCCGGCGCCGGGGATGAGGGTGCTGCCGCGGAAATCGTCGCAGCCGGCGCCGGCATCCGCATAGAGATCGAGGCCCGGAACGAAGTGCCGCACCACGTCGCGCTCACCGCCGATGAAGCAGGCCGGCTGGCTGACGTGCCGGCCGCGGATCGGCGCCAGCTCCGCGAAGTCGATGCGCTGGGCCCGGTAGCGATTGATGGGGCCACGGAAGCCGCCGCGCGCGAAGGCTTCAACAAACACCTCGAGATCGGCGCTGATCAGCCACCCGGGGAACGGCTGCGGGTCGGTCATGCCATCGAGCAGGCGGGCATCGATCGGCTTCGGTGCGATCCAGGCGTCCAGCGGCGCATCGCCCGACAGGGTGTAGTAAATCTTCCGCAGGGCGGTGCGCACGTCGGCTTCGAGTTCCGTTTCGGCGACGCCCTCGCGCTGGAAGTAGAGCTGGTAGAAGAAACGACCGGCGTAGAGCTGCGCCATGAGATCCAATCCCGACACTTCGCCGGCGGGCACGTACGGTACGCTCAGGCCGGCTACCGCCCGCACGGTTTCAGGGTGCAGCAGCGCCGTGTTCCAGACGATGGGTGCGCCCCAGTCGTGGCCGAACAGCACCACCGGCTCGTCGCTCAGGGCGCGGGCCACGGCGGCCACGTCGCCGGCCAGCTCGCGCATGGTGTAGGCATCGATGGGGTGTGGCTTGGAACTGCCCCCGTAGCCGCGCACGTCCAGCGCCGCTACCGTGTAGCCGCGGGCTGCGAAATGCGCCAGCTGGTGGCGCCACGAATACCACAGCTCCGGCCAACCGTGGACGCACAGGATCAGTGGTCCGGCGCCGTCGATGGCGACGTGCAGGCGTTGCTCGCCATGCTCGACGGAGGTGAAGTGCATCTGTGTTCCCGCGACCGCTGCTTTGGGGTCAATCCTACCGCAATCAGTGGCGAACCCAAGCGGCGTCCGACACCAGGCAGATACCGCCCGAGCGCGATAGCATGGGCCTCACACCCTCGACGATGCGCGATACCAGGTCATCGTCGTCGCAGGCGATGACGAACACGCAGTTGGTGAAGGTGTCGGTGAGTTCGTCCGCCTGTCGCAGGCCCCGGTCACCGCGGCCGCTGACCCCCGAGATCAGGGTGTAGCCCTGGGCGCCGAGTTCGTCCAGGCGGCCCGCCAGACGCCGCGCCAGCGCCTGCTCGATGACGATTTCTATGCGCTTGCATGGCTTCATGAAGGCCTACCTCTACGTGCCGAGCAGATACCGCACGGCTTGGTGGTACAGGGGAATGCCGATGATCAGATTGAACGGGAACGTTACCGCCAGCGACATCGGCAGATACAGGCTCGGGTTGGCTTCCGGCAGAGCCAGACGCATGGCGGCCGGCACCGCAATGTACGAGGCGCTGGCGCCGAGGATGATCAACAGCAGTGCGTCGCCCTCCGCCATGCCGAGCTGCCACGCCACCACCGCCGCCAGTGAGCCGTTGAGCAGCGGCATGAGCAGCGCGAAGGCCATCAGCCATGCCAGCGGTGTGCCCGCAGCGCCGGGTGTGAGCCGGGCAGCGCGCAGCTCGCGCAGTCGGCGTGCGGCGACGATGCCCATGTCCAGCAGGAACAGGCACAGCAAGCCGATGAAAAGATCCTGCACCACGCCGCCCACCTGGGCCATGCCCTCGGTGCCGGTGAGCCAACCGATCAGCATGCTGCCGATGATCAGGAACACCGAGCCGTTGAGGCAGGAATCCCTTACCAGCGCGGACCAGCCGATCGGCCCCGAAGGCGGGGCGTCGGCGTCGCTCGACAGATGCAGCCGATACAGCAGAATGCCCACCATGATGGCCGGCGACTCCATGAGCGCCATGGCGGCGACCAGGTGACCGCTCCAGGGGATGCCGTTGGCAGTGAGATAGCTTGCGCAGGTGACGAAGGTGACGGCGCTGATGGAGCCGTAGGTAGCGGCAATGGCCGCTGCATTGGCACCGCCCACACGTCGTCGCAGCAGATAAAAGCTGTACACCGGCACCACGAACGCCAGCGCCACCGCCGCCAGCAGATCCCCCAGCACCCGCCCGTCGAGATCGCTCTGCGACAGGGCGACGCCGCCTTTGAAGCCGATGGCGAACAGCAGATAGAGGGACAGGAATTTGGCGATCGGTGCCGGGATTTCCAGATCCGAGCGCACCAGCACGGCGGCGGCGCCGAGGAAGAAGAAAAGTAGTGGCGGCGACGCCAGATTGGCGAGAAACAGCGATTCCAAGGTGGATCAGCCGGTGCGGGTGACGAGTGCCGCCTTGCTGGCGACCAGCTCCGCAAGCTCCGTTTTGTAGGCTTTGATACGGCTGCGCAGTTCCGGGTCGGCGATGGACAGCATCTGCGCGGCGAGAATACCGGCATTGGCGGCGTTGTCGATGGCGACCGTGGCCACCGGCACGCCCGCCGGCATCTGCACGATGGACAACAGCGCATCCTCGCCCTGCAGTTTGGTGGCGCTGATGGGCACGCCAATGATCGGCAGCACCGAAATCGCCGCCACCATGCCGGGAAGGTGGGCGGCGCCGCCGGCGCCGGCGATGATCACGTCGAGACCGCGGTCGGCGGCGGTGCTGGCGTATTCGAACAGCCGCTCCGGGGTTCGATGGGCGCTGACCACGGTGAGCTCATAGGGCACGCCGAGGCGCTCGAGCATCTCCGCGGCGCGCTCCATCACCGGCAGATCGGAGTCGCTGCCCATGATGATGCCTACCTGCGGCTTCACGATGGTGCCTCCCCTTGCGATAGCGCCTGCAATGCCGCAGCGGCGCTGCGCTGCGCCGCTTCCCGGTCGTCCGCCAGCGCGGTGACGTGCCCCATCTTGCGCAATGTGTTCCCTCCGGATTTGCCGTACCAGTGCACGAACACCTCGGTCGTGCCATTGCTGGAATCGATGACGGCGGGCGGGCCGAGATCGTTCAGAGCCGCAGTATAGAGCACGTTGCGCATCACCGCCGGCCGCGGCTGGTCCGCCGGACCGAGGGGCAGCCCGGCGATGGCGCGCAGGTGCTGTTCGAACTGCGACGTCGGGCAGGCTTCGAGGGTATGGTGCCCGGAGTTGTGGACCCGCGGCGAGATCTCGTTGATGAGAAGCTCACCGTCCTTGACGAACATCTCTATGGCGAACAGGCCGACGCCGCCCAGTCGGGCGACCACCCGCTCCGCCAGGGCCGTGGCGCTGCGCGCTACCTCGGCGGGTAGCGGCGCCGGGGCGACTATCGTATCGAGCACGTTACCTTCGTCGTTGAAGTGCATGGCGGTGGGTGGGTAGCTGACCGTATCGCCGTCAAGGCTGCGCGCGGTGAGTACGGCAATCTCCTCAGAATTGCCGACGAACACTTCCACCAGGCTCGGCGCCGGCCACAACCGCGTCAGCTCGTCGGCCGTAGAGAGGATCTGCACGCCGCGGCCGTCGTAGCCCCCGAAAGCCGCCTTCTGCACCAGCGGCAGACCGAATCGCGCGGCGAGCGCTTCGGCGTCAGGCGTTGCGCCATCGAGCACCTGGTAATCGGCGGTGGGAAAGCCGTTGCGCGATAGCCACTGCTTCTGCAGCGATTTGTTCTGCAGCAGCAGCATGATCTCCGCGGACGGCGCGACCCTCGCGGAACCCTCAGGAAGGGCGGCCAGGCGCTGCAGCACGGCCGGCGCCACCGATTCGATCTCGAAGGTGAGCACGTCGACCGCCTCCGCCAGCCGGCAAGCGGCCGCCACGTCGTCCAGCCCGGCCACGATCAGGGCGTCGGCGGCAGCAGCGGCAGGGCAGTCTGCGGACGGTGTCAGCACGGTGGTCTGCATATCGAGGCGTTTGGCCGCCTTGCACAGGTACAGCCCCAGCTGACCGCTGCCAATGATGCCGATGTGCATCGCTCCTGGTTCCTCTGCTTTTGAAGCCTCGCCAGCGCGGCTCGTGTTTCAACGGCGCGTAGCATAGGCGCGTACTATATGCCAACAAGCCGCGGTTTTGGTATTGAACCGAAGGTTTTTCCGAGGTATCAAGGTGTCCGGTCCGGGAGCAGGGGCCCCAGCGGAGATGTCCATGCGCCACCTGAACTACAACCACCTGCTGTACTTCTGGACCGTAGCTCGGGAAGGCAGCGTCGCGCGCGCGGCCGAAGTGCTGCACCTGGCTCCGCAGACCATCAGCGGCCAGATCAAACTGCTGGAGGAAGCCGTCGGAGCGACGCTGTTCAACAGGGTCGGACGGCACCTGGTGCTGTCGGAGAGCGGCCAGTTGGTCAAACAGTACGCGGACGAGATCTTCTCTCTGGGTGCGGAGTTGGCCCAGCGCATGAAGAACCATCAGCCGGGAATGCCGTCCACTCTCAACGTCGGCATCGTCAGCTCCATCGCCAAACTGATCGCCTATCGAATCCTGCAGCCGGCGCTGGAACTCGAGGGGGAGTTCCGCGTGGTCTGTCTCGAGGGCGATCTGCAGAAGTTGCTGGCCGATCTGGCCATCCATCGGCTCGATCTGGTGGTGTCGGATCACCCGATCCCCGCCGGGCTCGGCGTGAAGGCTTTCAATCACCTGCTTGGGGAGAGCGGCATTTCGTTCTTCGCCCCCGCCCGTCGTGCCGGCAGATACGCCCGTACCTTTCCGGCCAGCCTCGACCAGGCGCCGGTGCTTCTGCCGGTGAGCGGCAGTGTCGCGCGCCGCCGCCTGGACGACTGGTTCGAGCAGGTGGGCGTGCAACCCATGGTGGTGGCCGAGTTCGACGACAGCGCCTTGCTGAAGGCCTTCGGGCAAGCGGGTGCGGGTGTATTCCCGGCTCCCAGTGCCATCGCCGCGCAGATCGAGAGCATGTATTCCGCCCGCGAGATTGGCCGGGTCGCGCAGGTGGGCGAGACGTACTACGCGATCTCGCCGGAGCGCAAGATCAAGCACCCGGCGGTGCTGCGGATCACCGAAGCGGCGCGGGCGCGGTTGTTCAGCGATCAGCCCCCGCAGTCAGTCAATTAGCCACCCCTGCACAGCAGGGCGACCAGCAGTTGGCCGACGGCGCCGGGGCCCTCGGCCGATACGTGGTCGAGATTGTCGCCATGGGTGTGCCAGTGGGCGTTTCCGGGCCCGAAGTCGAAGTCGATGATGTTGACGGTGGGGATGCCGGCTTCGTTCAGGAATACGTGGTCG
>JBLRXD010000072.1:0-16387 GCA_047920935.1 Pseudomonadales bacterium | reverse complement strand
CGGCCGAAAAAGACCTGCTCGGCGTCGCTACAAGGGCGTGCAGGTCTTTTTCGGCGGCGCCCGCCTGCCTCGGGCGTCTGGTGTTCCTGAGCCTGCCGAGCGTGCGCCCTCAGGCGATGATTTTGCGCCGCCAGGCGATCATCTCGAGGGCGGCGGCAGCGGCCTCGTAGCCCTTGTTGAACTGGTCGTCGGCGGCGCGCGCCTGGGCGTGCTCGATGGCGAACACCGGCAGCACCTCCACCACCACCGGACGGCGGTATTGCAGACTGACGGCGCCAAGGCCGCGCATGCACTCGTTGCTGATCATCTCGAAATGCAGAGTCTCGCCCTTGACGATGACGCCGAAGCAGATGATCGCATCGAGTTCCTTGGTAATGTCACTGGCCAACAGGTCGGCGGCTGCCAGCGGCAGCTCCAGGGAACCCGGCAGCGTATGGGTCTCGACGCGGTCGTAGCCAGCCTCGCGCAGCACGCGCTCGCAGACACCCGCCATGCTGCCGACGAGCTCCGGATACCACTTGGACTTGAGGATGGCGATACGCCCCGGCGTATCGATGCTCGGCAGATCGGAAAGATCCAATGCGGTCTTGGCCATGGCGCGTCCTGGGGCGGTGGGGGCGCGCTAGGATAGCGGAAGGCCGGCAGCTTCCCAACTGTATGGGCGGCCGCGGGGCGGCCGCGGCAACTGGACCAGAGCTGCCATGAGGGTGAGAATCCCAATCCCCTTTGCGACCGCACGCGGACCCACATGCCCGGATTCTTGAAAGATGATCTGACCGTGGCCCTGGACGAGGTGGACCGCATTGCCTCGCGGATCATCACCATCTATCGGGATCTCGCTGCCGTCGCCGATGAACCTGCGGCAGCCCCCCTGCTCGAGGAAGCTCAATGCCGCGAAGCCGCACTGCGGCGTTACAACGAAGCGCGCCAGGCCCACGGGCAGATCCCGGAAGTGGACGATCCCGAGCGTGGCCACCTGCAGGCGCTGTGGCTGAAGCTCAAGTCGCTGCTCGCAAGTCCGAACCCGGCGGCGGCGCTGGCGCACTCTCTTGACGAGTTGGATCAAGAGCTGCGTCGAGCCATCGCCAGCGCCCGGGCACTGCAACCGGATGCCGACGTGAGCCAGACCATGGAGCAGTTGCTGCCGCCCCCCGACCAGCGCTGACCGCCGACAACCAAGTTACAGGTAGGCTTTACTGTGGCCGGGTAACGCCTGCCTGGTCGCGCCCGAATCACACCCTGCTGCAGCGGCTGCGCGCCGAACCAAGGCGCGGCTGCGCGCCGAACCAAGGCGCGGCTGCGCGCCGAACCCAGGCGCGGCCCGTCACTCCCGTGGCTGGCACGAACGATGCACCTTCCACCTCAAGGCCGTGGGACGGGATATCCGGCCCAGGGAGCGAAGCAGTAACCACTCTCAAGGAGGGCCCATGAGCCTCGACATTTTCAAAGAGAAGGGCGTGCCACTGGATCAGCAGGAGTTCACCTGGCGCGATCTGGTCCGGGAACCCATCAGCAAGCTCGACAACGACGCGTTCTCGCGCGTGCGCATCATCCTCATGAACGGCATCGAGTCCGAGTCGAATCGGTTCCTGCACGCGTTCGCCCGCATGAACGGCGCGCTGCGCAAGGAAGCTGCCCGGGTACGGCGCATCGATCACCACCAGCAGACGCTGGTGAACTGGCTGAATCCGTCGGATCAATCGCCGCTGGAGACCACCATCGGTTTCGAGCAGGTGGCCATCGAGGTAACCGCCAGCGTGGCGCAGTCGGAGCCCGACCCTTACCTGGCGCAGATCTACCGCTTCGGTCTGCTCGAGGACTTCGACCACATGTACCGCTACTCCGCGCTCATGGATCGCATCGAAGGCAAGGACGCCAACAACATCCTGCAGTCCTACACCGACATCCTTCCCGGCCGGCCCACGTCGGTGGAGCATCGGGCGCCGGAAGACGACCTGCGCCGGCCCTACGACCGCAAAACCGCGGATCCGCTAACCAAGATGAACGCACTCACCATCATGGCGGGCGAGAATCAGACCCGCGACTACTACATGACCATCGGCCCGATGTTTTCCGACCCGGTGGCGCGCCAGCTGTACGCCGAGATCGCTTCCATCGAGGAGCAGCACGTCACCCAGTACGAGTCGATCCTCGATCCCGACCAGAGCTGGCTGGAAAGCTGGCTGCTGCACGAGGCCAACGAGGTTTACAACTACTACAGCTGCATGGAGTTCGAAGACGACAAGCGCCTGAAAAGCATCTGGGAGCGCTTCTGCCACTACGAACTCGGTCAGCTGCACTTCGTGATGGATCTGTTCCAGAAGCACGAGAACCGCGACCCGGCCGAAATCCTGCCGAGCAGCCTGCCAAAGGCCATTCAATACCAGAGCCAGCGCCAGTTCGTCCGCGACGTGCTCTCAAAGGAGGCGGGCTTCAGAGCCAACGGCGAAGAGATCGGCGACATCGAAGAGTCCGCCGCGACGCGCGCATACCGCGAGCAGATGAACAGCGAAGGCTCGCCGTCGGAGATCATCGCCGAAGGGTACGTGTGGTCGCCGGGCACGGAATTGCTGCGCAAGGCCGGCTGACCCATCTCGAGTGAAAGAGCAGAAGAGGAAAGATCATGAAGAAGTCGACCAGGATGACCGAAGGCGCCCGCACCAATCACACCGGCATGAGCACCTCGTCTCACGCCGAGGCGATGAATCAGGTGCCGAAGATGACCCAGCCGTCCCGCGACAACGGCGGGCTGAGGCAGACCCATGCCAGTTACCTGCGAGATGCCCACACCCTGGGTACCGTCCCGCCGCCGAGCAGCGCCAAGGGGGCGGGCAAAGCGGCACTGCAGGCGATCAAGGGCAACAAAGCGATTGCGCTGGTGGACAAGACGGCCGAGCGGCTGGCGTTCGAGCGCACCGGGGTGCGTCTGTACGATGCGCTGCTCGACAAGATGGACGCCTCGAGCGGCTTCTCCGGCGGCCCGAGCATGGCCGATGTCCAGACCATCCGGGACGAGGAACTGCAGCACGCGCTGATGCTCAAGGAGACCCTGGAGCAGTTGGGCGCCGATCCCACCGCCATCACCCCCTCCGCCGATCTGGTGGCGGTGGAAGGCATGGGGCTTGGCGCCGTGCTGGGCGATCCTCGGACCACGGTGGGGCAGTGCCTGCACGCCATCATCGTTGCCGAACTGGCCGACAACGAGGGCTGGACCATGCTGCGCACGCTGGCGGAGGAGATGGGCCAGAAACAGCTGGCCACCCGCTTCGAGCAAGCCGAGCAGCAAGAGCAACGGCACCTGGCGCAAGTACGCTCTTGGCTGACCGCCCACACCCAGGCAGAAGCCCAGATCGGCTGAACCGCCATGGCTAAGGGATCTGCAGCCAATGTGGGATTGATCGGAACCAGCAAGAAGCCGAATCGCCGCGACGATCCGCCCGCCAACGCTTCGCAACTGCGAGCGGAGATCGACCGGGGCCACACCGGCGACAAGGTCGCGGCGGCGGATCCCGCGGTGGCGCCGCTGGGCACCGACGATGAATGCGCCGGGCAGCAGCCGACGCAAACCCAGGTGCGAGCCGCCCTGGATGCAGAGCGCGCCGCCGGGCGAAACACCAGGGCCGACGGGAACGACGCCACCGCCGCAAACCACTCCGGCAGACGCAAAGCCTGGATGGCGCCTACCGCGTGGCTGCTGCTGATTTTCGTGGTCGCGGTGCTGGCCTTCACCTTCTTCGCCCTGCCGGCCTGAGCATTGCTGGCAGATAAGTTGCAGAGGGATTGCGGACTGGATCCGGGAAGACGGTGGAGACGCGATTGGCGCGACTCGAGGAGTATCAGAAGAAGCGGGACTTCCAGCGCACGCCGGAGCCGGCGGGGCGTAAGCGGCCGGCGAAACCAGCCGGCGGGCTGTTCGTGGTGCACAAGCACGCCGCGCGGCGCCTGCATTACGACCTGCGTCTGGAGCACGAGGGGGTGCTGGAGAGCTGGGCGGTGCCGAAGGGGCCGAGTCTGGACCCGGGCGAGAAGCGCCTGGCGGTGAAGGTGGAGGATCACCCGCTGGAGTACGGCGACTTCGAGGGAGTGATCCCGGAAGGCGAATACGGCGCCGGCACCGTGATGCTCTGGGACCGCGGCCGTTGGCGGCCGCGGCAGCGCAGCGACGGGCGGCTGGACTTCGAGCTTTGCGGCCACAAGCTGAACGGCGCCTGGACGCTGACCCGGATGACTGGGAAGGCCGGCGCCGACGGCGACAACTGGCTGCTGATCAAGCGCCGGGAGCGCGCCAAGCGCCAGCAAGCCACCCAGCACGCCACCATCCCCGAGGATGCCAGCGTCGCCACCGGCCGGACCATGGAGGAGATCGCCGCAGACCGCTCTCGCACCTGGACGTCGGGCAGCCCAAAAAGCGCCGCGGCCGACGCGGATGTCTCTGCATTACCCGGCGCCCACCCCGCCGCCCCGCCGCAGCATCCCCATCCGCAACTGGCCACCCTGGCCCAGGCCGCGCCGGCTGGCAGTGAGTGGATCCACGAGATCAAGTTCGACGGCTATCGCATCCTCGCCCGGCTCGACCGCGGCGGGGTGACCCTCATCAGCCGCAACGGCAAAGACTGGACCGGGCGCTTCCCGGAGCTGGCCGTGCTGCTTGGCAACCTGCCCGCGGGCAGCGCCGTGCTGGACGGTGAAGTGGTTGCGCTGGCGGCCAACGGCGCCAGCAGCTTCCGCCTGCTGCAGGAGGCGCTCAGCGCCGGGCGCACGGCCGCGCTGATCTATCAGGTCTTCGACCTGCTGCACCTGGACGGCCACGACCTCTCAACCACGCCTCAGCTTGAGCGTAAGCGAGCGCTCGCCAACCTGCTGGAGAGGGCCGGCTTCGTGGGCGCCGCCAAGGTGCGCTACACCGAGCACCTGAAGGGCAAGGGCGAGCAGTTCTACCGCCACGCTTGCCGACTCGGCCTCGAAGGCATCATCTGCAAGCGCGCCGGCGCCCGCTACCAGCCGGGGCGCAACAAGCACTGGCTGAAGGTGAAGTGCACGCGGCACGAAGAGCTGGTGGTGGGCGGCTACACCGAACCCGGTGGCGCCCGCAGCGGCTTCGGCGCGCTGCTGCTCGGGTTTTTCGATGGTGATCGCCTGGTATATGCCGGCAAGGTCGGTACCGGCTTCAGTGACCGCCAGCTGCAGCGCCTGCATGCCCGACTTCGCGACCTCGAGGTACCGGACTCGCCGTTCGCGGTACCGCCTGCCAGCCGCGGCGTCCACTGGGTCGAGCCGGCGCTGGTCGCGGAGGTGGAGTTCACCGAATGGACCCGGGAGCGGCTGTTGCGGCATCCCACCTTCCGCGGGCTGCGGGAAGACAAGGATCCGCGGGAAGTGCGCAAAGACGTCATCGCCGCGCCGTCAGAGGCGCCGTCAGAAGCTCCGCCGGCCGAGCGGCAGCCGCGGCCGCAGCCGGGCGCAAAAGCAGCGCCAGCACAGGTAGCCGGGGTGCGGTTGAGCAACCCGGATCGGATTCTCTATCCGGAGCAGGGTCTGACCAAGCTGGCGCTGGCCCACTACTACGAGGAGATCGCCGACTGGATCCTGCCGCAGATCCGCGGCCGCCCGCTGTCGCTGCTGCGCTGCCCCCAGGGTCGGGGCAAGGCGTGCTTCTTCCAGAAGCATCCTCAGCAGGCCATGGGCAAGGACATCCCGCGGGTGCAGATCCGCGAGAAGGCGGGCAAAACCACCTACCTGCACGTGCAAAGCGTGGCGGACCTGGTCTCCCTGGTGCAGGCGGGTACGTTGGAGCTGCACGTCTGGGGCAGCCGGGTCGATGCCGTGGAGCAGCCCGACATGGTGGTGTTCGATCTGGATCCCGCCCCGGACCTGGCGTGGACGGAAACCCTGCGCGCCGCGCGCGAGCTGCGCCAGCGGCTGACAGACCTGGGGCTCGAAAGCCTGGTACGCACCACGGGCGGCAAGGGGCTGCACGTGGTGACGCCGCTGATGCCAGAGCGCAGCTGGGATGAAATCAAAGCGTTCGCCCACGGCGTCGCCCGCGCCCACGCCCACGACGACCCGAGCCGGTTCACCATCAACATGTCGAAAGCCAGACGCCAGGGCCGGATCTTCCTCGACTACCTGCGTAACGGCCGCGGCGCCACCGCCATCGCCTCGTACTCCACCCGCGCGCGGGAGGGCGCGCCGGTGGCGACCCCCATTCGCTGGGACGAACTCAGCGGCGCGCTCACCAGCGACCGTTACGCCGTCGGCAACGTCCGCCGCCGCCTGGCGGCGCTGCGCGCCGACCCGTGGGCGGACTTCGAAACCTCACGCCGCCGGCTGACCCGCAACATGCTGCAGGCGGTCGGGGCCGGCGGAAGCAAGCGCTGATGGCTGCCAGAGCCATGTGGAAGGGGGTGATCCGCCTCGAAGACGTGCGCGTGCCGGTGAAGCTGTACGCCGCGGTGGAGGACCGCTCGGTGCACTTCCGCCTGCTCCACGCCAAAGACCACGCCCCGGTGAAGCAGGCACTGGTCGATCCGCATACCGACGAGGTGGTGCCCTACGCCGAGGCCCGTCGGGCGTATGTGACCGAAGACAAGGACCTGGTGATCCTCGACGACGCGGAGCTGGCCGGGCTGGAACCTGCACCGTCCCGGGACATTCACATCCACCAGTTCGTGCCGCCACAGGCCGTCGACCACCGCTGGTACCGGCGGCCCTACTACCTCGGCCCCGACGATGGCGCCCAGGAAGCGTTCGCGGCGCTCACCCAGGCCCTGGCCGACCTGGACCGGGAGGGCCTGGCCAGCTGGGTGATGCGCAAAAAGGCGTATCTGGGCGCCCTGCGGCTGCACGCCGGCTACCCCATCCTGGTGGCGCTGCGCTACGCCGAGGAGATCGTCGCCGTGGAGGATCTGCCGGCGCCCCAGGGGCGGCCGCCGGATCAGCGGGAGCTGGCCATGGCCCGGCAGTTGATCGACATGCTGGCCGCCGATTTCGAGCCGGCGGAGTATCACGACGAGTACCGGGCGCGGGTCGAGGCGCTGATCGCCGCCAAGGCCAAAGGCGACGTCGTGGCGATCACCCCACCGCGCAAACCGCGGCCCGCGGAAGATCTGACCCGGGCACTGGAAGCCAGCCTGAAGCAGGAGCGCAAACGTGCCTGACGACGCCGACGACGACGCACCCCGGCAGCCCCGGTCATTCTGGTCGGGCAACATCGCCTTCGGCCTGGTCAGCGTGCCGGTGAGCCTGTTCGTCGCCAGCCGCGCCAGCGGCGCCGGACTGCGCATGGTCAGCGCCGATGGCACGCCGCTGACAAGGCGCTACTTCTGCAGCAGCGAAGGCGTGCCCGTGGACGCCGAGGAGATCGTCCGCGGCTACGAAGTGGAGAAGGGCAATTTCGTCATCGTCGGCGACGAGGAGTTGGCGGCGCTGGCTCCGGAGAAATCCCAGGAGATCGACCTGCGGCGCTTCGTCCCACTGTCTCAGATCGACCCCATGTACTTCGACCGCGCTTACTTTCTGGTGCCCGACCGGGGCGCCAGCAAGGCCTATCGGCTGCTGGCGCGGGTCATGGAAGACGTCGGCCGCGCCGGCATCGCCACCTTCGTGATGCGCGGCAAAGAGTACCTGGTGGCTATCATCGCCGAGCGCGGGCTGCTGCGGGCGGAAACCCTGCGCTTTGACGACGAGCTACGCACCCCGGAGGACGTGGGTCTGCCGGAGTTGGAATCCGCGCCAGCGGCCGGATTCCGCGCCGTCCAGCGGGCCATGCGGGCGCTGGCGGCCGACAGCCTGAACCGTGACGCCCTGAGCGACAGCTACAGCCGCCAACTGCGCGAGCTGGTCGAGCATAAGCTCGCTGCCGGGGAAGGCGTGGTCGCCGCCGAGGAACTCGAGCCCGAGGAAGCCTCCGCCGGCGCCGAAATCGTCGATCTCATGCAGGTGCTCAAGCAAAGCCTGGAGGAAGGCGAGCCGCGGGAACGCAAGGGTTCGGCTCAGCGCAAAGCCGCGGCTCACCGCAAGGATCCGGCCCAACGTAAAGCCCCGCGCCGCGCGCCGCGGGCGGCTGCTAGGCCCGACCTGGAATCACGACCGAAGGCCGAACTCTACGAGCAGGCGCGCGCGCTCGACATCCCCGGACGCAGCAGCATGAGCAAGGAACAGCTCATCGACGCCATTCGCAGCGCGGGTTGAGCTAGGACGGCTGCTTACGCTCGAGTCCGTGCACGGCCGGCCCCTGCAGCACCTCTCCGCGGTAGTCGAAACGCGAGCCGTGGCAGGGGCAATCCCAGGATTTTTCCGCCTGGTTCCACTGCACGTAGCAGCCCATGTGGGTGCACAGCGGCGAGCAGGCATGCACGGCGCCGGTGTCGTCGCGGTACGCCGCCAGCCGCTGGCCATCGGCGTCGACGACGGCGCCCTCGCCCGGCGCCAGTTGATCGAGGCTCGGCACCGTCAGCGCGCGCAGCCGATCGCCGACGAAACGCGCTGCTACGTCGGCATTTTCTTTCAGCAGCTTTTTGGCCGAGGGCAACACGTCCACGCGCCCCGGATCGAACAAGCCCGCCCATGGATGCTCGCGCCCCTGGATCAGCTCGACGAACATCATGGCCGCGGCGGTGCCGGTGGTGAGCCCCCACTTGTTGAAGCCGCTGGCGACCCAGATGTGGCCGGAGCCCCCGGGCATGCGGCCGATGTAGGGCACGGAGTCGGCAGCCATGTAGTCCTGGGCCGACCAGCGGTGTTTGACCTCGGCGACCGGGAAGTGCTGCCGAGCCCACGCTTCCAGCGCCGCGTATCGCCCTGGGGTATCAGGGTCGTGCCCTACCTTGTGATCTTCGCCGACGACGATGATGCCGCGCCCGGCCGGCAGACGTCGCACCGAGCGGGTGGGCGAGTCGACATTGATGGACATGCTGGCCGGAGCATCGCCAGCCAGCGCCACAGCGAGGCCGTAGGAGCGACTGGGGAATGCCCGGGCGAACAGGCCCCCACGGTCGAGGATCGGCAGCAACGTCGCCACCACAACATGGCGTGCCCGCAACCGCACGGCGGACGTCATGCCCTCGCACACCAACTCGCTGCCGTCTTCGAACACGTCGTGAACACGCGTGGTCTCGTACATCTGCACGCCGGCGCCGGCGCAGGCCCTGGCCAGACCCAGACAGTACTGATAAGGATCGAGCTGGGCCTGATCATCGACCCGCACGGCCCCCACCACATCGAACGGCAGCTCCGCATCCTGCACGTAGCTGGCCGGCAGCCCCGCCCGCTGCGCCGCCTCGGCCTCGTTGCGGATGTCGTTGTCGCGCTGCCGATCGCGGGTATAGGTGTAGGCCGCCTGGCGCTGGAAGCGACAGTTGGCGCCGGCACTGTCGAACTCGTCGGCAAGCACCGCCATGGTCGCCAGCCCTTGCTGGTTGGCCTCGGCGTAGACCCGAGCCGCTTCGCGGTCGAAAGCATTCTCGAGCTGGGCGTAGATCAGCTTGTGCAGCGAGGTGAGCTTGGCGGTGGAGGCGCCGGTCACGCCGCAGCCCACCCGTCGCGCTTCCAGCAGCGCCACCTGCAGGCCGGCGCGTTGCAGCAGCAGCGCCGTCGACAGGCCGGTGATGCCGCCGCCGATCACCGCGACATCGGCCGCGGCCGTACCCAGCAGGGGCGGAAAGTCCGTCTGCGGAGCTTCCGCCAGCCATTCCGACAGCCACACCGACCGATGCTGATCATTCGGGTTGGTCATGCGCGTTTCTCCGACCGCATTGAGGACAGGCTTCGGAGGATCCGGATGCAAGCCCAGTGCCGGATTCGAAGCCCGGATCCACCCCCAGCCGCGCCAGCGCAGCGGCCGAGCCGGCGTCGCTGCCGATCACCGACAGCGTGCCCTCCGTTTCCAACACCACGGCCCCCACCCGTTCGGGCTCGGCATAGCCTTGCTCGCGGATGGCGGCCAGAATTTCCTCGCGGGTGACCCGCTGCTTGCGCATCGGGCCCTCCAGCGAGCGGCCGTTGAAGAACACCAGCGTCGGCTGAGCCTTCAGCAGCCGCTGATACCCGGGCCAGCGCACCGCAACGAAGGTGTTCACCAGCTGCAGCGCAATCAGCAGGCCCAGCGCCGTCACCCCCTGCAGCAACGACACCTCCTCCACCAGCAGCACCGACGCCAGCGTCGAGCCCAGCGCCACCGTCACCACGAAGTCGAAGGCGTTCATCTTCGATAGGGTGCGCTTGCCGCTGATCCGCAGCAGCACGACCAGAGCCAGGTAGGCCAGCACGCCGAGCAGCAAGGTCCGCCCCACCGGCGCCCAGCCATCGAAAATCATCGTCCAGTTCGGTTCCATGGCGTCAGAATCCGGCGCCGCGCAGGTCGCTGCGACGGGCGAGGTCACGCTCCCTGGCGTTGTCGAAGCCGCTGTCGCAGGCCTGGTCGAGAAGCTCGATCTGCAGTCGTAGCGACGCCCGGCGGAACTCGGGAGCGACGATGAGCAGATCCTCCAGCAACGCCCGCAGCCGCCGCATCACCGCTAGCGAGCCGTGGCCGAACCTGCGCAGTTCGTCGAGGGTCATGGTGACGAACTGCTCCCAGGTAGACATGCGCAACACCAGCCGAATGTTGCCGTCGTCGTCCCAGCGGCTGCCGTCCGTCAAGCGCCGCTGCAGCAGGCGGCGAAGCAGATCGTGCACCTGATCGATGACCTGAACGGCCGTTGCCGGATCGTTGATCCCCGGCGACAGCGCTCGGGCGGCAATGTCGACGAGTTGCCGCAGCCCGAACGAAACATCGAGCAGCAGGTTGCGCTCGTCACCAAATTCCACCGCGTTGTGGAGGTCTTGTTCAGACGCCGCGGCGGCGCCGTAGACGCGCACCAGCGGCGCGCCCTCAGGAACGAAAGCGCCTACCGGCGGCACGAACACCAGAACCGCATCGGCCGCGCAGGCGATGGCATACAGCGCATCTTCGTCCACATCCACCAGAACGCCGGGCTCAGCCGCAAGCACCGTCTGCCGCAGCGGCAGGGCGGGAGTTGCGACCTGCGGCTCGGGTTCTGGCGGGTCGCCGAAGGGGCGGTACAAGCGCTCAATGGACGAGCGGGTTTCGCGACCGATACGGCCGATGATGGAACTGGCGCGCACCGCATGAATGATGTGATTGCTGTAGACGGCGAAGGTAGCGATCGTCACCACCGCAAGCGCGAACGCCAGCGTGACTGCCAGCCCGCTGACTTTACTGCCCGCGTCACTTCCCGCATCGGAGCCAGCCTCGGAAAACGTCAGATGCAGGAACACCAGCACGATCAGGCTGTAGGTGAACGTGCCGACGAACACGCCGATGGTGAAGTGGCTGGGCCTGTCGCCGAGCAGAATCGTCAGCGCTCGTGGCGTGTACTGGCCAATGGCCAGCTGGATGACCACCGCTATGACGGTAAAGATCAACGCCAGCAGGGTGGTAACGGAACCGCCAATGATCGACAGCATCATCCGCGCGGTGTCGGGCTCACCGACGAAGACCGGCAGCCCCGTCTGCTCCCATTCCACTCGCGCGTCCACCAGCAGCGCCAATGCCGCCACCACCGCGGCAATGGCGGCACTGACCACTGGAGCGATCCACAGGGTGTTGCGCTGGCGCCGGCCGCGGCGCCTGTTGCGGAGTTGGCGCACGGCCGCCCTCGACTAACGCCTACGGCTGCATTGATTGCCGCTTGCCTGCCCATCGGCCACGGCCGAGGCGTAAGCCGCCTCGAGGATGCGCTGCAACCGCGCCAGACTCTCATCCAGGCCCGCCTCCGGTTCGACCAGATCGACCTCCAGGCGGGTGCCTGGTCGAGAGCGGCCATGGCCTGGCGGAAAACCTCCGGATTCTGCACGACGCTCGAGAACACGTGCTCGAGAATGCGCTCCAGTCGTGCCAGGCTGGCGCCCACCTCGAGCGCGGTGTCCATCTCGTCCACCTCGACGTCCACCTTCTCGATGCGAGCGTCCAGCCCGACGTGAAGATCCAGCAGCTGCGCCATCCGCACCCGAACCGAAAGCTCCGCATTCAGCGCTTCGATGGTCAGCTTCACACCGCTCACTTTGAGCTTCGAAACGTCGAGCACCACATCGGGCTTCGCGGCAAGGTCGAACCGCGTTCCTCCGCCCGAACCCTCGGGTGCATCGTCGCCAGCGGCGCCGTCGCCGAGCTGCGGCTGGCCTGCATCGTGCGGTTGTCGAGGCTGCTGTTTGGCGGTACCCGCCGCTTCATCGACGTCCAGACCTTCGAGCAGACTCTCTAGAAGCTTCTTGCGGGCTCTCGGGTCGAGCGCGCGCAGGGATTCCGTCGATTCCATCCTTGGACTCCGCTGGTCCGACAACAGGTTTAGCATGAGGCTTAGCAGGATGCATGCCGCCGACCTCGCATCCGCGGCGCGACCGCCGTCGGCTAGAATGGGGCATTCATCGAAGCATCCGAGGCTTGCCCATGAACGAGACCGTACGCAGCCGCCATCTGCAGGCCATCGCGGAACGCGGCTATACCATCATCGAAAACGCCATCGAGCCGGCGCTCGTCAACGCCTTGAACGTGGCCCTCGACCGGCTCGAGCAGGAGCACGGCATCCGGCCCGGCGCCAATGCCTTCGAAGGGCACCACACCATCAGGATTTACAACCTGCTGGCCAGGGATCACGTGTTCGAGCAGGTACCGGTGCACGCGGCCGTGCTGCCCATCGTCGAAGGCGTGCTCGATGCCGGCTGCCTGGTATCGTCGCTGTCGTCCATCTCCATCGACCCCGGCGAGACGCCGCAACCGCTGCACGCCGACGACACCCTGCTGGACATGCCGCGGCCCCATCCGGCCCTGGTGTGCAACTCCATGTGGGCGCTCACCGATTTCACCGCCGAGAACGGCGCCACCCGCATCGTGCCGGGCAGCCATAAAAACCCGGAAAAGCCCGTGTTCGGCGTCAGCTACGACAGCATCGCCGCCGAGATGAGCAAAGGCAGCGTGCTGATCTGGAACGGCAGCCTGTGGCACGGCGGCGGCGCCAACCGCAGCAGCGGGCGCCGCGTCGGCATCGCCATGAACTACTGCGCCGGCTTCATCCGCCAGCAGGAAAACCAGCAGCTCGGCATTCCATTGGAGCGCGTACGGGCGTTCTCGCCCAGACTGCAGGAGCTGGCGGGTTTTGGCACCTACAAGCACCTCATCGGCCACATCGACAAGCAGAGCCCGCGCCAGGCCATCCTCGGCGAGCAGGACGGCTTCCGCTCGGTCTGGGACCTCACCCCCCCGTAAGCTGCCTCGTCTACGACTGCGCACAGACATGCGCGGCTAGCTTCGGGCAACGGCAGCGCGCGAGCGATGCCGCCAAGTGTCTCGCGGCACCTCTGGCACGAATCCTGTATTCCGCGCCTCATGGAATACACGATTACCGAGTTCACGCCCTGGAGCGGTCTCATCGGCGGCGCGCTCATTGGCCTCGCGGCCGGGCTGATGATGCTGCTCACCGGCCGGGTTTCCGGCATCAGCGGCATCGCCGCGGGGCTTATGACCCGCGATGTCCGCGAAGCCGGGTGGCGCGGGCTGTTCATCGCCGGGATGATCGCAAGCGCCGTGCTGTTCCCGATGCTGTTCAACCGGCCGTTGCCGGTGGATCTGCAGGTGGGCATGCCGCTGATGCTGATCGGCGGCTTCCTGGTGGGGTTCGGCACCCGGATGGGCTCGGGCTGCACCGCCGGGCACGGCATCTGCGGCATCTCACGGCTGTCCAAGCGCTCTCTCGCGGCCACCGCCACCTTTTTCCTGTCCGCCATGGTCACGGTATACGTGGTCAGGCACGTGGTGAGCTGACGGCATGTTTTATGTGGTTTCACTGCTGGGCGGTCTGCTGTTCGGCTTCGGGCTGGTCATCTCGCAGATGGTCAACCCGGCCAAGGTGCTGAATTTCCTCGACGTCGCCGGCCACTGGGACCCGACCCTGGCGATGGTGTTCATCGGCGCTCTCGGAGTGGCCATGCCAATCTACCAGTGGGCTCTGCGCACCCGCACGGGCCCTGTGCTCGCAGCGGATTTCGAGATCCCTTCGATCAGCACCATCACCCCGTCGTTGCTGGGTGGTTCGGCTTTGTTCGGCGTCGGCTGGGGTCTGTCCGGATTCTGCCCCGGCCCGGGTTTGACCGCGCTGCCGACGCTGCTGCCCAGCGTGGCCGGCTTCGTCATCGCCCTGTTCGTCGGGGCAGCCACCTATCGGTTCCTGTTCGCCCGCTGACCACCACCACAACCCGCATCCGGAGGCTCAAACCATGGAACTCAAACGTATCGAAACCCCAGGCATTGCCCACTACGCCTATCTGCTTGCCGACAGCGGCGAAGCCGCCATAGTCGATCCGAGCCGCGACGTCGAAGGCTACCTGCACGCCGCTCGCGACGCCGGTGCCCAAATCAAGTACGTCATCGAGACCCACCGCCAGGAAGACTTCGTCATGGGCTCGGCGTACCTGGCCCGCAAGACCGGGGCGAAGATCGTCAACGGCAATCACGAGTTGTTCGGTCACGGCGACATCCGCCTGGAAGACGGCGAGACCTTCGATGTCGGCAGCCTGACCCTGCGCGCGCTGGCGACCCCAGGGCACACGCCCGAGAGCATGTCCTACGCGGTCTACAGCGATCAGGATGACGAGCACGCCTGGGGCGTGTTCACCGGCGATGCCCTGTTCTTCGGCACCACCGGCCGCACCGATCTGCCGGGCGAAGACCAGTCGGTGGCGAACGCCGCGCTGCTGTACGACTCGGTGCACGACAAGCTCGCGGACCTGGGCGATACCGCCCTGGTGCTGCCCGCCCACGGGCCCGGCTCGGTGTGCGGCAGCGGCATGGCGCAACGCCCGCACTCGACCATCGGCGAAGAGAAGCGCTACAACGAAGTGTTCACCCTGGAGCGTGACGCCTTCGCCGCCAGCAAAGGCGGCGAGCGGCTGTCGCGGCCGCCTTATTTCCGCCACATGGAGAAGGTCAACCTCGACGGCGGGCTCGACCCGGTCATCGGTCCGGGCGACGTCGGCCTGCTGGACGTAGACGCGTTCGCTGACGGCTGCTGGGACAAGCTGGTGTACGACGCGCGCGAGCCCGAAGCGTTCGCCGGCGGCCACATCGAAGGCAGCTACAGCATCTGGCTCGGCGGCCTGCCGGTGTTCGGCGGTTGGATCGGCGACGAGCAGACGCCCATCTATCTGCTGGTCGAGCGCGATGCCGACATCGACATCGCCGCCATGCACCTCACCCGGATCGGCATCGACAACATCCAGGGCGCCCTGGCGGGCGGCTTCGGCAGCTGGCGCAGCTCGGGCAGGGACATCGAAACCTCAGGGGTGATCACGCCACGGGAACTGGCGGATGACCCGGAGCGGTTCCAGGTGCTCGACGTGCGAGAGCTCGACGAGTACGACCAGGGCCACATCCCCGGCGCGCAGCACACGTTCGTCGGCCATCTGCCCGATCGGCTGCATCAACTGGAGCTGCGTCGCGACCGGCCGGTGGTGGTTACCTGTAGCGTCGGCCACCGGGCCGGCCTGGGCGTCAGCATTCTGCTGCGCGACGGCTTTGGGGATGTCCGCAACCTGCTGGGCGGCATGACCGCCTGGGCCAAGCTCGGGCTGCCCACGGAATGACCGCTCACAGGCGGGGCAACGCTACTCAACGGCTGCGCACATATCAGTAGCGAACACCCCGGTAGATACGGCCGGCGGTGTTGGTCACCGCCGCAAAGCTGGCGGCTAGCTCGCGCTCCTGCATGCCGAGGATGCGCATGCAGCTCTCTAGCGGCAGCTCACCCGACTCGACCAGCTGAAAGGCTCCCACCACGGCACTGAGATCAGCCACGGTGAACAGGAAACCGTGTTCCTTGCCGAGCTCGACGATCCGGGAACTGCGGTCGCCGATCAAAGCCTGGGCTTCGTTCGCATCGAGCTCGCCGGGCGAGCTGATGTTGCCGTCTCCACCGATCAGCGCCTGCAACTGCGCGCCCAATGCAGCGTCGCCCCGGGACTTCTCCATGAAGCCGATGACCTGCAGCGTATTGGCTCGGGCATTCGTGGGTCTCGCCGTCTGATAGCTGACCCCTTTGTAGGTGTATTGCGCCACGTCCTCGATGACGGGGAAAAAATCTGCTGCGCTGCCGCTGAGTCGCACGTACCGGGCGAACGCATCCTCGGTCAGTTCGCCACTTCTGACCCTGCGAAACGCATCCATCACCGCGAGCAGATCGGCCATGGTGAACGAAAAGCCGTGCGACGCTGCGAATTCCGCCATGAGCACGCCACGCTCGCTCATCAGCGCCTGGATCTCGTCGTCGTCGAGCTGGTCAAAACTGCTGATATCGCCATCACCCACCTGCAGAATCTCCTGCAGTTGCTCGCGCAG
>JBLRXD010000071.1:0-16466 GCA_047920935.1 Pseudomonadales bacterium | reverse complement strand
AGCACAACCTTGCCAAGGTTGGGGTCGCGAGTTCGAGTCTCGTTTCCCGCTCCAAACTTCCTACCGAATCATTCGGTTACCACCCAATCGGGTAGCCTGCTGGCAATCCTGACGGCTCCATGAACGCGCGATCGTCAAGTCGATCAGATCGATCCGGCCGCGAGCACATTCCCGCTTTTTGTAAGAAGTTTCCTGACTTGGTTAGTGAGCAGCGAAACTGCTAATTGGGCGAGCTGCATTTGCTCTAAAGTGACGCACAGATTGTTCATGGCGTGCTCGACCCCGTGCCGCGTAGTAAGGCCCAGGCGCAAGTTTCCCCTTCAGAGCCCGCCGATCCGGCGGGCGTCCGTTCGCCTCGAATCACCCCGCGTCGCGTCGTGCTCACCGCTACTTGTGGGCTTGCGGCGGTGCTGTTGTGGGTCTGCGTGCAGGAGTTCATGACCTTCGAGCGTCAGGCGCGTTGGCTCGCCTCGATCGGCGCCGAAATCAGTTATCAGCCGGAGCCGGGGCTCAGCCCTTCGGTGCGCTTTCCCGAGGTTGGCGAATCCGACCGGCGCCTGGGGTACACCCAGTTGCCCCGCTCGGTGGAGCGACTGCAGGCGGCCGGCTACGAAGTGGAAGCCCAGGCCCGGTGGTCGCCGCGGCTGCAGCAGGTGGTGGAGCTCGGCTTGAATGCGCCGTATCAGCGCAAGCATGCGGCCGGGCTGGTGGTTCGGGATCGGCAGGGGATCGCGCTTCACGATGGCAGATACCCGCGCGTGACGTATCGGGAGTTCGGGGAAATTCCGCCGGTGGTGGTCGACACGCTGCTGTTCATCGAGAACCGGGAACTGCTCGACGAGAATCACCCGCACCGCAATCCGGCCATCGAGTGGGACCGTCTGGCGCATTCGCTGACCGTGAAAGCCATGACCCTCGCCGGGTCGGAGCGGAAGACGCCGGGTGCGAGCACGTTGGCAACCCAGCTCGAGAAGTACCATCACTCGCCGGGCGGGCTCACCCAGTCAGCTGGGGAAAAGCTGCGGCAGATGCTGTCGGCGAGCCTGCGCGCCTACCTCGACGGCGCGGATACCGTCGAGACTCGTCAGCGGATCGTCACCGAGTATCTCAATACGGTGCCATTGGCGGCGGCGCCCAGGATTGGCGAGATCCACGGCCTCGGCCCCGGCCTGCACGCCTGGTTCGGCGCCGACTTCGAGCGCGTGAACGCGTTGCTCGCCAAGCCCGATAGTGAGGAAGCCGCGGTGGCCTATCGTCAGTTGCTGAGCTTGCTCATCGCCCAGCGGCGACCCTCCTACTACCTGCTGGAAGATCGCGCCGCGCTCGCCGATATGACCGATTCTTACCTGCGGCTGCTCGGCCGCAGCGGCACCATTCCCGGCTCACTGCTGGAAGCCGCCAGCAGCGTGAGTGTCACCTGGCAGCGGCCGACCGCTCCGGCGCGGATCCCGTTTCCAGAGCGCAAGTGGTCCTATTTCGTGCGGGCGCGTTTGACCGAGCTGCTGGAGGTGCCGAAGCTGTACGACCTCGATCGCCTGGATCTGTCGGTGACCACCACCATCGATGCCACGGCGCAGGCCCGGGTCACCGAGCTGCTGCGCGGTCTCGCCGACCCGGTGCGCGCGCGCGAACTCGGCCTCACCGAGCACAGGCTGCTTGGCCAGCAGGATCCGAGCGCGGTCACCTACAGCGTTACTCTGGTGGAGCACGCAGCAGGCGCCAACCTGGTGCGGGTGCAGGCGGACAACGCCGACCGGCCCCTGGACATCAATCGCGGCGTGAAGCTGGATCTGGGGTCGACCGCCAAGCTGCGCACGCTGGTGATCTACCTCGAGACCATCGCGGCGTTGCACCAGCGCTACGCCCACCTGGCCGCCGCCGAGCTGCAAGCCGAGCGTCAGGCGCGCGCCGATCGGCTCGGCATTTGGGTCATCGATAGCCTGCTCGCGCAGCCTCGGCAGGAACTGCTCGAGCTGCTCGAGGCGGCGATGGAGCGGCGCTACTCCGCGAGCCCCAATCAGGCGTTTTTCACCGGCGGCGGCCGGCATGTGTTCAGCAACTTCGATCGCCAGGATGACGGGCGGACGGTCTCTGTCAGCGATGCGTTCAACCGCTCGGTGAACCTGCCGTTCATCCGCATGATGGCTGATGTGGTCGCCTACTATCAGGCGGAGATGCCTTACTCCAGCCAGCGGCTGCTGGACCAGGCGGATGCGCCCTCGCGGGAACAGTACCTTGCACGGTTCGCCGATCAGGAAGGTACCGAATACCTGCGGCGGTTCTTCACGGAGTATGCCGGCCTGACCCCCGCGGAGATTCTCGACCGGGTGCTGAGCAAATCGCGCCGTTCCGCTGGCGGCATGGCGACGGTGCTGGCCAGTGTCGATCCGGCAGCCACGGCGGAGGCTCTGGCGGATCAGTTGGCTGCACGCCTGGATGCCGGGCCGGAGTCGACGGATCGGCTCGCCGGCCTGCTCGTTCGGCACGGCCCGGAGAGCCTGACGCTTGCGGACCGTGGCTACGTCGCCCGCATCCATCCCCTCGAGTTGTGGCTGGCGGCGAAGCTATTTGCCGACCCCGACGCCAGCCTGAGCGACGTGCTGAACGACAGCCGCGAGGTCAGGCAGCAGGTCTACCGGTGGCTGTTCAAGACGCGTAACAAGCGCGCCCAGGATCGCCGCATCGCCACGCTGCTCGAGCAGGAAGCGTTCCTCGACATCCATGCTTTCTGGCAGCGCCTGGGTTATCCGTTCGACCGCCTGGTGCCGTCGTTGGCGACCGCCATCGGCAGCTCGGCCGATCACCCGGCGGCGCTGACCGAATTGCTGGGAATCGTCGCCAATGGCGGCAAGCGTTACCCTACCGTGTACGCGACGCAGTTGAACTTCGCCGAGGGGACGCCGTTCGAGACCCGCATGCGGTTGGCCCACGCTCCGCCTGAAGGGGTCCTCGCGCCGGAGGTAGCCGCGGTCACGCGGGCTGCCCTGCAGGGCGTCGTGTCCACAGGCACCGCGCGCCGCCTGAACCGTCTGAGCCCCCTGCTCGCATCCACGGTTGGCGGCAAGACGGGCACCGGCGATCACCGCTACCAGCGCTACGGCAGTGGCGGCCAGCTCATCGAGTCGCGGGTGGTGAACCGCTCGGCGGTGTTCACATTCGTCATCGGCGAGCGCTTCTTCGGCACCGTCACCGCGTTCGTGCCAGGGGCCCAGGCGGCTGACCACCAATTCACCAGCGCCCTGCCGGTTCAGGTGCTCGGCCATCTGCTGCCGCTGTTGCAACCGTTGCTGGAGGCACCCCCTGAGTTGCAGGACGGTCCGCAGCCCCGCTGGGTGGGGGGGTTGCAGCTGGCTGCCGCTGGGAGCACCGGCGACGGGGAGGAGCTTGCCGTCGGCGCTGGAGAATCGGCGCGGGCTGCGATGTTGCGCTAGAATTCGCGGCTTTGCCTTCGGCGGCAGGGGGAGCGGCTCTGATGCGGCAGCGGCGGTTATGGTTTCGACTGGGCTGCAGTGGCGCGTCTCTTAGCTTGTTGATGTTGACGGCGATCAGCGGCGGTGCCGCTGAACTCGCCACGGACGCTTTCGCCACCGGTCAGCTGACCGGCGAGTCGCGCCCGATCACGCCGCCGGCTGCACGAGCCCAGGCCCTGGCCATCGCCCCCGCGCTCGACGGGGTGGTGCTGGGCGATCCGGCGTGGCAGGGCGTTACTCCCGTTTCCGGGTTCTGGCAGGTCCGTCCGTTCGAGGGGCGGCCCGCCAGCCAGCGCACCGAAGTGTTCATCGGCTACAGCGACGACGCCCTGTACCTCGGGATCGTCTGTTACGACGATGATCCCGCCGGCATCATCGTCGCAGACAGCCGGCGCGATTCGCGGCTGGACGAGGGCGATAGCTTTCAGGTAATCATCGACACCTTCCGCGACGGGCAGAGCGGCTTCGTGTTCGGCACCAACCCCGCAGGCATCGAGTATGACGGTCAGGTGACCAGGGAGGGTGCGGGGGCTGGCAGCTTCAACCTCGATTGGGACACCACCTGGTCGGTGACAGCCACCATCAGCGACATCGGCTGGAGCGCCGAGATGCGCATCCCGTTTCGCTCGCTGCGCTTCAACCCCGGCGAGGAACCGCTCTGGGGCATCAACTTCCAGCGCAACATCCGGCGCAACAACGAGATTGCCTACTGGTCGCCGCTGTCGCGCCAGCACAGCCTCTACAGAGTCTCGTCGGCAGGAACGCTGCAAGGCCTGGTGTTGCCTGCGCAGCGTAATTTGAAGCTGATTCCCTATGTGCTCAGCAGGGCCCAGCGTGGCGGCGAGCTTGCCAGCACCGAGTACGACAGCGAGTTCGGTATCGATGTGAAGTACTCGCTGACGCCCAGCCTGACGCTGGATCTCACCTACAACACCGACTTCGCCCAGGTGGAAGCGGATGAGGTGCAGGTCAACCTCGATCGCTTCGGCCTGTTCTTTCCGGAGAAGCGGCCGTTCTTCCTGGAGAACGCGGGGCAGTTCAGGGTAGGTACCCCTCAGGAGATCGACCTGTTCTTCAGCCGCCGAATCGGCATCGCACCCAATGGCGCTCCCCAGCCCATCGATGTCGGCGCCCGGATTTCCGGCAAGCTCGGTGATCGCACCAATCTCGGCCTGCTGCACATGCGTACCGACGCGGTGCCGGGGGCCGCGCCGCAGAACGACTACACCGTCGCCAGAATCAGTCGCGAGTTGCCGAACCGTTCCGCCCTGGGCGCCGTTTATGTGGAGCGCCAGGGTGACGGCAGCCTCGCTGCGAACCCCGGCAGCGACTACAACCGCAGCTATGCCCTGGACGGCCGCTGGGGGATCGGCAGCGACGGCCTCATCAGCGGCTTCGCGGCCAAATCCGAGACGCCGGGCATGCGCGGCAACGATCACGCGTACTCGCTGATCGGCCAGTACAACTCGGAGCGCTGGTCGAACAGCGTCGGCTTCACCGAGGTGGGGGAAAACTTCAATCCCGAAGTGGGCTTTCTGCGCCGGCGCGACTACCAGAAGGGCGAGTTCGTGGTGCTGCACCGCTATCGGCCGGCAGATCTGTGGGGGCTGCACGAACTGCGTCCCCACGTGGTGTACCGCGGTTTCTGGGGGAACGACGGCTTCTACGAAACCGGCTTCCTTCACATCGACAACCACTTCGAGTGGCGCTCGGGGTTGGAGATCCACACCGGCTTGAACCTGGTGCACGAGGGCGTGCGCGAAGCGTTTGCCATCGCCAGGGGGGTATTCGTTCCAGCGGGCGAGTACGACGAGCGCGAAGCGCAACTGGTGTTCAGAACCAATCAAGGTGCGCCTCTGAGCCTGGACGTGTCTTCGCGCATCGGCGGTTTCTTCGGCGGCGAGCGGATAAACCTGGCGCCGACGTTGCGCTACCGCATGGGCGAGACCTTCACCTCGGAACTCAGCTGGAACTACAACGATATCGATCTGCCGGTAGAGGGTGGCAAGTTCCAGGTCAACGTCGGCCGGCTGCGGCTGTCGTATTCGTTCACGCCGAAGATTCTGCTGCAGGCGCTGGTGCAGTACGACGATCGCAGCGATCTGCTGGCCACCAATCTCAGGTTCTCCTGGCTGCAGAGCGCGAACGCCGGCCTGTACCTGGTCTACAACGAGGTAGACGACGACAGCCTCCGCGGCGCGGCCGAGAAGCGTCGCGAGATCGCGATCAAGTTCAGTCGGATCTTCGACGTGTTGTGACGCGCCGGTCGTTCCCGGGCGCCGACCCCGTCAGCGGCGACGGCGCGTGTTGCGGTGCCTGCGGATGGCCATGGAGAGCGCGATTGCCGCCGCCGCGCTTACCGCGGCCGCAGCCGCAACCGTGCGCAATTGCGGCTGCATCGGGCGGAACAGGTGTGCCAGCCATGCCACCACCGCCACGGGCGGGGCTGCCCGCCACAGATCGCGTTGCGCGCGCAGCCCGGAAGCTTCGGTCATCCCGCGCAGCATGCCGACGCCCATGGCCAGAGGCCGGAGCCGGCGCAGGCTTTCCTGCTCGGCGGGCAGTTCGTCGCGCGCCGCGCTCTCCAGCGCTCGAGTCAGCCCCTTGGCGTCCCCCGCCCAGAGACCGCGGTAGATGATCACCCCATTGCGATCGGTGAGGTAAACCGCGTTGGGTTTCCTGTCCAGCGCCCGGTGCACCAGGCCGTCGGTATCGTCGACGACGATCGGCCACGGCAGCCGATCGCGCAGCTTCAGTTGCCGGGCATGCGCCATCTTCTGTGCCAGGGTTCGCGGCTGCTCGTGCTGCTCACCCGGATGAGCTTCTCGCACATGCAAGGTCACGAACGCGATCTGCGAGCCGAATGCGCGGTGCAGATCCTTGAGAAGCGGATTCGCGCTTGCCGTCATCGGGCATGTCAGCGAACCGGTAATCAGCAGTAGCGGGCGCTTGCCGGTGAAATCGGCGCTGCGGATGGTGCCGCCGTCAACGCTGGGGAGTTCGAATGCCGGCAGGCGCTGGCCTGGCCGGGGAGCGCTCTCGCTGAAAGCCATGTCCTCCATCAGAACTCGCGGCGTGAGGTGCTCGTAGAGGTAGCCGGTAGACGTGCTCATGATCGATCTCCTCGCCTGGCGGTCGAGCAACATGCGTACCAGGTGCGAGCCGGTACGAAATGTGCTCTGGAAATGTGCACCGGAGTCGGCGGACAACTGGCGCGCGGAACGAATGCCCGGTCAACGATGAAAGCGCTACTCGTACACAACCCAACGGCTGGCGATGGCGCGACCGGGCGCGAGGCACTGCTCGACCTGCTGCACAAAGCCGGCATCACGCCGGCCTACCAGTCGAGCAAGGTCGGCTCGCTGACCGCTGCGTTGGCCGAGCCGACCGACATCATCGTGGCTGCCGGTGGCGACGGCACCGTGACCAAGGTGCTGACGCAGATGCCGGACCGCAGCGTTCCGGTGGGCATTCTGCCGATCGGCACGGCCAACAACATCGCC
This sequence comes from Pseudomonadales bacterium, assembly GCA_047920935.1. GTDB lineage: Bacteria > Pseudomonadota > Gammaproteobacteria > Pseudomonadales > Azotimanducaceae > UBA7803. The sequence continues at coordinate 9,493 of JBLRXD010000071.1, read as the reverse complement.
AGTTCGTTCGGCATCTCCGGCCCCCTGGGCGAGATTGCCGCGGGCCTGGGTGACGCCGGCAAACGCCGGCTGGATATCGGCCTCGCCCGTGGCCCGTGGGGTTGCTGCTGGGTGGTCGAGGGTATCGGTGTCGGCGCTCTGGTGCGCGCCGCAGCGCGGGTCGGCAGCCCGTCCGGCAGCCGCGCCAGCCGTCTCGACGCGGCACGTCGGGCGGTCCGCAGGATCCTCAAGAAAGCGAAACCGGATCGGTTGCGGATCATGCTCGATGGCCGGCCGCTTCCGGAGGAACATCTGATGGTGGAGGTTCTCAACATTGCCTGGGGCGGCCCCGGCCTGCTGCTGGCGCCGGACGTCGATCCGGGCGACGGCTACCTGGACGTCATCATGCTCGAGCCGCATCAGCGCAAGGAGATGCGCCGTTGGCTGAGCGTAAAGCCGCCCGCGGGCCTGGCGCCGATGAGCCGCTGGCGTGGCAGGACCGTGAGCCTGGTTTGGGACGGCACCCCGCTGCACATCGACGATGAGCAGCCGGCGGTGGAGGAGGGTGCGGTGGAACTGCAGCTGGTTACCGACTCCGCCACCATCCTGGTGCCGCAGCTGAGCGGCCACTGAGGAGGGCGAATGAGTGAACTCGACGAGGCAACGCTGGTAGAGCTCGAGGTGGTTGCGGTGGAGCTGGCCCGGCTCGCGGCAGCGGAAATTCAGACAGCGCTCGGACGCGAGCTCGCCATCCGCTACAAGGGCGCAGCCGAACGCCAGGGCCCCGGCCGGTACCGTGACCCCGCATCCGAGGCGGACGAGCGCATCGAGCGCCTGATCCGTGATCGTCTGGCGGAGCTGTTTCCGGAACACGGCGTCGTCGGTGAGGAGATGGCGACGGTGGTAGGCGAGTCCGACGCGCCGATCTGGGTGATCGATCCCATCGATGGCACCGCCAATTTCGTCAATGGGCTGCCGCTGTTCGCGGCGTCCATCGGCATCATGCATCGTGGCGTTCCCGTGGTGGGTGCGGTGTGGTGCTCGACCAGTCACGAGTTGCGTCATGGCGTCTACCACGCCCACCGTGGCGGGCCGCTGCGGTTCGATGAGTCGCCGATGACGTTGCGCGCCCATGCAGATCTGCGACGTCATCTGGCCGGTGAGCCCGATCCGACGGTGGGCGAAGGTCTGCACTGGGAGGTACGCAAGACCGGGTCGGCCTCGATCGAGTGCGCCTTCGTCGCGGCGGGGCTGCTGCGCGTGGCGCGGTTCGACGCCCCCCACCTGTGGGACGTCGCCGCCGGCATAGCCTGCGCGCAGGCAGCCGGGCACCAGGTGCACGAGTTCGTCGATGGCGCCTGGCGGCCGCTCGAGGCGGTTGCGGCGACGGCAATACCTTCCTGGCGGCGCCCGGTGATCATCGGCGAGGGTGATGCCGTGGAAATGCTGATCCAGGCGAGATCGGCGCAACCGCTCCGCAGCTGAACCCGTTTTCGAAGCGAGTATGCGCTGTCCTCGGGGCGGCTGGCGCTGTGGTAACCTGCCGCCCGGAGTCCGGTGCCTGCCCTCGATTGGTGTCTGCCGGCTCATCCAATGAGCTGTGAGGGAGCAAGACCAGGGGATGCCGACGGGGGCGCTGAGATTTCTGCGGGGAGCGCGCTGGAGTCGTGAGACGCGTGCGTTCCTCAGCGCGGCGCTGGGGCGGTTGCTGCGCGGGCACCGGCCGTGGCGCCACCGTCATCGGCCCCCGGCCGGTCACGCCGTACCCATGGGCTTCGTCGGCATCTGCGTGGCTTCCTCGGCCGACCCTGGCACCGATGCATACGTCGTCGAGCGGCTGCGCGAGCTTGCCATTCCCCGAGTGCGGGTCGATTACAGTTACGACAGTCCGAGCGATCACGGACATCGGTTGCTCGAGGTGCTGCTGGCAGAGTCGTTCTCCGTCCTGCTGCATCTGGTGCAGCCGCTGGCGGCCGCGCGCTGGATGGATCATCCCGATGCCCAGGAGGAGTGGCGGCAGTTCGTCGCCGCGGCGCTGGATCGCTACGGGCAGCGCGTCGAAGCGGTGGAGATCGGCTCGACGGTCAACCGGCGGCGTTGGGCCGGGTACAACCTGCAGGGGTTTCTGTGCGCGTGGCGCATCGCCTGGGACGAGGCGCACCGGCGCGGAATGCGGATCTGCGGCCCGAACGTCACCGATTTCGAACCGCTGTACACCGCTGGGTTGCTGAAGCTGTTGCGCCAGTCGGGCCGCGCGCCGGACGTCTACACCAACAACCTGTTCGTCGAGCGGGTGATCGAGCCCGAGGTATTCGATCACCGGGTGGCGGGGCGGCTGTGGTCGCGGGCCCTCAAGCTGAATCTGGTCAAAAAGGCGCGCCTGCTGCAGCAGACGGCGCAGCATCACGGGGTGGAGACGTTGTGGAACGGCTACGTTTCCTGGACGCATCCGCGGATCGCTCGACTGCTGCCGAACGTCGAGGCCAAGCAGGCGGACTATCTGCTGCGCTATCTGGTGCTGATGGCCGCCTCCGGCGCCATGCAACGGGTTTATTGGGGGCCGCTCATCAGCCGTCGTGAGGGGCTGATCGACGACCCCAACAACCCCAACCCGCTGGAAGAGTTGGTGACCTTCAACGGCGCCGTCCACGGGCCGCCGTCGAGCTTCCGTCAGCGCCTCGCATTCCAGACCTTGAGGCAGTTCGCCGCGACCATTCCGGGCAGCAGGTACCTCGGTCGAGGGGTGGGCGGCGACGGCCTGGAGGTTCACGCGTTCGAATCCGCCGAGCGGCTGACCCACGTGGTGTGGACGCGCAACGCCATGGCCGCCCGCCTGGCCGACATCTACAGCAATGAAGATCTCGATGCGGCGGTTTGCCACGGGCGCGATGGCGAGTCGTTGGCGGCATCACCGCTGATCGCCACCGAGGCTCCCGTTTACCTGTGCTGGCCGGCGGGGCGCAGCGTTCGGGTCGACGCCCGGGCCCGGCCGATCGCGAACCTGTCGATCAATCTCAATGCTCCCGGCGGCAGCTACTTCCCGGTTCGCGACGCCGACTGGCAGGGAATGCTGCTGGCGCGCGACGCGGTGCACGCGCAGGCGCTGCTGGCGGTGTTGCATCCGGCGCGTATCGGCGCCCTGACCCCGGTGGCGACGCTGAGGAAGGCTCGCAATGCCATCTGGACGGTGCGTGATCCGCTGGATGCCGATCGGTTGCTGGTGGTGAAGCAGCCGGTGAAGCTGCGCGCCTACAAGCGCCTGATCGAACGGTTCCGCCGCTCGAAGGCAACGCGCAGCTTCAGCGGGGCGAGCGAACTGTTGCGCCGCGGAATCGCCAGCCCGCGCCCCGTGGCGTATTTCGAGCGCAGCCATGGCGCGGGGCTGACGGAAAACTGGTACGTCTGTGAGTATCAGCCCGGTCGCCTGTCGGTGCGCAGCTTCTTCACCGGCTATGCGGCCGGCGAAACCCGGGTCGAGGGCCTGAGTCTCGAGGAGTTTCTGGTGCAGCTGGTGCCGTTTCTGGTCAACCTGCACGACCGCGGCGTGTACTTCCGCGATCTGTCCGGCGGCAACGTGCTGGTGGGGCGTTCGCCGGCGGGCGAGCTGGAGTTCTCGCTCATCGACACCGCCCGGGCGCACTTCTCGGTGCGGCGGGCAACCATGGGCGAACGGTTGTCGGACTTGAAGCGGCTCGGCTACAAGCTGCACTGGGACGGCCGCTGTCTGCTCATGGAGCGATACCTCGACGCCATCGGCCGCCGTTTCACCCTGCCTTACCGGATTCCGTTTTACCTCTACGATCTGAAGGTCGGCATCAAGCGCCGCGCCCGCCGCAGCCGTTGAGGCTGCCGCTATTTCTGCTCCCAGCCGTAGGGAGGCGGCACCTGGGCGTCGTCGGAAATTCTGGCGCCCGGCTTGTCGATCACCTGCACGGTCGACGCCTGGGGGCCCTCGTTTCCCTGTTCCTCGACGAAACGCACGGCGGTGCCGACGGTGAGTCGATCGAAGTCGTGATGAAGCACGGCGTTGCGGTGGAAGTAAATATCGCGACCGTCCGGCGTCTTGATGAAGCCGTAGCCCGCCTCGGGAAACAGGCGCGACACCAGGGCCAGATTCTCCTGTTCCACCGGGTGGGCCTTGACGTGGCCATGCTGCTTCTCGACCAGCTTCCGCAACTGGGCCTGCATGGCCTTGAAGGTTCCTCGGATGACCATGGGCAAGGGATCATGCACATCACTGTCACGGGGCTTGCTCTCGGCGACCAGCGTGTGCCGTGGCGGCACGTGCACCTCCACCCGCACCCGGTAAGGATTGCGCGCCCGCTTGGGTTCCGGTTGCTCGTCCAGCGCGATGCGGCAGCTGCTGACGTGATCGCATATCCGTTCCAGCTTGGCGGTCTCGTCGTCGATCAGGGATCTGATCGCTTCGTTCGCATGGGTGTTCCCAAAGGATATTTCGATCGGCACTTGCACGATGATCCGGCCCCGTCCTACTGCTGACGCCGACAGGTCGAGCAAAAGTGATGCCACTCGGGTTGTTGGCGTCGCCGTTGCTGCACTGCTCCGGCATTCCGCGCTACTGATGTAGGCGCGAAAGTTGCTGCACTTCGGCCGTCAACCGTGCAGGAGCTGATCATGAGGTATTTCACCAGCGGTGCCGGCTTTGCCAGCAGCTGTCTTTTCGCTCTGGCCGCGGCTGCCGTCCCGGCTGCCGCGCAGGAGGAGACCGGGGATCGCACCATCAACACCGAACATTACGAGGTGACCGTGCAGCGCGTGGTGGACGGCATCGAGCACCCCTGGGGGATGGCGTTCCTGCCTGACGGCCGCTTCCTGGTCACCGAGCGCAACGCGGGCCGGCTGCGCATCGGCAGCCCCCACGGTAGCTTATCGCCGCCCCTCGCCGGCGTCCCCGAGATCTTCCGCTATGAAGGCGATACGCCGCGCAGCCAGGCAGGGCTGTTCGATGTGGCGTTGCATCCGGATTTCGAGAACAACGATCTGGTGTATCTGAGCTTGTCGATCCCGAGTGAGCGCGGCACCGGTACCGGCATTGTCCGCGGGCGGCTCGTCGCCGGCAACGAGGGTCCGGGGCTGGCGGATGTCGAGACGGTGTTCGAAATGAAGGAAGCCGATCAGGATTCCAGCGGGCTGCACTTCGGTGGCCGGATGCTGTTCCTGCCCGACGGTACCCTGCTGCTCACCATCGGCGAGCGCCGCAACATCTCCCGGGCCCAGGATTCCGAAGACCAGGCCGGCTCCATCGTGCGTATCCAGGCCGATGGCGGCGTGCCGCAGGACAATCCGTTCATCGGCGAGCCTGCGGTGGACGAGCGCATCTTCTCCACCGGGCATCGCAACCCCCAGGGCATCGCCCTGCACCCGCAAACCGGCGACATCTGGATCAACGATCACGGTCCCAAGGGGGGCGACGAACTCAATCGCGTCGAGGCCGGGAACAACTACGGTTGGCCGTTTCTCACCGGTGGCGTCGACTATTCGGGTGCGCCCATCGGCGTAGGCCTGGAGCGCGAGGGCATGGAGTCGCCTTTTCACGTATTCGAGGGCACCGTGGCGCCCTCCGGCCTGGCGGTCTACGACGGCGACGAGTTCTCCGCCTGGCGCGGTGATCTGCTCAACGGCGGCATGCAGACCCAGGGCATCGTGCGGGTGCGCGTTCAGGGCGATCAGGTCGTGGAGGAAGAGCGCATCGATATCGAGCGGCGCATCCGCGACGTCAAGGTGGCGGCTGACGGCGCCATTTGGCTGCTGACCGAGCACGAAAATGGGGAGGTGTTGCGGCTCACCGTCACCCAGCGCTAGGGCGTCGTCAGATGTGTAAGCCATAGCTTGCATCAAGCCGTTGCTGGGCACAGAATTTGCGCACCGCAACAGGAGCAAGCATGCTGACTTTGTCGAACGACGCCCTGGTGATTCAGTTGCTGGATCCGGCGAAAGACCGCGACCGCCTGGGCGTGCGCTACTGCGCTGGCGGGTATATCTTTCAGATTACCGACCCGGCGCGCGGGGATCTGCTGTCCGGGCCGACGTTCCCGACGAGTTTCAACTGCTTCGACGGTCAGGGCATTCCCGATAGCTTCCGCCTCGGTCCGCTGGCGTCGAAGCAGCGCCTTCATGAAGCGCTGGTGATCGGCGTCGGCGTCTGTGACCTGGCTGGAAACGAGGTCCTCGAGTTCTCCGACTGGACTGTGGAGGCCGCGGGCGCAAGCGTCGTGTTTTCGGTCGAGCAGCGCTACGAAGAGCATGCCATCAAGCTGGTTCGCACCGTGTCGCTGCACGGCCGCACCGTGCGGTCGCACACCTGTTTGCGGGTTGTCGGCCAGGCATTCGCGCCGGTGCGCTGGTTCCCGCATCCGTTCTTCCCGCATCCGCAGCAGGGTGACGAGTTACTGTGGGTCAACGCGCCGCTGCGCTGGCGTGATGCCGCTGGCTACGTTCGCCATCCGAGCGGCTTCATCGCCCGCACCGCCTGGCCGTGGCGCGATGGCCGCTATCTGGCCCTCGACCACGACGCCAGCGCGCCGCTGGTGGTGCTGCAACGCCATCCGCTGGTTGGGCTCGTGGCCGGGGTCTGCAGCTACGTACCTGACTATTTCGCCATCTGGGGGAACCAGGTCACCATGTCCTGGGAGCCGTTTCTGGAGCGCCTGGTGGCGCCGGGTCAGGAATTGACCTGGTGGGTCGACTACACGTTCTGACGATCAGGCGATCAGGCGATCAGGCGATCAGGCGATCAGCCGATCAGCCGATCAGGAGCGATGCTCCTCCTCGTCGTCGGGGATCACCCTCACCTCGGGCTCTTCCTGCTCGACCTCGAGCTCCGGGTCCGGATGCAAGTCGAGCGGATGCAGCTGCGGGTCTGGCTCCAGCTCGCCGGGCTCTAGCTGTTGCTGCTCGGCTGGTTCCCCCGGATCCTGCTGGGTCTGCTCCTGCTGGGTCTGCTCCTGCGCGGCTGGCCCCGGTGCCGGGGTCGGCCGCTCCGGGGGCGCCGGAGGTTCGGCCTGCGCGGGAACTCCGGCGCGAACGTTTCGCAGCAGGGTTTGCGCCTGCGCGACGTAATTCAAGCAGTCTTCGGCCGTCGCTTCTTCCGCCGCCTGCAGCAACCGCTCGAGCTCGGTCTGCACCTGGGGGTGGAACCGCTGCTGCTCCATTTGCTGCTCGATCTGACGGATCTGCCGATCGCACTCGGGCTCAATCTGCCCGTGCGCGACGCCGCCGAGGGGCAGCAGGGCGGCGGCGATCAGCATGGGTACATGGCTGAATACTCTCACGGTTCGGTCTCCCGCGTGGACGCTGGCCGGGATGCATGCTCAGCAACCCATTCGCTGTCGAGCGTGCAATCGCCGTGCCGCCGGTGACGGCGTTGGCGGTCTTCAGGCGCGTATGGCCGGTCCGTCGGGCTGCGGTGTGGCTGGCAGCTGCTGCAGTTCGAACTCCCGTTCCTGGCCTTCGAACCAGACGGTGATCGCCACGGGTTCGTCTTCGGGTGTGGCGCCAATGAGCTCCAGAAACCGCAACGGGGAGTCGACCGGCTCAGCGTTGATGCGCACGATCATCATTCCCGCCGTCAGGCCAGCGTCCGCTGCTGCGCCTCGGGCCTGGTTGATGATGACCCCGGGGGTATCGGGCAGCGCCAGCGACTCGCGAATGTCGTCGTCGATTCCCACCACGGTGATGCCCAGCGCGGTGGCGACCTGCTCCGAATCCAGCGGCCCGTATTGATGCTCCCGCGCCGAATCCAGCACCTGGGTGGCAATGTGGATGCTGGCGTCGGCGCGCAACGCCAGAGCGAGCGCGTCGCTCGGGCGTGCGTCTACGAGTACCGGCGCATCCTGCCCGGGCCGGGTCAATTCCAGCATGCCGAGATAGGTGTTGTCGGTCACCGCATCGATGTAAACCCGCTCCAGCCTGGCGCCGGTGGCGGTTACCACGTCGTGCAGCAGATCGTGGGTCATGGGGCGCGGCAGCACCGCGCCGTGCAGCGAGAACAGGATCGCCCTGGCCTCCGCGGCGCCGATGAAGATCGGCACCAACTCACCGCCGCGGGGGTTGCGCAGCAGCACCAGGGGCGCACCGGATAGAGGGTCGAGGGTGACGGTGGCGATCTCCATCTCTACCACGTCGGTGGGGACAGCGGTGAGCTCGCGTGTCTGAGCGCCCGCTGGCGCGGATAGCAGCATGGCAAGCAGCAGAATCAGCGGCGTTTTTGTGGCGGCCGCTATGGCGGCCGCTATCGCGGACGTGTTGTGCGGAATCATGGCGCGCACCTCCTGAGCCCAGCATTGCAGGAAACCACCTGCCGGGTATAGTCAGGTGCTGATACTGCTCGAAAATGTTGCTGACTGTCGGACACACGAATCAAGGGGGCGGAGTGGCAATAAGGCGGCTGGTGGCGCGATTCGTCCGCTTGGTGGGCTTGACCGTGGCGGCCGCTGCGGTGGCACTCCCGGGCACGGCGGGCGCAAGCCCCGAACAAGCCTGGGCCATCGTCGATGTTGCCGTGGTCGATGTGGCGGCAGGGCGGGCCGTTCCCGGCCAGACCGTGCTCATCCGCGGAGGCCGAATCGCCGCCGTTGGTCCGAGCGAAACGGTCGCGGTGGGCGACGTCGGCATCATCGATGGCCGTGGTCGATACTTGCTGCCCGGGCTTGCGGAGATGCACGCGCACATTCCGCCTCAACCCGATGCCGGGCAGGAAACGCTGGATACCCTGCTGCTGTACGTGGCGAATGGCATCACCCTGGCGCGTGGCATGTTGGGCGCGCCCCATCACCTGGATCTGCGTCGGCGTGCGGCGCGCGGCGAAATCCTGGCGCCGCGCATCCACACCTCTGGCCCTTCGCTGAACGGCCAGTCGGTGACATCGCCCGAGGCCGGCGCAGCCATGGTGATCGCCCAGCATGAGGCGGGTTACGATTTTTTGAAGATCCACCCGGGGCTGGACGAAAGCAGCTTCGCCGCCATCGCTGCGGCGGCGAACGCAGTGGGTATGCCGTTTTCCGGTCATGTGTCGGCTCATGTCGGCCTGGCCGCCGCGTTGGCCGCGGGGCAGGCGAGCATCGATCATCTGGATGAGTACCTGCCGGCGCTGCTGCCTGACGATTCGCCACGCCACGGCGCGCCCAGCCAGTTCTTCGGCTGGAATCTGGCTGCCGGAATCGACCCGGAGAAGATCCCCCTGGTGGCCGCTGCAACCCGCGATGCCGGGGTCTGGAACGTGCCGACTCAGAGCCTGATCGAGCAGTTGCTGCTGGCCGAGCGCAGCGCCGAGGCGCTGCTTGCCCGACCCGAAATGATTTACGTGACCGCGCAGACCGCGCAGCGCTGGGCGGAAGCCAAGGCGAGGGTCATGGCGGATCCCGCCTACCATCCGCAGCTGGCACGCCAGTTCGTTGACGTCCGACGCCGGCTGATCAAGGCACTGCACGATGCGGGTGCAGGATTGCTGCTGGGTTCGGATGCCCCCCAGGTGTTCAACGTGCCAGGGTTCTCG
>JBLRXD010000070.1:1815-16529 GCA_047920935.1 Pseudomonadales bacterium | reverse complement strand
GTTGCGAACCGTCACGTTGTTGCCGTTGATCACCACCAGACCCTGCCAGCCGGATGACGGCACGGCTCTGCTGCTGTCTATGGCGCAGCTCTTGTTGGCGCGGCAAGCGGCGTCGAAGGTGCCGTTGATTTCCGGCTTGCGCAGGCTCCCAGGGCCGTAAACTACCTTGCCATTGCTCATGTGATAGGCGCCGATAACGGCGGGATCGCTCGCGCTTCCGCTCCAGTTGATACGCAGTTGCTGATCGTGCCAGACGTCGCCGGCACGGAAGTAGACGTCGGCACCCTGCTGCCGCACCGTAGAGTTAACTTTGTTGACGGTTTTCCACGCCGTCGCCGGCGTCAGCCCGTTGTTCGAGTCGCTGCCGGCATTGCTGACGTAGTACACCGGGCCCGCCGCGATCGCCGCGGACGCGCACACAAGCGCCAGAAGCCCTGCGAGAATTCTATAACCACTCATACGTTGTGTTTTTAACCTCTCTCTCTAATTCGACTGGAACGTCACGATTGAGGATTGTTAATGCTTGCTTTGCAGCCGCTGCGCACAATGTCCAAGTTGATTATTTTCTGCGCGTCGCGTTGGCTTTTGTTTTTTCTGCACCTAACCTCGGCTCGGAAGTGTAGGGAATTGCCTAGGATTCGCCAACTGCGAGGCAAGTAAAAAGCGTATCAGGATGTATCGCGCAGGTAGATTGACAAGCCGCTTATCAGCCTTCCACCAAGCCACGTTTTCCAGCTGATTGATAGACACTCAAGGTCTGCTCCGCAATTCGGTCCCAATCGTATCTGGCGCCGATCACCCGGCGGATCTCGCGCGAATCTCTGTCTGACATCGGGGAGCAAGCTCCGTGCCGGAGGCGCTCGGCAAGTTTTTCGATGTCGCCGAGAGGGAAGTACTGACTCGAGGGAAGCGCTACTTCAGCGTTTGCATCAATGTCACTCGCGATGGTCAGAAGCCCGTAGCTCAAAGCCTCGAGTATGGCGATGGGCAGGCCCTCATGAGAAGACGGCAGCACGAACATACCTGCGTGGCTGTAAAGCTCCTCGAGATCAAGGCCCGTCCGGAACCCTGTCAGTATGACGTTATCTGCCTCGCCGGCGGATCGCAGAACACGCTTGCCGTAGTCCGTCCCCGGGTCGAACGACCCCACCAGAACCAGGTGCCAGCCGGGCAGAGCCGCGGATGCGAACGCTGCTATAAGGTCGAGTTGCCGCTTCTCCGGAACGAAGCGGCTGACCTGAAGCACGTATCTCCGCGGCTTGATGCCGAGCTCACCGAGCACCCGAGTCGAGCATCGCGGCACCTGGGGACGAACCCCGTTCGGAATGAGATCGGCTGGCTTGCGGTACTTGCTCTCGATCAGCCTGCCGATGGTTCGGGATATGGCGATCCTTCCGTTGGCGTATCGCATGCCAACAGCTTCACCAAGGCGCAGAACCCGCTTGGCGAACCACCCCCATTTTTCCCGCTCGTAATCGGGGCCGTGGTGCGTCACGACCACCCGCAATCCGGCCAGGCGAGCGAGCGGCGTCGCCACCGCCGGCCCCACCGCGTGGATGTGGACGATGTCCGGGCGGCTGAACGCGGCGTAGACGATGACGATAAGAGTATGGACGAGGGCTTCGAGCCCACCCGTGGTGGGAGACCAGAACCTGCGAAGCAGCAGGCCGTTCCAATGAGACGGCTTTCCCGCCGGATGAAACGGCGCTCTCACCGCAACGTCTACCCGGCACCCCAACCTCACCAACCGCGGATACAACTCTTCGGCGTGACGCTCGACGCCACCTTCAACGCCGGGGAGACCGCGCAAGCCTACAACCAGGATTCGCATCTGCTCGCCAGCAACATCAACAAGGCACACGCATTTCACGGTAGAGACCGAGCAGTCGGGTTCGATACAGCTCGGCGGAAAACTCCCGCTGCACCAACGCTCTCGCCGAGCGCCCCATGGCCGTGATCTGCGCATCGGATAGGCTCGCAAATCGTTGCAACGCGCCAGCGAGTTCGCCGTCGTCGCCGCTGGTGAAGCAGGCGCCGGTCTGCTCAACGCGAATGAGCTCGGGAATTCCGCCGATGTCTGCGCCAATCACCGGCACGCCCAGAGCGTACGACTCGAGCAGGCTCATGGGCGCGTTTTCGTACCACTCCGATGGCAGCACCACAGCTCGGGCGGCGCGTACCGCGTCGTGGAGCGCGGGACCGGTGAGGTAGCCCAGAAACTGCACGTCGCCGCCGCCGGCCCTCACCAATTGCCGGCAGGTGTGTTCTTCCGGCCCGGTGCCGGCGATTTTCAGCGGCACCCCGGCCCGCTGGGCCGCTCGGATCAAGGTGGCGACCCCCTTCTCCGGCCCCAACCGGCCGAAGTAGAGAAAGTGATCTCCGGCTCGAGCGGCCGGCTGGTATCGCTCTACGTCGACGAAGTTGGGCAGGTAGCGCAGCTTTTCGGCGGGAACGCCCCACGCGGTCAGCTTGTCCCGGAAGAACCGGCTCGGCACCACGAACTGGTCGACATTCGCCTGGTAGGTATTCATCAGAGCGTGCAGCCGGGCTTCGACATAGACCAGGCTGCTCAGCGCCAGTGAGCCCTTCACGCAACGATGGCGAACCACGTTGCCGAGCTTCCCCCCGCGACAGCGTTCGCAGATCCCATCGGGCGCCAGCATTTTGTAAGCGGGGCAGACGAGCTTCAGGTCGTGCAGCGTCATAATCGTCGGTATCTGGCGCTGGGACAGCAGGCCGAGAATCGACGGCGAGATGTGGTGGTAGATGTTGTGGAGATGGGCCACGCCGGGCTGCGCCACGTCCAGCAACCGGCTCAGCTTGGTACGGGCCTCGCGGGAGTACACCACTTTCGCGGCCCGTCTGAGTTTGCCGAGCATCGAGTAGTCGCCGCCGAATTCCAACTCATCGACGAAGTAACCGCTCCAGGGCGACGGCAGGTTGCGCGGGTGCTGCATGGCAAATGGCACCACGTTCCAACCCGACGCCTCGAGCATGCGATTCTGCTCGAGGAACACTACCTCGGCGCCACCTCTCGGGTAATAGTAGTTGTTGATCGATAGTAGCGTCCGGTAGGGGCCTGTGTTCTGCATAGGGCCGGCGTTCACTGACAACTTCCTGTCTGCAACGGCGAGCGCGTGGCGCTCGAGACGACGTCAAGTATCGGTCATCCGCTGCTTGGGGTCTGCGCACCACATGTAACCCTTGCCCGAAACGCCGATGCGGCGGTGTGTCAGCGCCTGTCCAGCGGCTTCCAGGCTACCAAGCGCGCCAAGGCGGCAACACGCCCATCGGGATCCAGGGTCAGGCCTTCCCAGTACTTCACCGTATCGAGCGCACCTGTGGCGGCATGCAACTCTCCTGGCTTCGCCCGGAAGCTGGGATCGCGGGGCCCGATCACCGCCTCCTGCGTCGCCAGGTGGGCTTCGCAGATGAGATACCCACCAGGCTGCAGGCGCTCCGCTGCCGCTGCCACCAGTGACAGGTCGAAGTAGCGGATGATGACGATCAGATCATAGGCACCGAGGCTGCGCGGCAGGCCCAGATCGAGATCGTGCTCCACCCAGGAAACCGTCAGGCCTTGCTTTCGCGCCCTGGTCTCGCCGCGCGCCAGCGCCTCGGCAGAGATATCCACCGCATCGACGCGATAGCCGAACCCCGCGAGATAGAGCGCATTTCGCCCTGCGCCACAGGCGAGATCGAGTGCGCGAAGCTCAGCATCTACCCCTGAGGCTGCCCGCTGGGTCGAGACGATATCGGGCAGCTGCTTGGCCACCAACAGGCTCGGGTGCTCGCGATCGGCGTATGCGCCGGCCAGATAACGGGCATTCCACTTGTCTCGGTCGGTGCTGCTCATGACGGCGACATCATCAATCTCATCAGCTTGAGCGAGCGAGCCCAGTGGTGCTCACGAGCAGGGGTCGTGCCGGGCCACAGCCGAAATCCCCAGCGCTTCGGCGACGGTATTCAGCACCAGCCGCTCGGGTTTCAGATAGCACTGATAGTAATGGAAATTGCGCAGCATCATGCGCCCACGGAGATGCGGATCCTCCATCAGCGCGACAGCCGCCTGTACGCACTCCTCCGGTGAGGTGAATTCCAGATAGTTCTCTCCCGCGGCGAAATCCCCCGGAACCTCATGCACCAGTGGCTCGCAGGCGATGGCTTTGGAACAAGCGACATACTCGCCGAGTTTGCCGCCATTCGAGTCGAACAACCCGATACTGGTGATGCCGATCGGCGTCGCTTTCATCAGGTCGAGGTAGTTGCGCTTGGCGACCACGCGCTGGTCGGCGATCAATGCCGGCGGGCAGCGCGCCTTGGCCACCGGATCGGGCGCGACACCGCCGATGAATGCACCGCCCAGTTCTGCCTTCAACGCAGCAACGCAGGCGATGCGCATCTCGTTGATCTCGGCGTGGCTTCTGATACCTGGCGATACCGTCACTCGGTCGGTATCCCACAGCCGGGTCAGGAACAGCACCTTCGGCGACGCCGCGAAAGCCGGCGGTTGCTTCAGCACGGACAATCTGGGGACGAAGCCGAGATCGATGCCCAGACTGCGAATCACTCCGGTCAGTTGTTGCCTGCCCCGGCGACGCAAAGCCCGCTGCAGTGCGAATGAGTCCAAGCCATCGTCCCAGACCCGGTAGTTGAGACCCAACGGCCTTACCTTGTGCCGTTGCGCTTCGGGCAGCCGATCGACGAGGCGCGGGTCGTAGCCCCGCTTGAAGTAGCGGTCCACCGCATCCAGCGCGTTCTCGCACAACGCGCGCCCATCCTGGAGGTCATAAACCACCAGCCTGCCTTCAATGCTGACCAGCATGGGGGGGTTCGTCGGCCGCAGGCGCGCGGATAAGGCGCAAGCCTCCGCCGGGGTCTGGCTCAGCGAGATGACCTTCTGTCGGTGCAGGCGGCGAAAGCCGGTGTAGATCTGGCTGAAATGACCCCGGTCGCTGGCATGGTAGATCTTGACGTGTGGCAATCGCGCTCCGGTCATGCAGATTGATGCTAGCAAGAACCCGGCCATGTATGAGCCGGCGATGCCGGGGGTGTGAACCACCGACGTTCGTAATACCATCAATGATCATTGGCAAGGCGGTGGCATCAGATGATCGAAATAGGCGGCTTGTTCGGGTTCATCGTGCTGGTGCTGAACGTGTATGCAATCGTCAAAACCGTGGGCAGCAGCGCCGGCACCGGCGTCAAGGTGCTTTGGACCGTGCTGATACTGCTGCTTCCGGTGCTCGGATTCGTTCTCTGGCTGCTACTCGGGCCGAAGAACTGACGCAACCGAGATCATTGCCTCGAGCGATCATCGAGGTATATAGTCGGCCCTGTGTTGGGCTGATAATAAAGGAGGTGATCCATGTCTAGCCGTTTCGCTCGTGAGGGCAATCGTTGAGCAGACAGCCTTCATCGGGCTTACGGGAGGGCCGGTCATCGACCGGCCCTTTTCATTTCCGCCTCATCCTTTCCGCCTCACGCACCTCCGCCTTCAGATCGCCGAAAAATAGCCTTCCAGCCGATCCAGCAGCGCCTCCCACAGCGCCTCTCGCCTGTCCCGCTGCTCTGCCGAGGCGAATCCCTGGTGACGCAGATCGATCCTGCACGCGCCGCGCAGATCCAGCAGATCTACCCTGAGGTCGGTTGAACCCGCCCCTGTGCTCAGCGAGCAGCGGAATCCCTCGGGGCGATGGATCTCCACGAATTGGCCGGCATCGACGTTGCTGCTGCCACCGACATCTTCCCAAGCCAGCGCGAATCGGCCACCGGGGCGCGGATCCAGTCGCGCGTCGCGTTGCGCCGCAGGATCCGGCGAGTACCACTGAATCAGGTGTTCCTCCTGGGTCCAGGCATCGAACACCAGCTCGCGCGGTACGAACAGATCACGGCACAACTGCAGATCGAAGGCCATGACTACACCTTGCCCACGAGATCACGACCCACCCGCTCGAGCACGTCGTAGCGGGTGTCGAAACTCGGCAGAATCATCACCTGATGCAGGCCCGCGGCCTGAAGATCCCGCAATCGCTGAAGCAACACGCCCTGGGTACCAATCATGCTGCTGGCCTCCAGCACCTGGCGGGTGAGGAATTGCTCCTCCTCCGGGAGCACCCAGCAATTGTGGCCAGCATGAATGCGCTGGTGCCGGCGCTCCTCGGGATACGACGCCAGCAGCCTGCTGTAGTCGTCCCAGATCTCGCGATATGCGCCAGGTGGTTGATGACCGAAGTTACGCCACTGGTCGTAGGCGTAGTGCACGGCCGCCATGGCCATGGCGCCGCATTCGGCTTTGACCCGGGCGGAGTCTTCCGCCTCACCCTCGTCCAGCACCACCATGGCGGTGAGGGCCGTAGTGTAGAACCGGCTACGATCGACCGTTCTCTGCACCGCCGCCGCGCCCGACTCGATGTGATGCCATAGCTGCGCCATTACCGCGGGATTCGGCGGCAGCGCCAGCACCGCGCCATCGCCGTGCTTGCCGGCGAGCCGCAACGAGCGCGGACCAAAGCCGGATACGTACAGTGGGATCGGATCAGCGAAGTTGACGAAGCCCTTGTCGGGCATGATGTGTCGCACGGGAGCCTCACCGCTGGCGCCCATGGTCAACGGCCCCATCATGGCTTCCCCGCCTTTCAGCAGCGGCGCCAGGGTATCCAGGTACTGGTCGAACTCGCGAATCCGCTGCGGCGGCTGGCCCATGACCCGCATGGCGGTGTTGCCGGCGCCGACACCAAAGAACGTGCGCCCGGGAGCCAGAGCATTGATGGTGCCGATGCCGGCCGCGTTCACCGGCGCCGGGCGGGTTGCAGATACCGCTACGCCGGTGCCAAGGCGGATGCTCGAGGTGCGGTAGGCTGCCAGCGCCAACGTGGCGTAACAGTCCGACCACAACATCTGGCTGTCTGCCAGCCATGCGTGAGAGTAGCCGAGCGCTTCGGCTCGAACCACGTAGTCGACATCGCCGATGTGCGATGCCACGCAAACGCCAATATCCATAAGACCATTCCCCTTACCGCGGTGAGCCCCTCCTTCATACCGGTCCGCCTTGCTTACGTCCAGCGCCGGCCACGCTAACGGCGTCGCAACCCAGGTCGACGCTGGCGCAGGCCCGCCACCAGCCGTGCCAGGCGGGCGATCGCTTCGTCGAACTGCTGCGCTTCCAGACGGGCAAAACCGAGCACCAAGCCGGCGCCTGCGTCGTTCTCTCGGCCACCCTCCCGGGCAAACGACTGCTGAGCGTACAGGCCGAGCCCGCGATGCCCCGCCAGATGCACGACGGCGCGCTCCTGATCCGTAGACAGCCCCAGGTCGGCCACCAGGTGCAAGCCCGCCGCTGCTCCCTGAAACGTGACAGCGCCTCCGAAATGATGGGTCAGTGCCGCCATCAGCGCCCGACGGCGCTGCGCCACGGCACGCACGCTGCGCCGCAGGTGGCGTGCGTAATGACCGTCTTCCATGAAGGCAGCAAGCATCGCCTGATTGAGGGTCGAGCTGCCGGCATCGTCGAGATTCTTCATCAGAGCAAGCAACTGCAACTGCTCGGCCTCGGCTACCACATAGCCGAGCCGGAGATCCGGGAACATGGTCTTGGAGAATGAACCCACCAGCAGCACCCGACCGTGGCCGTCGAGTTGCTTGAGCGGCTCCACCGGCGCCGCATCGAAGCGGTACTCACTATCGTAATCGTCCTCGATGATCCACGCATCGCGGGCGCGAGCCCAACCGAGCAGCTCCCGGCGCCGGCTGGCAGACAAGATCGCACCAGTGGGAAACTGATGGGCCGGGGTCACGCAGACGCCACTGACGGTCATCCCGCGCAACCGCTCCACCACCAGCCCGTACCTGTCCACCGCCACCGGTGCCACGTCTACCCCCGCTGCTTGCGCCGCCTGACTGAAGCCTGGATAGCCTGGGTCCTCCACGGCCACAGGAACGCCGACCGGCAACAAGGTGCGAGCGATGAGCGAGAAAGCCTGCTGCGCACCCTGAGTGATCAGCACCTGGCTCGCCGAGCACGCTAAGCCGCGACGCTGCCGCAGGTGCTCGGCCACGGCCACCCGGAGTCTGGGCAGGCCCTCGGGGTCGGGATAGGAAAAACGCTCCTGCGCGCCGCGCGCCAGCTCACGACGAGCCAGTCGCGCCCACGCCGTGTGGGGAAAATCCGCGGCACTTGGCAGCCCTGGCCGCAGATCGAGCTCTGGCCGAGCGCTGTCGAGCCGCCACCGCAGCGGCTGGCGCTGCGTCTGCGGCGCTCCCGCAGCAGCGGAAGCTGCCGTGAGAACGGGCAGCTGCGAAACGCGGGTGCCGGACCGCGGGCGGGTTTCGCAGTAGCCCTCGGCCTCGAGCTGGCGGTAGGCGCTGACCACGGTGCCGCGGGCGACCTGGAGTTTCCTCGCTAACTCGCGGCTGCCCGGCAATCGCGTGCCTGCGGGCAACTCGCCGGATGCGATGCGCCTCTTCAGGGCGACGAACACCTGCCGGGCGAGCGGCCCGACCCCGGCGAGAACAAGTTCCACGACGAGCCTCTCCCATCGATGAAGCAAACACGGCCTGGAGAACCCGGTCGTCGCCAGGCGGCGCAGCATCTCACTGGAACGTTGCGCCGCAATGAGTATAGTTTACTCGGCTGGCGCACCCATCTGCCGGAGCATGACGGGTCGTCAATCCAGGGTCTGAACCCCCGGCGGGCGCGCGGCAGGCTCGTTACTGATGGCCTCGAGCTCCCGCTGTCGCGTCTCGGGGAACGCCAGCAGCACCACGCCGGCGATCAGGGTAGCCAGCGAGATCAGCGGAATCAGCATCGTCAGATCGCCGCCACGCATCTGCATGAAGCCGAGCAGGAACAGGCCAGCAGCGGCGCCCAGGGTTTCCATGAGCGCCAGCAGGCCGGTGGAGGTGCCTCGATGGGAGGTCGGAAACAACTCCGATGACAGCGCGCGGATGATCACGTTGGCGCCCATCAGGGTGAATACCATCAATCCCCAGAGCACGGGCAACGCCCAGCCGGGGCCTGCATAGAACATCCAGGCCACCATCGGGAACGCGACCAGAAAGACGAACCCGACGCCGCGCCGGCCGCGGCGATCCGCCAGACGCCCGGCGACCACATTGCCGATGATGCCCACCATGCCGGCGACGATGACCATGAGCGCCAACTGATACGGCGCCCAGCCGTGGTACTGCAACACGAAGTAACCGGTGAAGCTGATCACCACCACGTGCCCAACCGACGATACCGAGGCAACCACGGCCATGCCAGCAGCCCGCAGCGGATGGGTGCGGAAGAAACCCGCCAGCGGCGACCACCAGCCGCCGGTGGGCCCGGCAAGGCCGGCCCGGTGCTCGGTGAATCTCGCCGTTTCCTGAATGCCACGACGGAACATCGGCAGCAACAGCAACAGCAGCACGCCGAACGCGTACAACGACCGCCAGCCCCAGGGCAGGATCTCGATGGCGGCGAACATCAAAGCACCGAGGCCGTGCCCCGAGGCGGAAACCGCCGCGAGGATGCCGATACCCCAGCCCCGGGCGGCAGCCGGCAACTCCTCGGCCACCATCACCACCGAAACTGCCGAAGCGGTGAGCACGAAGGTGCGGGTGAGCATCTGACAGGCGACGAATTGCGCCGCAGTCTGGCTGAACGCCGTGAGCAGCGTGCCGACGCTCATGCCCACCAGCGCCGCCAGGAACAACCGCCGCCGGCCGACGCGATCGACGAACGGAATGAGGAAGAAGGCGGGCAGCGCGCCGAGGCGGATCAGCATCTGAAAGTAGCCCAGGTCGGCCTCGGCGACGTGCAGATCCTCGACGATGTACTTGAGTGCGTTGCCCAGTAGCGAGGTGTCGTAATGCTCGAAGAACAGCGCGAACGACACGAACCCCAGCACCCGCAAAACCCGCGGCTCCACCCCAACCGGCACCCGCCCCAGCAGCAACGGCGGCAGCCACCACGGGTTCCGCACCCGCGCCCCGGGATTGCTCATCAGCCGTACCGCCTCAAGCGTGAGCGTAGATCGTCTGCTGTTCCAGGCGCGCCAGGATGGCGTCGAGGGTGCGGCTGATCTGAGTGCAGTTGCGGATCATCTCGATGCGCGGCCAGGTCGCGGCTTCGCCTTCGGTGATGAGGCCGCGCACCTCGTGTTCGGTGAGGATCGACAGCAGTTTTCGCGGATCCCAGAAACGCCGCCGCGGCAGAATGTTGATGTCCGCGGTGTAGTCCTGGGTGGCGACGCTGTAGAGCATTCGGGTCATCACGTTGATGGGGTAGAGATCCTTGGTGACCTCCATGGCAAAAGGGTAGGTGGCCCGCAGCCACTCGCGACTGGCGTTCTGATTGATCTCCCAAAGTCGCCCGAGCAGATTATCCTGGGCCTGAGAGTCGCGGATCGACCACAACACCACCGGATTGGTCTGGCTGGTGATCAGGTGGTTCACGCCGTACAGCCGCATCAGTCGCTTGGCGGGAAGGTCGTCGGTGAGCGAGCCATCCACCCACTGGCGGCTCGGCACGTACGGTTGACGCTCCCCGTGACGGTTCTTTGCCGCCAGGGTGACCGGTGGAAAGATCCCCGGAATCGCGCACGACGCCAGCACCGCCTCACGTATGAAAACGTTCGGTGAGGTGATGGCGTTCAGCAGCCGCGACTGCTGGTGCAGTTCGCGCGGGGACACCGAGATGTTGATGCGGCGCCCGGTGCGCTCGAACGCTTCCGCGAAGGTCAGATCGGGGATCTGATGCTCGACGAAGCTGCGTAATTCCTGCACACCCAGGCGCCGGTTGCCCTTCATGAGATCAGCCTCGGCATCCGCCGCTTCGGCAAAGACGCCGACGATGGAGCCCGGCTGGAAAATCTGCCGCAACGTCACCTCGTCACAGGTTCCGACGATGGCGGCCACCAGCGACCCGGCACTGGAGCCGGAGATCACGTTCGGCAGCAGCCCCTGCTCCAGCAACGCTTTGATCACCCCCACGTGAAACGGCCCCAAGGCGCCAGCCCCGGACAGCATCAAGGCGGAACGGCCGAAGCAGTGACTGGCGCGACGGAAGAACTCGAGCTTTTCCGCCACCGGAATCACCTCGTCCGGGGCATCGGCCACCTGCTCCAGCGCCGCCGACTGCTCACAGATGTAATCGGTAACCAGTTGCTTGGTGCCGAATTTGGCCTTGCGGTAGAGCTTGGTGGAGCCCATGCCGCCCATGTTGCCGTGGATGCCCTCGTTGAGGTAGTAGAGGATCTGGTGGGCATCGCCGCTCGCCCTGATGCGCCGCACCTCCTCCAGGCGCCGGCGGATGACCTTGTAGTCGAAACGCCGGCTCTCGTCGGTTTGCCGCCAGCGGGCTGCACCGGAACGTTCGTCCATAGCCATGGCGGCCGCCTTCCACTCCTCGTAGCTGCGGGCTTCTTCCAGCCGTGGCAGGGGTGGCGTCACGCTGGCTGCTGCCTGAGAGTTCATGACCATGTTCCTGTGGTGATTATTGTGTGCTGCACAATTTAGCCCATTCGTAACCCATTTCACACCGCCGGAGAAGCAAGAACCGCTCCCGGCACCGATGGGCGTTGCAGTTTCCTCGACAGCAAAGACAATGGTGGCTCATCACGCCAGGTGGCGGATCGATATGAGCATGACCCACAGCTTCGCCGGCAATCCGTTGAATCGCGGCGACGCCGAGCGCCGCGACCCGGCGTGGCTGGCCGAGGCGCAGCGCAGCGACGCGGCGCGGTTCCTGCCACTGTGGCAACTGAACGTGCTGCTGCGCCAGAACGAAGGTGGCGGCGTAAGCCTGGGCTGGATTCAGCGGCGTGTCGCCGCGCGCCTCGACCTTCCCCTGCCGCCGGTGTTTCTCGGCCTGCAGAACGGCACGCCGTGTTTTGGCCTCGATCTGTCGGACCTCGGCGACCCGCTGCATGAACTGGGGCTCGGCGACGGCTGGGATTTCCAGGACTGCCGCGCCGCAGCCATGGCCCTGGATATCCCCGAGACCGGCATCCTGGCGCAGGCTCGGGCGCAACTGGATTGGCATCGCCGTCATCCATTCTGCAGCGTCTGCGGGGCCGCCTCGGTAGCGGAACGGGGCGGCAGTCTGCGGCGCTGTCCGGCCTGTGGCGCTGCGCACTTTCCCCGCACCGACCCCGTGGTCATCATGCTGATCGGCCACGGCGATCGCTGTCTGCTGGGCCAATCGGCCGGCCGGCTGGCAGGCTCCGGCATGTATTCGGCGCTGGCGGGGTTCGTCGAGCAGGGGGAGTCCATCGAGGAAGCCGTACGCCGGGAGGTTCGCGAGGAAGCCGGCATCGAGGTGGGCGAGGTGCGCTACCACTCGTCGCAGCCCTGGCCGTTTCCGTCGTCGCTGATGATCGGCTGTCTGGGCGCAGCACGCAGCAGCGGGATCACCATAGATGTCAGGGAGATGGCCGACGTGCAATGGTTCCATCATGACGACGTGCGGCAGGCGCTCGAGCAGTCGCACCCCAGACTGCGCGTGCCCGGGCCACTCGCGATTGCCCACCACCTCATTCGCGCCTGGCTGCAGGAAGTTCAGCCTTCCTGAGGATCGCCGAACAGAGCATCGAGCCTGGCTTTCGCCTTAGCCCCCGCATCGCTCGCTTCCACCGGCTCCGCCTCCTCACCGAACAGCGCAGCCAGGCGGCGCTGCGCCTCGACCTCGGCGCGCTCCGCGGGCGTTCGAGCCGCACCCGTGACAGGGAAAAAATAGTCGCAGAAGTTGGCGGTTTCCTTGTTCGTCGGTGGGTCCGCCCGGTCTTCGGTGCAGGATTCCACCCGGCCGGGGGCGTAGTGCACACACTGTCGACAGCAGTGCACGGCTTCGCTGCAGGCCGGACAGTATTCGTGACGACTGACCGGCAGCAGCACTTCATCCAGCGTCGCCGAGCAGTTCCAGCAGGTCATCGCTTCGCTCATGGTCCGTCAGCCTCAGACGTCGTCGGTCGACGATGGTAGCAAGCATTTACCGGCTACGCGGAGCCGGGATCGAACGGTCGGAACGGTTTTTGCAGTGACTTCCACGGTAGCGGCAGCAAGAGGAGCCGACATGATCATGGGAGACAACGCTCGAGCTGCAAGCGGAGGCGATACCAGACATCGCTACCAGCACCTGATGGCAGTCGCGCTGTGCACGCTACTCGCCCTGTCGGCCGCGACCACCAGTTGGGGCCGGGCGTACCAGACCGAGTTTCTGGATGGCCTGATCGCCCGCTGCAGCACCGTCAACACCTCGACCCTGCCCGAGGCTTCGTTGCAGCAGTACCGGATCGACGCGGATCCGCGGCGCGGCATGATTTCCTGCGTGGTGCAGGAAGAGCGCGAGGAATTGGACCCGATCAATGTGCCCGCCCATGTGCGCGCGCGCTACAACCCGGTCGGATTCGTCCCTGAAGAAATCGACATGCGTCCGGTGAAGGTGAACGACTTGATCAGCTACATCGGCACCTACGACATCCGAGCGGCGGAAACCCTGCAGTTCGAGGTGCTGATCGAGGTGCAGGGCGTCGGCCGGCTGGTGCTTGCTTTCGACGACCTGGATACCTCAGTTTGAGGCCGCGGCTCAGACGCTGACGCGCGCCTCGGCGCCGGGCGGCAGGGGCGCCATGCCGGACAGATACTGCAACATGCGCGGGTAGCAGACGTTCTCCCAGCCACCCAGCTGCAGCTTGGCGCGCAGCTTCATGAGGCGTTCCGGGTCTTCGTCCTCCAACGCCAGGGAAGCCAGCTCCGCACCGTTGACCTCCATCCGCACTGCCTCCCCGCACAGCCCGCCGCGGGCGAACTTGCGCCGCAGCTTGCGTACGTGCGCCAGGCAGATGTCCGGCGCCTTCTCGGCATCGCGCAGCAGGTGTGCGGCCAACGTCCAGCCGCCTCCGGGCACCGACGGCATCGCGCCGGTCCGCGCGATGCGCACCCCGGTCGTGCGATCCAGCGGGAACACGTCCTGCTCCGGACGCCACAGCTCCAGATCGCCGCTGAGCCGCAACAGGCGCTTGAGACAGAGCGCGCCATCGCGCAGCTTCAGGCTGGTCTGTGGCGTCGCCGCCCCCATGCCGAACAGATACACCTCCTCGCGGCGATCCTGCTCGCCGGCGTCCAGCACCCCGTCGAAGCGCTGCACCAGCGCACCGTAGCGCCGCACCGGCGCAAACACGCGAAACTCGAAGCGCTCGCTCACGTTTCGGCAACCTCGCCGGACTCGGCGTGGTCGCGCACGGCGGCCGGCCAGTGACTGAACGGCACGCGCGCGAGGCTGGCATTGAAAAAGCGGGCGTCCTCCGATACCTCGGCGCCCAGCCACGGCGGCAGCGGTGGCTCATCGTCCACGGCGGCGAGTTCTACCTCCGCCAGCACCAGGCCCTGGTTACCGCCGGAAAACACGTCCAACTCCCAGGTGAAGCCCTCATGCTCGATGCGATAGCGCACCTTCTCGATCAACGACCCGACCGTCAGGGCATCGAGCATCTGCCGCGCGTCCTCAGGCGGTATCGGGTACTCGAGTTCCAGCCGGCGATGCCCCCGGGTGGGGCCCTTGACCGTCAGCCGGGCACCCGTCCCGGTGATGCGCACCCGCACCGACCCTTCCGCATCGGCCCGCAGATATCCTTGGACGATAGGATCGCCATCCAGGCTGTCGACGTTCGGCAACTGGCGCACCAGGAACTTGCGCTCGATCTCTTGACCCATGACCCTCCTCGCTGTCG
>JBLRXD010000070.1:0-1715 GCA_047920935.1 Pseudomonadales bacterium | reverse complement strand
CGATGGTCAACGCCGGTCGATGATGGTGTGCTCTTTGCCGAACAGGAAGGTGGAACGCTCGAAATCGATGAAGTGGCGTTCATCGTCGATGAAGGCGCGGCCGGCGCGCCGGCTCTCTTCGGTGTCTGCCGCCTTGCCACGATCCACCCAGGCTTCGGCATGCCCCAGATACGATGGCACGCGGGTGCCGCGCGCCTGCTGCAGCGCCTCGTCCATAGGATGGTTCGCCCGGTGTACCTGGCGGTAGCAGAGTACGCCGGTTGCCGCCGAGTGGGAGCGCACGATGGGGCCGTGCTGCGTGAGCCAGTAGTGCCGCGCCTCGGCCTCACTCAACGCCGCCACATGGCGCAGCGGGAAGAATACGCGAACCACGTTGCTCTTCGGCTGGGCGACGATGTTCTCCGGGGTCGGGTTGACCTGGGGGTACTCGTAGGCCAACCACAGCGGCGAGTTGGGCAGGTCGATGAAGCGGCCCTCGTCCTCCAGCAACGCCGCGCCGGCGGCGCGCCCGGCCTCGGTCTCCACCGCCTGCTCGAGCGCCGCCTCGGTCTCCCACCACAATTCGGCAACGCCATCGTAGTGGGGCTCCATGTTGCCGCCCCGGGCCTGCTGAGCCGCCTCGTTGGCCGGCCCCTCCAGGGTGTGGGTCTGCACGTAGCGCAGGATGTTCAAGTCGGTGGCGAAGCTGGCCACCAGGGGGGCGTGCCGTTGCAGCCAGTAATCGTGGAACTCTTCCAGCGACAGGCCGGACTTGCGACGTAGAGCAAAAACCAGACGGATCATGAACCTTCTCTCCCAGGTTGATGATCCCGAGTATACGTCAGTGGAGCACCGCCGGGCGGCCCGCCACCGTCAGTGCATGTTGAACAGTTCGAGCGCCGTCTTGCCGACGATCTTCTGCGCGTTGGCCACGCTGGTCGCCTTGAACACCGCATCGATGGAACTGCGCGTGTAGCCGAACGTGCTCTCCTGGTGCGGATAATCCGAAGACCACAGGCAGGTTTCCGGGCCGATGCGATCGAGCAGCGACAGCCCCACCGGATCGGTCATGAACGTTGCATAGCAGTGCTGCCGCCAGTACCAGCTCGGCGGATGCTTCAATTGGGGATTCATCGAAGTTCTGAAGTGGGTGGCTGCCATATCGGCGTCGTGGAGCATGCTGGCCACCCAGGCCAGGCCGCCTTCGACGAACACCGCCTTCAAGTGCGGGAAGCGATCGAACACCCCACCGAAGGTGAGCTGCGACCACTGCAGCCGAAACCCCTGCATCTGCGTCAGCACCGAGATGCCCGCGGCCCCAGGCATCGCCGTCGGGATCGCTTCACCGATATGGAAGATCAGAGGGATGCCGCTGTCGGCGATGGCGCCGTACAGCGGATCCAGCTTCGGGTGGTTGTAGTGAATGCTTTTGCCGTCCACGTCCTTGCCCGGCTTCAGCGGCACCATCAACCCGCGCGCCCCCAGGGCCTGAGCGCGCGCCACCGACGCCGGCGCCTTGGCCGGATCCCAGTAGTTGGGCACCATTACCGGATACAGCCGGCCGGGTGCCTCCGCACAACGGCGGGCAATGGCCTCGTTGTAGATGCCGAACACTTCCTCGCGATTCTGCATCTCGCCGAACATGAACAGGCCGAACAGGCGTTGGGGGAAGATCAGCTCCTTCTCTACCCCCTCGACATCCAGATCGCGAAGGCGCGCCTGAATGTCGTCGAGGC
>JBLRXD010000069.1:0-16789 GCA_047920935.1 Pseudomonadales bacterium | reverse complement strand
CGGCGCTCTGGTAGCGATCCTCCGGCTGCTTCGCCAACAGCTTCTGGACCACGTCGGATAGCCACTGCGGCAGTTGCGGATTGACGACGTGCAGCGGCTTCGGGGTGCTGGCGATGTGGGCGTGGATCAACTGCAGCGGATCGGTGGCGGTAAACGGCGGTGTGCCGCAGAACAGTTCGTACAGAGTGACCCCCAGCGAATAGAGGTCGGTACGATAGTCCACCACCCGATTGATGCGACCGGTCTGCTCGGGGGAGATGTAGGGCAAGGTGCCGGTGAGCTGGCCCGATACCTCCTGCAGCGGATATTCCCGCGGCGCCAGGGTCGCCAGCCCGAAGTCGATGAGCCGCGCGTGCAACGCGTCTTCATCGATGATGACGTTGGCCGGATTGAGGTCGCGGTGGATGACGCCCTCGTCATGGATGGACTGCAGGGCTTGGGCCAGGGACATGGCGATCTGCAGCTTGTCCTCGATGGCGAGGTCGCCGGTCTGGATAAGCTCGCGCAGCGCCCGTGAGCCGGTGTCTTCGAAGATGATGCGGTGCTCGCCGTCATCCATGAACAGGGCCCGGCAGACGCTGGGGCTGGTGAGCGATTGGTTGATGGTGAACTCGTGGTGGTATCGAGCGATGGAACCCGGGTTCCTGGCCGCAGGCCTGAGCGCCTTGATGATCACCGGTTGGCCTTCCCATAGCGACCGTTTCACCAGGGTCGAGGCGCTTTCGTAGATGGTTCTGTCTACACCCTTTGCCACGAGAATCCGTCCAACCAGAGCCGCTGTCGTCGACGGCTTCGCCCGTCGGCGCCGCAGCCGAAACCATCGCCGCCTGCCGTCATTGCCACCTGGGGAACGGGCCCCGCGGAGTTCCGAATCAGGTCACTTCCGGAGTGAACAGATAGCCGGTGCCGTGGATGGTGGCGATGATCTTGGCCGTGGATGCCCGCTCGCGAAGTTTCTTGCGGAGTTGGCCGACCAGCACGTCGATGTAGCGGTCATCGGGAAACCACTCGCGGTTGCGGATGCGGTTCATCAGCTGATCGCGGTTCATGACCTCCCCGGCACGCTCCATGAAAGCCAGCAGCAGCTGATACTCGCCGGCCGACAAGGTCGCCTTCTCCCCGTCGGGGGCGGTGAGCTCGCGCTTGTTCAGGTCGAGCTGCCAGCCTTCGAAGTGGCGGGTATGATGCTTGCGCCGCTGCAGTTGCTGGATGTGCACCCGGCGGATCAGGTTGCGTGCCCGGGAGAGCAGCTCCCGAGGATCGAACGGCTTGGTGACGTAGTCATCGGCGCCGCTCTCGAGGCCGAGGATCTTGTCGATCTGTTCCTGCTTGCTGGTCACCAGGATGATGCCCAGGTCCGAGTGGGTGCGGATTTCCCGGGTCAGCGTCAGGCCGTCCTTGCCCGGCAGCTTGATGTCCAGCAGCACCAGGATCACGTCGCGATCCAGCACCATGGGCACGACTTCTTCCCCCGAGCCCGTGGAGCTGACCTTGTAGCCTTCTTCTTCGAAGTAGCAGACCAGTTGTTCGCGTGTGATAGGCTCGTCTTCGACGACGAGAATGTGTTCCTGTTCGGCCATGGTTCCCTGTCCTGTTGGAACGTCAGTCGCGCGCGCTGGGCGGATCCAGGCCCGAATGACGACGACTGCTTGCTGTTTTCTTATTCCAGTTTAGCTGTATCGAGCTTCGCGTTTTTGGTTGCTGGCGGAAATAATGCATCTTGACGGAGCAAATTCAACTCGGAAGGGCCAGCTTGAGCGCCGCATCACGTAAACTGCATGGCCATGGTCAAGATTCCCATGAACTCCCTGTCGATGGAAGCATTGCGCGGCATCGTCGAAGGCTTCGTGCTGCGCGAGGGCACCGACTATGGCCACCGGGATTTCTCGCTGCAACAGAAGTGTGCCGCGGTGGAGCGGCAGCTCGATGCGGGTCAGGCCGAGATCTGGTTCGACCTCGAGACCGGCACCGCTGAGATCAGGCCGGTGGGCTAGCGACCAATGAATAAAAGCTGATGAATGGTATAAGGGAGACGACGAGAATGGGACGCCACGTCATACCGCTGCGGATCCTGGGGGCGCTCGCTTTGCTGCTGTGCTCTGGCCTCGGCATCGCCCAGGTGACGCTCGCGACCTCGGTCAGCAAGGTGGAGACCACCCTGGATCCCGCGGGGCGGGTGAAACGCCAGCTGACGCCGGCCGATGAGGTGCTGCCCGGCGAGGAGCTACGCTACGTGATTACCTTCACCAACGTCGGCGACACCCTGGTGGACGCCGGCAGAGTGATCATCACCAACCCCATTCCCGCCGCCGCCCGTTACGTGCCGGGCAGCGCTGGCGGAGCCGACTCGGACATCGAGTTTTCTGCCGACGGCGAGGCGTTCGCCGCGGCAGAGCCGCCGTCGGGCGACGCCTTCGCCCCAGCAGCGCAGAGCGCGGCCGGAGAGGACGGGCCGCCCGGTGGCGAAGTCACCAGCTTGCGTTGGAGCTACGCTGCCGACCTTGCACCCGGAGAGTCGGCCGAGGTGTTCTTCCACGTCCGCATGCGCTGAGCCCGATTCATGGCCGAGAAATATCGACACGACGTGCATGTGGGCCCGCGTGGCACCCTCGAACTTCTGTCCCAGCGAGAGGTGGAGGCGCTTACCAGCACCGCCCGCGAGCTGCAGCTGCTCGAACTGTACCGACGCTGCGCGCTGGCCGTTCTCAACACCGGCAACGAGACCGATGATGCGGCTGCCATCTTCGAGGACTACAGCGACTTCTCCGTCGAGGTGGCCAGGCGCACCCGAGGGCTGAAGCTGATCATCAGGAACGCGCCTGCCAGCGCGTTCGTCGACGGCCGCATCGTCGAGGGTATCCGCGAGCATCTGTTCGCCGTGCTTCGCGACATCGTCTACATCGGTACCGAGATCGCCAATAACGACCTGTTCGACCAGACCACCTCGGCCGGAATCACCGACGTGGTGTTCCACATTCTCAAGCATGCGCGGATCCTCGAGCCGGATCAGGCCCCCAAGCTGGTGGTCTGCTGGGGGGGGCACTCCATCACCCGCACCGAATACGAGTACACCAAGGAGGTGGGCTACCAGCTCGGTTTGCGCGGGCTGGACATCTGCACGGGGTGCGGGCCGGGCGCGATGAAGGGGCCGATGAAGGGCGCCGCCGTGGGTCACGCCAAGCAGCGCCTGCGCAGCGGCCGCTACCTGGGGTTGTCGGAGCCGGGGATCATCGCGGCGGAGCCGCCGAATCCGATGGTCAGCCATCTGGTGGTGCTACCCGACATCGAGAAGCGCCTGGAGGCTTTTCTGCGGGTGGCGCATGGGATCGTGGTGTTTCCAGGCGGCGTCGGAACCGCGGAGGAAATACTTTACCTGCTCGGGGTGCTGCTCGATCCCGACAACGCCCGTCAGGAGCTGCCGGTGATCTTCACCGGGCCGGCGTCGAGCGCTGACTACTTCCGTGAATTGGATGCTTTCCTGCGGCTGGCCCTGGGTGACGACATTGCCGCTCGTTACCAGATCGTGGTGGGCGATGCTGGTCGCGTGGGGGAGTTGATGGGGGAGCAGATCCGCTCCGTGCGTCGTCAGCGGCGCCGCGACGGTGACGCCTACTATTTCAACTGGCTGATGCGGATCCCCCTCGAGCATCAGACGCCGTTCGTGGTCAACCACGCCACCGTGGCCGGTCTGCGGCTGTCCCGGGATCTGCCGGTGCACGAACGGGCGGTGGAATTGCGGCGGGCGTTCTCCGCCATCGTCACGGGCAATGTGAAGGATCACGGCATCCGCATGATCAACAAGCACGGCCCGTTCGACCTGCACAGCGACCAGAGTCTGGTGGACGCGCTGGATCGGCTGCTGCGGCAGTTCGTGGTGCAGGGGCGGATGAAGCTGGAGGGCGCCAGCTACGACCCGTGCTACCGGGTGGTGCGAGTTTGAGCGGCGGATGAACGCGGTGGGTGGGCTTCTCCGCGTCGCCCAGCTGGCCTGTGAGCGCGACGGGCGGATGCTGTTTGCCGATCTCGACCTGGCGCTCGCGCCCGGCGACTACCTGGAGCTGCGCGGGCCGAACGGCAGCGGTAAGTCTACTCTGTTGCGCGCCATCGCGGGTCTGTATCCGGACTACACGGGAACCATCGAGGCCGCTGAAAGTCTCTATGTTGGCCACCGGCCGGGTATCACCGGCCTGTTGACCGCGGAGGAAAATCTGCGCTGGTACGCCACCCTGCGGCCCGGAGGTCGAGGGGTGGAGGCGGCGCTGGCCACGGTAGGCATGGCTGGCTACGAGCGGGTGCCGTGCGAGCACATGTCCGCCGGGCAGGTGCGACGGGTGGCCCTGGCGCGGCTGCTGATCTGTCCGTCGCCGCTGTGGTTGCTGGACGAGCCCATGACGGCGCTGGATGCTTCCGGGCAGGGGCTGGTGCGCGGCCTCATCGCCGCCCAGCGGGCGGCCGGCGGAGCGGTGCTCTGTGCTACCCATCAGGGTCTCGAGTTGCCAGGTGCCGCACTGTTGTCGTTGGGCCTCGAGGCACCGGCCGCAGGGGCCGTCGGGCCGTGAGCAGCGTCGACAGCACCAGGGCTGGCAGCGGCGAGCAGGTGGAGACTCTGGTGATCCGCCTGGTGGATGGCCCTGCCGGCAGCGCTCCCGGCACGTTGTTCTGGAGCCAGTTCCGGCGGGAACTGACCGCCGCGTTGCGCTCGGTGCAGGAGGCCTTGAACCCGCTGGTGTTCCTGTTCCTCGCCATCACCCTGTTTGCGCTGGGGGTGGGGGCCGAGCCGGAGGTGCTGGGGCGCTTCGCGCCGGGCATCGTCTGGGTGCTGGTGCTGCTGTCGAACCTGCTGGCGCTGGAGGGGTTGTTCCGGCGCGATTACGACGACGGCACCCTGGAGCAGTTGGTGCTGCTGGGGCGGCCGCAATTTCTGCCGTTGCTGGCGAAGATGGCGGCGCAATGGTGTCTGTCGGGGCTGGTCATGGTAGCGCTGGCGCCGCTGGCGGCGCTGCTGCTGTATCTGCCGGTGGAGGCCGTCCCGGTAACCATGCTGGCGCTGCTGGTCGGCACGCCGGCGCTGACGTTGTTCGGCGCGGTGGGCGCGGCGCTGACGGTGGGCCTGAAGCGCGGCGGCGTGCTGCTGGCGCTGCTGACCTTGCCTTTGTATGTGCCGACGCTGATATTTGGCGCCGGGGCCGGCACCCTGGCGGTGACCGGGGCCGATGTCAGCGCGCAGATCTACATGTTGATGGCGATCAGCATGTTGTCGATTACGATTGCGCCGTTTGCCGTGCAGGCGGCTCTACGCATCAGTCTGGAGCAGTAGTGACAATCAAGGAACTCTGGCACCGCCTCGGCTCGCCGCGCTGGTTCTACCAGATCAGCGGGCCGTTGTTGTGGGTGTTCGGCGTTCTGGCGGTGGCGCTGCTGGCGGTAGGAACCTTCTGGGGGCTCGCTATTGCGCCGCCCGACTATCAGCAGGGGAACAGTTTCCGCATCATCTACGTGCATGTACCCACCGCTCTCGTTGCTCAGTCGGTCTATCTGTTCATGGGGACGGCCGGGGTGGTGGTGCTGGTGTGGCGGATGAAGCTGGCGGACATGGCGCTGGCCGCCGCGGTGCCTTTCGGTATGACCATGACGGCGCTGGCGCTGTTCACCGGCGCCGTGTGGGGCAAGCCTACGTGGGGCGCATGGTGGGTTTGGGATGCCCGCACCACGTCGATGCTGGTATTGTTGTTCCTGTACATCGGGCTGTACGCCCTGCGCCAGGCGATACCGCGCCAGGAGACGGCTGGGCGAGCCTGCGCGGTGCTCGCTGTGGTCGGCGTGATCAACATCCCGATCATCAAATATTCGGTAGACTGGTGGCTGACCCTGCACCAGCCCGCCACCTTCACGCTCACCGCGGCGCCGAGCATGCCGCCCGAGATGTGGCTGCCGCTGGCGGTCAACGTGGTGGGCCTGTACTGTTTCTTCGGTGCCAATCTGCTGGCGCGGTTGCGTTTGGAAATCCTCACCCGCGAGCGCCGCACCCAATGGGTACGTGATCTGGTGGCACGGCAGGCCGGCGGGGGTGGGGCGTGAGCTTCGCCAGTCTGAGCGAGTTCGTGGCCATGGGTGGTCACGGGCTTTACGTATGGTTGAGCTATGGCGCAGCGTTGATAATGATGCTGTACAACGTCATCTCGGTGCGGTTCCGGCTGCGCCGATTCTTCCGACAGAGCACGGACCAGGAGCGACGTAGCGCCCGCGCTGGGGAACGCCCCGGAGGCAGAGCGGTGCTTGCCGGCGCCGCCACCAGCGCAGGCGCCGCAGCCACAGAAACAACAGCCACCAGCACAGGAGAATCTCCGCAGCCATGAACCCGAAGCGCCGTAACCGTCTGTTCATCGTGGTGTTCCTGCTGGCCGGCGCCAGCGCCACCGTGGCGTTGGCGCTGGTGGCGTTGAACGACAACCTGAACCTGTTCTATCCGCCCGATCAGATCGTCAACGGTGAAGCACCCCGGGGCCCGACGATCCGGGCCGGCGGCATGGTTCTCGACGGCAGCATCACGCGCGAATCCGGGCTCGACGTGAGTTTCGTGCTGACGGATCACGAGGGTTCCGAGTTCCAGGTGCTCTACAGCGGCATCCTCCCCGATCTGTTCCGCGAGGGTCAGGGCATCCTGGTGCAGGGCGAACTCGGCGACGACGGTCGCTTCAAAGCACGCCAGGTTCTCGCCAAACATGACGAGAACTACATGCCGGCGGAGCTTGTGGGCATGTCCATGGGGCCCGGGTCATGATTCCCGAGTTCGGCCTGTTCGCGCTGGCGATCGCGCTGTGCATGAGCGTCGCCATCGCCTGGTTCGGGCTCGCAGGCGCGGCCACCGGCCGCGACCATTGGGTCAATGCGCTGGGCTCCATGGTGATCGGCCAGTTCGTATTCGTGGCGCTGGCGTTCGTCGCCCTGACCCAGGCGTTTCTCACCGACGACTTTTCGGTGGCGTATGTCGCCAACAACAGCAACAGCCTGCTGCCCTGGTACTACAAGATCAGCGCCGTATGGGGCGGCCACGAAGGCTCTTTCCTGCTGTGGGTGCTGGTAATGACCGGGTGGACCCTGGCGGTGGCGTTGCGCGGCGGGCATCTGCCCACGGATTTCCTCGGCCGTGTCCTCGGCATCATGGGGCTGCTCAATCTCGGATTTCTCGCCTTCCTGGTATGGGCCAGCAACCCCTTCGAGCGGTTGCTGCCGTTGCCGCCGCTGGATGGTGCCGATCTCAACCCGCTGCTGCAGGACTTCGGCCTGATCGTGCATCCGCCCATGCTGTATATGGGCTATGTGGGGTTCTCGGTGGCGTTCGCCTTCGCCGTGGCGGCGCTGTTGTCCGGTCGCCTCGACGCGGCCTGGGCTCGCTGGTCCCGGCCCTGGACCAACTGGGCCTGGGCGTTTCTCACCTTGGGCATCGCCCTGGGCAGCTGGTGGGCCTATTACGAGCTCGGCTGGGGTGGATGGTGGTTCTGGGATCCGGTGGAAAACGCCTCGTTCATGCCCTGGCTGGTCGGCACGGCGTTGATTCACTCCCTGGCGGTGACCGAGAAACGCGGCTCTTTCAAGGCCTGGACTCTGTTGCTGGCGATCGCCACGTTTTCGCTTTCGCTGCTGGGCGCCTTCATCGTGCGCTCCGGCGTGCTCACCTCGGTGCACGCCTTCGCCGTCGATCCCACGCGCGGCATGTTCATTCTGGCCTTCCTGCTGCTGGTGGTGGGCGGTTCGCTGACGTTGTACGCCATGCGGGCCACGGTGATCGGATCGAGAATCCGCTACTCGCTGTGGAGTCGTGAGACGTTTCTGCTGGTGAACAACATTCTGCTGGTGGTGGCCATGGCGCTGGT
Organism: Pseudomonadales bacterium; assembly: GCA_047920935.1. Classification (GTDB taxonomy): domain Bacteria; phylum Pseudomonadota; class Gammaproteobacteria; order Pseudomonadales; family Azotimanducaceae; genus UBA7803. The sequence goes on along the minus strand of JBLRXD010000069.1, from coordinate 8,915 downwards.
GCTGCTGGGCACCATGTATCCGCTGGCCTACGAGGCTTTCACCGGCGGCGCGAAGCTGTCCGTGGGCGAGCCGTACTTCAACGCCGGATTCGTGCCGCTGATGCTGTTGCTGGCGGCGGCGCTGGGGGTCGCGCCGGCGCTGCAGTGGAAGCGCACCCGGCCCGAGCGGCTGCTGCGCGAACTCGGCTGGATCGCCGTGGCCAGCGCATCGCTCGGGGTGGCGCTACCGCTGCTGCTGGTGGGTGCGCTGCCCTGGCAAGTGCTTGCGGCGGTGGCGTTGGGGTTGTGGGTGGCATTTTCCCACGGCAAAGATCTGTGGAAGCGCAGCCGCAGTGGAATCCGCCGCATTCCGCTGGCCTACTGGGGCATGCTTTGCGCCCATGGCGGCTTCGCGATGACCCTGTTGGGCGTCGCGCTCACCGTCGCTCTGTCGGTGGAGAAGGATCTGCGGATGTCGCCGGGCCAGGAAGAGGCGCTCGACGCGCTGAGCATCCGCTTCGAGGGTATGGGCGTCCGGCAAGGTCCGAACTTCGTCGCCGAGCGGGGCACCTTTCTGATTACCGAGGGCAATCGGCAGTATTACCTGTATCCGGAAAAACGCCGCTATCTGGCGAGTGATCAGGTGATGACGGAAGCGGCGATCAATGCCCGCTTCACCCGCGACGTGTACATTTCTCTGGGCGAACCCCTGGGCGATGGTGATTGGGCTGTGCGCCTGCAGCACAAACCGTTCGTCCGCTGGATCTGGCTGGGCGCGCTGTTCATGACCCTGGGGGGTATCGTCGCGGTCGGGGATGCCCGCTATCGCCGGCTACGCCAGCGCGACGGCGTGGCCGAGGAGCCGCCGCTGCGGCCCCAGCAGGCCGGTGCCCGAGGCGCCGAGCCCGATGGGAGGGTGGGCGTATGAGCCGGGCCAGCCTGTTTGTCCCGCTGGCGGTGTTCATCCTGATTCTCGGCATCGGCTTCGCCGGATTCAGCCTGAATGATCCCCATCAGTTGCCCAGCGCGCTGCTCGGCAAGCCGTTTCCGCCGTTCGAGGCGACCCTGCTCGACGATCCGCAGCGCCGGGTGTCCCGGGACGATCTGCTCGGCAGCCCGGTTCTGGTGAACGTCTGGGCTACCTGGTGTCCTACCTGCAAGGCCGAACACGACGAGCTGTTATGGATAGGCGAGACTACCGGGTTGCGCATCGTCGGCGTGAACTACAAAGACGACGCCGCCAAGGCGCGGCTGTGGTTGCAGAGTTACGGCAACCCCTATGACATGGTCATACAGGATCCGGACGGCTCCCTCGGGGTCGAACTCGGGGTCTACGGCGCCCCCGAGAGCTTCCTGCTCGATGCGGCGGGGAAAGTGATCTACAAGCGCGTCGGCGATATCAATCCCCGCATCTGGCGGGACGAGCTGGGTCCGTTGGTCATGCAGGTGCTCGATGGCTGAGATGTTGTTGCGCTCGTGCATGCACAGCTGGCGGATCCTGGCGGCTGCCCTGCTGCTGGCTGCGGCCGGGGGCCTGCAGGCCGCCGCGCCGTTCGATCTCTACGCGTTCGACAGCGAGGTCGAGGAGCAACGCTTCCGCGGGCTGATCGCGGAGCTGCGCTGCCCCAAATGCCTTAACACCAACCTCGCCGGGTCGGATGCTCCCATTGCCGCCGACCTGCGGCGTACCGTGCACCGGCTCATCCACGAAGAGCAGATGAGCGACGAGCAGATCCTGGCATTCCTGCAGGCGCGCTATGGGGATTTCGTTCTCTACAAGCCACCATTCCGGCCTGACACCTGGATTCTCTGGTTCGGGCCGTTGCTGTTTCTGCTGTTCGGCGTGGTCGTTCTGTGGCGCATGCTGCGGCAGCCGCCCGGCGAGCCGTTGAGCAGCGATGAAGCCGCCGAAGTGCGGTCCATATTGGGGCGAGATTGATGTTCTGGATCGTGGCTACCCTGCTGTTGGCGGCAGCCGTGGGATTTACCGCCTGGCCGTTGCTGCGCTCTGGTCGCGCCCGTTCCGTCGATGGCCTCGACGGCCGGCAGATGGCGATTCGGTCCATTTACCAGGATCGGGTCGCGGAGCTCGATGTGGAGACCGCTGCCGGGCAGATCGACGACGAGATGCGCGAAGCCATGGTCGAGGAGCTTGGCGCCAGTCTGCTCGACGACTACCGGGCCGCGGAGCTCGCCACGGCCGGCGCGGTGAGCGCGCCGGAGGCGCCATACAGTCCGCGGCCATGGGTTGCCGCGGTGGTGATGATCGCCCTGCCGTTGGCGGGCATCCTGGTGTACCTGTCGGTGGGCGAACCGGAAGGCGTGCGCCTGGCGGGTGCGGCTGAGGTGCTGCGGCTGAACCCGCAGACCGAGCGAGAGCAGCTGGTGATCTGGCGCGACCGGCTGGAACGACGGGTGGAGCGTCGCCCTGCGGACACTCAGAGCGGCTACCTGCTGGGCATCAGCCAGCTGCAGTTGGGAGAGTTTGCCGACGCCGCCGAGGCTTTTTCCCGGGTCCACGCCCAGGTGGGACACGACCCCAACATCATGCTCTACCTGGTGCAATCCCGTTATCTGGCCGCCGAGGGCGAGCTGGATGCGGAAACCCGGCGGGTCGCCCAGCGACTGCTGGAGATGGAGCCGAATCACCCGCTGGTGCTGGAGATGTTCGCGATCGAAGCCTATCGTCGTGGCGAGTACCGGGCGTCGGTGGAGCATCTCAATCGCGCCCTCAACAACCCCTTGTCGGCGCCGCAGTTCGCAACCCTGCTTGGGGGGCTGGCCGAGGCGCGCTCGCGCATGGGCGACCTGCAGCCCAGCATCGATGTGGAAGTCACGGCGCCCGAGGGCGCTCCTCGTGACGGCACCCTGTTCGTCATCGCTCGCCCGCCCGGCGGCGGCATGCCTTACGCGGTCGTGCGCCGTCCGGCCGGCTTGCTGCCCATGTCGGTACGCCTCGATGACACCGTGAGCATGAGTCAGGATCTGCACCTGTCCAGCGCCGCCGCCTTCGAAGTCGTGGTGCGCCTGAGCCGCAGCGGCACACCCAATGCGCATCCGGGGGATTGGGAGTGGCACTCCGAGGTTCTTCAGGTGGCCGAGCTGCAAAATCCGCTGCGGCTGGACGCTTCATTGCGGCCGCCAACCGGCGGGGGTTGAGCGGCGCGATCCGCGCGCGGTCTTTGCCGCCGCATGGCCCTCGTTGGGGAACCCCTGTCCGCGCACCGGGTCGAACAACTCGGGACATCCTGGGTTAGGGACACTCATGCACTTCGAACCGGCCGTCAGTCTTACGGAAAAGATCGCCGACCATATAGGCGCGGAGATCATTGCTGGCCGGCTACGGCCGAGAGCGCGCATTCAGGAATTGAAGGTGGCCTCCGAGTTGGGCGTTTCCCGCGGCTCGGTGCGGGAGGCCCTGCTCATTCTGGAGCGCCGCCATCTCGTCGAAATCCTGCCGCGGCGCGGCGCCACCGTGAGCTGCCTGGATGCCGACGATCTGTCCAATTGCTCCGAACTGGTCAGCGAGCTGCAGACCTCGTTCTATCGCAAGCTCGCAGGGTCGCGGAAATTTGCGCCGGGGCCGTTCGAAGCCAGCATCGGCAGCCTCGCGGCCGCCGTCAACGCAGGTGACGTGGGGTCCGCTCTCGAAGCTCGCAGATCGTTTGCTCAGGCAGGATTTCTGCAGCTCAACAACTATTATCTGGTGTCGGTTCTCAAGGGCCTGATCCCAGCGGGGCTGCGGCTCACCCATCTTGCTGCGGCGCACCCGGATTACGACCTGCGCGACAGTCTGCGCTACCACCAGTCGTTGCTGAAGGCCATGGAAGACGGTAATGCCGAGCTGATCCGTCAGCTGGTGCATGCCTTCAACGGCCGCGAGCGCAAGCTGGCGCTGTGCTTCCTGACCGAAGCGGGCGTATCGCGCAACTGACCCCTGGATTTGCGTTGTCGTCAACGCAACTTCGCCCCTTCGATATGGGGACATAGGCTACAGATTTGCTTTAGACTTGCGGCTTCCTGGATCAGGGCGTTCGTCCGTTCTAATGCGGCTGAAGCAGATCAAACTCGCCGGATTCAAATCCTTCGTCGACCCGACCACGGTCACCCTCCCGGGGAACCGCTGTGCGGTGGTCGGCCCCAACGGCTGTGGGAAATCCAATATCATCGACGCGGTGCGCTGGGTGATGGGCGAAAGCTCGGCCAAACAGCTGCGCGGCGAAAACCTCACCGACGTCATCTTCAGCGGCTCCAACACCCGCAAGCCCACTGCCCAGGCCAGCATCGAGCTCATCTTCGACAACAGCGACGGCCGCATCGGCGGCGAGTACGCTGCTTATGCGGAGATCGCCGTGCGCCGGCAAGTGACGCGAGACGCCCAGTCGAACTATTTCCTCAACGGCAACCGCTGCCGGCGCCGCGACATCATGGACATGTTCCTCGGCACCGGTTTCGGTCCCCGCAGCTACTCCATCATCGAGCAGGGCATGATCAGCCAGTTGGTGGAGGCCAAGCCCGAAGATCTGCGCGTCTATCTGGAGGAAGCCGCCGGTATATCCAAGTACAAGGAGCGGCGCCGGGAGACCGAGAACCGCATCCGCCACACCCGTGACAACCTGCACCGTCTGGCTGATCTGCGCGAGGAGCTGGGTCGCCAGATCGACCGGCTGCAACGTCAGGCGAAAGCCGCCGAGCGCTACAAGGAGCTGAAGCTCGAGGAGCGGCGGCTCACCGCAGAGCTGCATACGCTGCGCTACCTGAAGCTGCACCAGGTGCTCGAGCAGCGGCAGCTGGAGATCCGCGAGCTCGAGGTGGCGCTGGAGAAGGCCGCGGCCGAGCAGCAGCACATCGATACCGAGATCGAGCAGCGGCGCCAGAAGCATGCTGATGCGTCGGAAGATTTCAACCGCGTTCAGGGCCGCTATTACCAGATCGGCGCGGACATCGCGCGCATCGAGGAAGCCATTCAGTTCAGCCAGCAGCGGGTCAAGCAGCTCGAGCTGGATCTCGGGCAGGTTGCGCAACGTTCTGAGGAAGCTGCCCGGCAGTTGAGCCTGGACGAGGCGGAAATTCAGCAACTGCAGGCGCGTATCGACGAGCTGCAGCCGCAGGTTCAGCTCGCCGCCGACCAGGACGAAACGGCCGGTGAAGCGCTGGCGGCGCTGGAAGGTCGTTACCGCGAGTGGCAGAGCGTGTGGGAAGAAGTCGGCGCGCGGGTGGCCGAGCATGAGCGCGACGCCCAGGTGCAGGCGTCCCGGGTGGAGCATCTCGAGCAGCTGCTGCAGCGCCTGCGCAGCCGCAGCCAGCAGCTCGACCAGGATGCCGACAGCGTGCCGGTGGTGGCCAGCGACGATGTCGACAGCCTGGCCGAGGAGATTTCCCATCACGACGAAGAGCGCCGCCGGGTGGAAGCGGAGATCGACCGCTGCCTCGGCGACCTCGGCGCCGTGCGCGAGGAAGGCTTGCAGACCGAGCGCGTTCTCGACCAGGCGCGTATCGAGGTCCAGGGGCTGCGGCATGAGCTGGCGAGCCTGGAAGCGGTGCAGCAGGCGGCGCTGGGCCGCAACGAGCGCAGCGCCCATGACTGGCTCGAGGGGTTGCAGCTCGACCGGGCGGAGCGCCTCGGTGAGCGGCTGGCCGTGGTAAGCGGTTGGGAGCGCGCGGTGGAGACCGTCCTCGGCGACTATCTGCAGGCGGTGTGCGTCGATCGCATCGACGATTACCAGCAGGCGCTGAGCGAGCTCGGCGATGGCGGCGTGATTCTGGTGGAAGGTCGCGTCGAGGTCGAGCAGCACGGCGAGCTGCCGAGCCTGGCGTCGCTGGTCCGCAGCCACTCGCTGAAGCTCGGCACGGTGCTGCACGGCGTGTATGCGGCCGAGACCGCGGAGGTGGCGTTCGCCCAACGGCGCCGGCTGGCTGCCGGCGAGAGCATCATCACCCGCCAGGGCATCTGGATGGGCCCCGACTGGGTGCGTGTGCTCGCTGGCGCTCAGGACGAGTCGGGCATCATCGAGCGTGCCCAGCAGATCGAGACTCTGAGCTTGCGGGTGGAGGATGCGGAGCTCAATCTGGCCGAGCTGCAGGGCCAGGTGGTGCACGGTCGCGCCCGGGTAGAGGAGCTCGAGGCGGAACGCGAGCAGCTTCAGAGCCAGGCCAACGGCCTGGGGCAGCGCCTCGGTGAGCTCAAAGCCGAGTACGGGGTGCGCCGGGTGCAGAAAGAGCAGGCGGATGCGCGCCACGAGCGGGTGCGGCGCGAGCGGGCAGAGATCGATCAGCAGGTCGACGAAGAGACCGAGCGGCTTGCAGAGGCTCGCGCGCGGCTGATCCACGCCGAGCAGGAGCGCGAGCGCCACAGCGACGAGCGGGCAGCATTCGCGCTCACCCGGGAGGGCAACGAGCGCGAGCTCGACGGCGCCCGACACGCGGCGCGGGCCAGTCGGGATCGCTATCATGCGTTGAACGGCGAGCTGGGAAGTCTGCAATCGCGCCTTGCCGCTGGTGCGACGGCCCGCGACCGACTGCTGCGCCAGCAGCAGGAACTGGTGGCTCAGCAACAGCGGCTGGAATCCGGCATCGTCGACGGGGCGCGGCCGTTGCCTGAACTCAAGGCCGACCTGGAAAGCAAACTGGCCGACCGGCTGGCCGAGGAGGGTAAGCTCGGCACGGTTCGGGACAGCCTCGAACGTATCGACGTGGAGGTTCGCGAGCTCGAAGAAGCGCGCGGCCGCACCGAGGCCCAGTTGGCCGACGTGCGCGGGCGGCTCGAGTCGGCTCGGGTCGATCGCCAGGGGCTCGCGGTGGAAGAGCGCAATCTGTTGCAGCAGATCACGGCCACCGGTTTCGAGCTCGAAGCCGTACAGGCATCATTGGCGGCAGACGCCAGCGAAGCGGCGGCCGCCGAGGCGCTGGCGGCGACCGATCGACGCATCGTGCGCCTCGGCCCGATCAACCTCGCGGCCATAGAAGAATACCAATCGCAATCGGAGCGAAAGAACTATCTCGATCAGCAGAACGAAGACCTGGAACAGGCACTGGAGACTCTGCTGAACGCGATCCGGAAGATCGACAAGGAGACGCGTCTGCGCTTCAAGGAGACTTTCGAAAAAGTGAATGCTCGTCTGGGCGAGCTGTTTCCGAAGATTTTCGGCGGAGGACACGCTTATCTTGAACTGACAGGGGAGGATCTGCTCGATACCGGGGTCTCGCTGATGGCGCGGCCGCCGGGTAAGCGAAACGCGAGCGTGCATCTGCTCTCGGGGGGTGAGAAGGCAATGACGGCAGTCGCGCTGATCTTCGCCATCTTCCATCTCAATCCAAGCCCGGTATGTCTGCTGGACGAGGTGGATGCGCCGCTGGACGACAGCAACGTTTCGAGGTTCGCCGAGTTGATTAAGGAGATGTCTGCCGACGTCCAGTTCGTCGTCATCACGCACAACAAAATAACCATGGAGATGGCCGACCATCTGCTGGGCGTGACGATGAACGAACCCGGGGTTTCCCGGCTGGTGTCGGTGGACGTGGAGGAAGCTGCTGCGCTGGCCGTCGTCTGACAACGCTGCAGCTGCGATCGCAGGATCGCGTAAACGCCCTGTTTGAGGAGCTGTCGGGGTCGCCTGGCGCGGCCGAGGAGCCGAAATTGGATTTCAAAGACATCATTCTGCTTGTTGGCGGTCTGTTGATCGTCGCCGTTGTCGTCCATGGATTCTGGATCGCGTGGCGTGCTCGGCGTGATCCGTTGCGCATGGACCTGATCAGCGAGTCTTCGGTAGAGGATGTGGACGAGATGTTGCGGCTGCGGGCCGAACTGCCCAACGGCGGTGCCAGGGTCATTGCGCGCGGCGCCGAGGAGCCCCGTCAGACCGATCTGCCGCTGGCGACTGCGGATGCGGTGCGTCAGGCCCCCGTGCGGAGGGGCCGGCCGGATGGAGGTTCCTCATCCCGAGGGTCAGACCCGGAGGCGCGGGTAACCGGTGGCAGAACCGAGCCGCGTCTGCAGCCGCCTGTCGCCGAGCCCGCCACCGATCAGCCCGCCGGCGATCAGCCCGCCGGCGATCAGCCGGCCAGCGACAAGCCGGCCAGCGTCCAAGGGGCGGAAGCCCGCGCTGTCGCTGCCGCAACCGCCGCCGCCGCGAGGCGCGACTCGCTCAGGGCTGGCGCGCCCAAGTTGAGCGCATCCAGAAGCGAGCCGCGGGCGCAAGCGAAAGCAGCGGCGCCCGCAGTTGAAGGGCCATCAGCGCCTGATGTCGTTGAACCGCGGGCGGCCGCCGAGCCGGGGCCGTCCCGGCCGCAGACGCAACCGCCGGCTGCGCGCGGTAAGGTGGCTGACGTCATCATGCCCGAGCGGGCTGCCGAAGGTTCCATGGCCCGTCAGGCAGCGCGCAGGTTCAATGATCTGGTCGACCGGGCCGGGGGGCGCGGCGGCGACGATGGCCACCGCGGCAGCGGGCGATCGGCGCCGAAGAGGCGTCACGCCGCGGCGGATGGCCGCTCAGAGAGCCGCTCAGAGAGCCGCAATGTCGAGCAGCCGGTGGAAGAGCTCATCATGATCAGCGTGGTGGCTGCCAAGGGCGAGCCCTTCGTGGGCGCCGGGCTGGTCGAGGCGCTGCGCTCGCGCGGCCTGCGCTACGGCGACATGAACATCTTTCACAGGGTAGATCCGATGACCCGGGCGACCCTGTACAGCGTGGCCAACGTGGTGGAGCCGGGCACCTTCGACATGGCCGATCTCGAGCAGTTCCGCTCGCCCGGGGTGTGCTTCTTCATGCAGTTGCCCGGCCCGGAGCACCCCATGGAAGCGTTCGAAGATATGTTGAAGGTGGCTCGTGACGTGGCGACCCGGGCCGGCGGCGAACTCAGGGACGAGCAGCGCAGCGTGATGACCGGGCAGACGGTCGAACACTACCGGCAGCGCATATCCGACTTCTGCCGCCGGCGCA
>JBLRXD010000068.1:0-16832 GCA_047920935.1 Pseudomonadales bacterium | reverse complement strand
CGCGTGCAGGCTGATCGGGATTTCCCTCTCGCCGATCTCTCCCGCGAACCCGAGTTCGCAGCCCTGGCGTTTGGGGCCGTGTTCCACGGCCTCGCAGCTACCGCTTGCGCGCACTCCCGACAGATCTCCCTGGGTCAGCTACTCATCTGCAGCATCGATCCATGCCGGTCGGAGCCCTTGTCATTGGTGTCGGGTTCTATGCATCAGGGCCCCGGGCATGGCGTTTAACCTCCTGTGTGTGGGGGTTGTGTGATCGATAGTGATGGGCGTATATAGGGCTGGGCATCGCTTCGTCAATTGAGGTGTTTTGGTATATCTGTACCAGGCGCCGGATTGGGGTTTTCGCTCGTCGAGCAGCACTGGAGCGTACAGGGAGACGCGCCCCCCAGCACGTGATCAAGTGACGTGAACCAGAAGGAATAGCGACTCCACGATGACTGATGGCTATGGCCTGCTGATATCCCAGATCTACCTCGCTGGGGCGCAGGTTCACTCCTGGTCAGTTCCGCTGAGAACACTCGCGGACATCACTGGTAGCCGCAACGCGCTCATCAACGCGTCAAGCCTGAATACCTCACCATCCTCCCTTCTGTATGTTTGGGACGACGGCCGGCTCGATCACGATGCCATGTCGCCTCGTTCAACTTCTTCCGAAACGCGGACACATCGGAATCGGCTTGACGCTGCAGCGCAGCCCCGAACAGGGGCCGGCCCGAAGCATCGAAAAGCAGATCCTCGAAAGAATCGGTTTTCATGTCGATCAAGCGCTGCGCATGCAGGAAATCGTTGAGAGCCGACAGCCTGAATCCCCCAAGGAAATCCGGCCCCTAAAGCTGCTCACCGACGCCTCCATCATAGATGTAAACGCGCGGCTGCTATCTTGTAGTCCTTCTCTGGAGCGTATGCTGCTTCAGCCGGGAATACTCAGGCTGCGCACCGGACGCCTTGAGGCGTTTTCAGCGAATCTACAGTCGAAGCTAGCCAAAGCAATCGGCGAAGCTGCCTCCGGTGCGGTGAAAGAGATCGTTCTTTGGAACCGTAAGCTGCGATTGCGTCTCCTCCCGCTCGTGCGCGAAACCGGGACGTTCCTCCCCGTTAAGCTGATCGTGTTGCTCGCAGAATCGTTGCCCGACCAGATAGTGGGCCCGGCGAAGTCGGCGAGCGAGAAATACAGATTAACCTCGAGTGAGGGAGCGATTGTCAGCCTCCTCATCACCGGCGCGTCATTGAAGGAGATTGCCGAGCAGCGGTCGGTCAGCGTCTGGACCGTACGCACTCAAATGAAGTCCATCTTCCAGAAGATGGAGGTGCGGTCTCAACGGGAGGTTCTGGCGCGGTTTCGTGCACCTACCGACTAGACCCAACCCATGCGGCGTCGCCGCACCAGAACGGTCGCGGACGAGGTGTTCGGAGCGCGGCGGGTGGCGCGGGGGCGTGCAGGTGACGCCGCCGCAGCCCGCCGCGCGGTCGCCTCAAGGGCGCCCGCGTACCCGAGGTTATGAACCGCAGCGGTAGACGTGGAAATCCTGGCGGCCGTCGACGGCGGGGCCGGCGGGGACGATGGTGTCGCCGCCGACGTTGGCGGCTTCGTTGCGGGCCAGCACGATGAGCTCTTCGGCAACCTTGCCGCGCCCGCGCTTGACGCCGACCTTATCCGGCGTGCTCGAGGTGACCGAGCCCACCTGGCGGCAATTGGCGACCTGGGAAGCATTGGCCTGGGCGACGCCGGCGCCGGCGTCGGTGAGGTGGATCCAAGTGCAGCCGCTGCCGAGCAGCGCGATCATCAGCGCGGCGGCGGTGGATGTTCTGATGGCGGTGGATTTTTTGATGGCGGTCACGGGGGTGCGCAATGCGAGCCTCATATTCTGCCTTTACCGAGATCAAGCTTGCCGCGCGCCAGGTTGAGGCGCAAGACATCGCTGCCGCCCTCTGCCAGCCGCAGGCTGCGGACGCGGCGGTACAGCACCGCCAGGGGATGGTCGGCGATGAGCGCGCCGCCACCAACCAATTGGATGGCGGTGTCGACGACGTCGCTCACCGCTTCGGTGGCGAACACCTTGCAGGCCATGCCTTCGTTGACCACGTTGTCGCCGGCGTCCGCCAGTCGGGCGGCGCGGTACAGCATGCTGCGGGCGGCGAAGGCGCGGATGCGCAGGTCGGCGTAGCGCAGCCGCACGCCTTCCTTGATGCCCCGGGGCTTGCCGCTGCGGTCGGGTTGCGCGAGGTGCTCGGTGAGGTAGTCGAGCACCCAGCGCATGGTGCCCACGCAGTGGGCGGCGATGGCGAGCCGGGTGTCGCCGATCTGGCGCATGGCGCGGGGCATGCCTTCGCCGGGGCTGCCGATCAGGTGGGTCACGGGGACGCGCACCGCGTCGAAGCGAAAAGCCGCGTGGTGGCTGCCGTCCAGGGAGGTGAAGCGGCGTTCCAGGGTGACGCCGGGCAGGCCGGTGTCGATGACCACCATGGCGGGGCCGTGGCCCTCTACCTGCACCAGGGTATTGATGAAGTCGGCCTCGGCGCCGCCGGTGACGTACGATTTCTGGCCGTCGATCACCAGTTCTTCCCCGGCGATGCTGGCGCGGGTGGGTGCGGGGGCGTCGTCGGGTTCGGTGAAGCCGAAGCCGGCGCGCTTGGCGCCCGCCAGCAGCGGCTGCAGATGGCTGCTGCGCAGCGGCTCGCCAACCTCCGCCAGCACACCGGGCCCCGGGCCGAACACGGCGTCCATGAACGGCGCATTGGCGGCGGCGAGTTCGTCGCGCACCACCGTCAGCTCCAGGGTGCTGGCTTCGCTGCCGCCGAAGGCGCGGGGCTGGGTCATCTGGAAGAAGCCGGCGGCCTTGGCGGCGGCCACCACCGCCGGGCGCGCCTCGCGCGGATCGGCGCCGCTGCGCGGTAGCAGCTCCGCGGCGGCGAAGTCACGGGCTCGGGACGCCAGGGCTTGCTGGTCGTGGTTCAACTGTTCGGGCATTACGCCTCCGGTTGCGCGTTCGACGGGCGGCCGGTCACAGCGCCGGGCCGATGAGAATCACCACGATCAGCGCCAGCCCGAGCACCATGGCCCCCACGGCGTAGAGCAGCAGGGTCTCTTTGCGCGCCTGCTGCTCGAGGAACTTGTCGATCTCCTCGGGGCTGCGCGCGGTGGTGGAGGTGGTTAGGCGGTAGCGGGTGATGCCGTCCTGCCGCTTGGGAAGCTTGACGAAAAGCTCTGGGGTGGCTTGCAGCCGGGTGTTCACCTCGGCGAAAGAAATGCCCGTGTAGCGGGCGATCTGGGTGGGGTGCAGGGCCTTGTCCGGATGCTCGAGAAAGCAGTGATAGATGTCTCTGATGCGTCGCAATTTGCCGCGGAAGCGGAAACTGATGGGAAGCAAGCCGAACATCATGAGCGATGCCCATCCGCGTGAGGTGCCAACGCGGGATTATACAGGCTTCCGGCCCAGGGCGACGGCCCGAACCGGCGGCGGGTGCCCCTCCACCGTGGCGCTGCCATCGGCTGCCAGGGTCTGCGTCAGGGATTCGAAGCGCATCCACGCGGTGGTGCGTTGCTCGTCCACCGTGGTGCGGATGACGTTCACCACGCGCACGTCCGCGAAGCCGGCCTGGCGCAGCCAGTCGCCGAGCAGCGCGGGGGTGGGCACGTTCCAGACGTTGCGCATCCGCGCGTAGCGGCCCGCCGGCTGCAGCGGCGCCGCGCCCTCCACCACCAGCGACTCCAGCACCACCTGGCCGCCGGGCCGGGTATGCTCGAACAGCCGCCGGGCGTGTTCCAGCGGATCCCGCCGGTGGTAGATCACCCCCATGCTGAAGACGCTGTCGAACGTTGCCGGCGGCAGTTCTTCGAAGCGTACCGGCAGCACCAGATTGGCAGCGCTGCCGACCACGCGGCCCAGGTAGGCGTTCACCGCCTGGTGCTGCATGCAGAACAGCAGCGTCGGATCGACCCCCACCACCTGCTCCGCGCCGGCATCGAGCATGCGCCAGCCGAAGTAGCCGTTGCCGCAGCCCACGTCGAGCACCCGGTGCCCCGTCAGCGGCGCCAGGTGCGGGGCCAGGCGCTGCCACTTCCAGTCCGACCGCCACTCGGTGTCGATGTGCACGCCGAACAGCGAGAACGGCCCTTTGCGCCAGGGATGCAGCGCCATCAACGCCTGCCGCAGGCGCTCGCGCTGCTCTGCGGTGACTGGCCCCTCCACGGTCACCAGGTCGGTCAGCCGCACCCGTTCGGCGTGCAGTTCCGGCAACGCCTGAAGCGCCGCCAGCCAGCGCGGCATGTCGCCATGACCGCCCGGCGCCAGGCGCTCGGCGCTCACCGGCGCCAGCGGTTCCAGGTCGGGCGGCAGAGGGGGGTGGTGGATCAGCACGGCCGGCGCTCAGGGGCGAACTTCGAACGCGGCCCAGTTCAGGCACTGGTACCACTTGCGCACGCGGCCGAACCCGGCCGCCGCCAGCCGCTGTCGGTGGGCATCTTCGCTGTCGACGATCATCACGTTTTCCAGCGCGTTGCGCTTCTGGCTGATCTCCAGCTCCGAGTAGCCGTTGGCGCGTTTGTAATCCAGGTGCGCGGCCTCGAAGTCGCGCTGCGTCTCGACGTCGTCGAAGCGGATCTTCTCCGACAGGATCAGCAGACCGTCGGGGGCCAGCGCCGCGCGAATGCGCTGCAGCAGCGCCAGGCGATCGTCCGGCGGCAGGAACTGCAGCACGTAGTTCAGAGTGACGACCCGTGCCGGCTGCAGCGGCAGCTCGCGGATGTCGGCCTGCACGAACGTCAGCCGCGCATCGTCGCTCAGCCCGCGGGCGCGCTCGATCATGGCCTGGGAGTTGTCCACCGCCAGCAGCTCGCAGGGCTCGCCGCCCAGTTGATGCAGCAGCGCGTGGGCGGTGGCGCCCAGGGAGCATCCCAGGTCGTAGACCCGGGCGGGGGCGGGCGCGCCGGCGCGGAAGGCGCGTGCCGCCAGCAGCCCGGTGAGCGGGATCACGGTCTCGTAGCCGGGCACCGAGCGGCGGATCATGTCGGGAAACACCTCGGCCACCGCGGCGTCGAAGGCGAAATCCACCAGTTGGGTTCTGCGGGTGCGGTACACCCGGTCTTGGTCGCTCATAACAATTCGGCGATGTTCACATGCTAAAGTCGAAGTTTACTCTCACCCAGCCCTACGGCCATCCAACCATGAGTGAAGTGCAAGCGCAGTCCACCACCACCCCCGAGCTTTACGTCAATCGGGAGCTGTCTCAGCTGGAGTTCATCCGCCGGGTGCTGGCGCAGGCCCAGGACGACGAACTGCCGTTGCTTGAGCGGCTGCGGTTCCTGTGCATCGCCGGATCGGTGCTGGACGAGTTCTTCGAGATCCGCGTCGCCGGCCTCAAGCAGCAGGAGGTCTACGGCGCCACCCGGCGCGGCCCCGACAACATGAGCCCGTCGGATCAGCTGCGCGCCATCACCGAGTTCTGTCACAAGCTGGTGGCGGAGCAGTACCGGCTGCTCAACGACGTGCTGCTGCCGAAGCTCGATCTGCAGGGCATCCGCATCCTCGCCACCGAAGATTGGAACCCGAAGCAGCGGCAGTGGTTGTCGCGCTACTTCAAGCGCGAGCTGGCGCCGGTCATCAGCCCCATGGCGTTGGATCCGGCGCATCCGTTTCCGCAGCCGATCAACAAGAACCTGGCGTTCATCGTGGCGCTGGGAGGGGAGGACGCCTTCGGCCGCAAGCTCGGCCGTGCCATCGTCCAGGCGCCGCGATCGTTGCCGCGGGTGATCCGGCTGCCCGACAGCTGTGCCCAGTCGCCCAACGAGTTCGTGCTGCTGTCGTCCATCATCGAAGCCCACGTCGACGATCTGTTCCCGGGCATGCGGGTGTCCGGCTGCTTTCAGTTCCGCCTCACCCGCAACAGCGATCTGTTCGTCGACATGGAGGAGGTCGACGACCTGCTGCGCGCGGTGGAAGGCGAGCTGACCCAGCGCCGCTACGGCGAAGCCGTGCGGCTGGAACTGGCCGACGACACCCCGGCAAACCTCGAGACGTTCCTCACCACCCAGTTCGGCTTGGATCCCAGCGACGTGTATCGCTGCGACGGCCCGGTGAACCTGATGCGGCTGGCGGCGGTGCCGGACGTGGCCGATCGTCCGGAGCTGAAGTTCCCGGGTTTCACTCCGCACATCCCCGAGCGGGTGCGCCAGGCCGACGACATGTTCGCGGTGATCCGTCAGGACGATCTGCTGCTGCATCATCCGTTCGAGTCGTTCGCGCCGTTCATCGATTTCGTGCGCCAGGCCGCTGACGACCCCACCGTGCTCGCCATCCGCCAGACTCTGTACCGCACCGGCACCGAGTCGGCGGTGGTCGAAGCGCTGACCCGCGCGGCTCGCAACGGTAAGGAGGTGCTGGTGGTGATCGAGCTGCGGGCGCGTTTCGACGAGCAGGCCAACATCGAACTCGCCAACCACCTGCAGGCGGCCGGTGCCCAAGTGGTCTACGGCGTCGTCGGCCACAAGACCCACGCCAAGATGAGCATGGTGATCCGCCGGGAGGGCCGCGGGCTGAAGCGCTACGTGCACCTGGGCACCGGCAACTACCACAGCCGCACCGCGCGCATGTACACCGATTACGGGCTGTTCACCTGCGACGACGACATCGGCGAGGACGTGCAGCAGCTGTTTCAGCAGCTGACCTCCATGGGGCGTTCACGGCGCATGAAGACTCTGCTGCAATCGCCGTTCACCCTGCACAGCTCGATGCTGGGCTTCATCGACGGCGAGATCGCCGCGGCCCAGCAGGGCAAGCCGGCGCGCATCCTCGCGAAGATGAACGCGCTGATCGAGCCGCAGATCATCCAGGCCCTGTACCGGGCGTCTCAGGCGGGGGTGAAGATCGACCTCATCGTCCGCGGCATCTGCGCGCTGCGGCCGGGGGTGAAGGGGGTATCGGAGAACATTCGGGTGCGCTCCATCGTCGGCCGCTTTCTCGAGCACACCCGGGTGTGCTACTTCGAGAACGCCGATCCGGGTCTGTACCTGTCGAGCGCCGATTGGATGGGGCGAAATTTCTTCAACCGGGTGGAGGCGTGCTTTCCGGTGCGCAAGCCGCAGCTGATCAAGCGCATTCTGGGCGAGCTGCAGCTGTATCTGGCGGATAACAGCCAGGCGTGGCTCGAGCAGCCGGATGGCAGCTATAAGCCGGTGACGGCGCCCAAGGGAAGCAAGCGCAAGAGCGCCCAGGAGACGCTGCTGCGCGAGCTTGCCGATGTCGCGGCGGTGGAGTTGCAGCCAGCCACCGCACGCTGACGGTCACCGCGCGCTGAGGGTCACCTCACGCTGATGATCAGCTGCAGCGGGATGGCCGAAAGCAGCTCTGCCTCCTGCTGCAGATCGAGCCGGGTCAGCGGATGCCGGCGCAACCAGGTGGCCGGCAGCGTCAGGTGCAGCGCGTCGCCTTCCACCATCAGGCCGATGTGCGGCAGCGGCCGGGCGCTGCGGTTGCGGTGCAGCACCACGGAGAGGCGCAGCAACACCGCCAGGCGGATCAACCGGTCGCGTTCGCTACCGCCGAAGATCGAGTCGGTGCTGGGGAACTTGCGGCGATGGGCCCGCACCAGCGCCGCCAGCTGGCGCTGATCCCAGCGGGAAAACCCCGGCATGTCCATGTAGCGCAGCAGGTAGCCGCCGTGCTTGTGGTACTGGTTGTGGGCGATGTCCATGCCCACCTCGTGCAGATCGGCGGCCCAGCCCAGCAGCAGCTGGTCGTCGGGGTCGGCGAGACCCCAGGCGCCGGCCACCTGAGCCAGCAGTTGCAACGCCGACTCGCGCACCCGCTGGGCGTGCTTGGCATCCACGTGGTAACGCAGGCTGAGGTCGCGCACCGTGGCCTCGCGCACGTCCTGGTGATGCACGCGCCCCAGCAGGTCGTAGATCACGCCCTCGCGCAGGGCGCCGCTGGTCGCCTGCATGCGTTCGATGTCCAGGGCTTCGAACAGGGCGTAGAGCACCGCCAGCCCACCGGGGAACACCGGCGCCCGATCGATGGGCAGCCCGGGGATGCTGAGGTTGTCGACGTGTTTCGCCTGCAGGATCAGCCGGCGGATCTCTTCCAGCCCAGCCAGGGTGAGGCCCCCACTGTCCCGGCCCATGAAATTGAGGATCTCCTGGGCCGCCAGCACCGTGCCCGAAGCCCCCACCGCGGTGTCCCAGCCGGCGTTGGTGTAGGCGCGGCGTACCGGCTCGAGTTCCTGCAGGGCGTGATTCACCGCCGCCTGAAAGCGCGAGGCGCGCAGCTTGCCGTCGGGGAAGTAGCGCAGCGACAGCCCCACGCAGCCCATGTACAGGCTCTCCATGAGTTCCGCCGAGAACCGCCGCCCGAGGATCAGCTCGGTGCTGCCGCCGCCGATGTCCACCACCAGGCGACGCTCGTGGTTGTCTTCCAGGGCATGGCTTACGCCCAGGTAGATGAGCCGGGCCTCCTCGCGGCCGGAAATCACCTCAACGGTGTGCCCGAGGGCGGCCTCTGCCCGGCGGATGAAGTCGACGGCGTTGTTGGCCCGTCGCAGGGTATTGGTGGCCACCACCCGCACGCTGTCGGGCGGCAGGTCGCGCAGCCGCTGACCGAAGCGTTCCAGGCAGGCCAGCGCCCGCTGGGCGACCGGCTCGATCAGGTTGTCGTCCTGGTCGAGGCCCTCCGCCAGGCGCACCATCTCCTTGATCTTGTCGCGCACCTGGATGCGCCCGGCGCACTCCTGGGCCACCAGCAGGTGGAAGCTGTTCGACCCCAGGTCGAGCGCGGCAAGCTCGCCAGGCGCCACATCCGCGTCGCTAATTGAAGGTTCGGGCATAGGGCCGGCATTCTACCCCACTGAATGTGGGAGCGATCTCCAGATCGCGATTCATGGTCATCGTTGCGTGCCGGTCCCCGGAAAACCACCTGCTCGCCCTCGCGCCGCGCCTCCGGCGTCCCTTCGCCGAGCAAAATGCCACCGCTGCAGGCGACCTTCGGTCGCCTGAGCGGCGTCATTTTGCTCAGCTCAGCGGCGCGAGCAATGGCGTGCAGGTGGTTTTCCCGGGCCCGGCACGCGCCTGGCGCCTCGATCGCGATTCCTAGCACCGCGCACGGGTGACCTTGAATCGCGCTTCTTCCGATAGCCCCTACGGTGTGCGAATCGACGGCGGGATGGGGCAGTCGAGGGTGGCGGCGACGCCTTGCAGCAGCGCGGCCTGGCGGGGGGAGATCTGCTGGTCGGCGAGGATGGTGGCGGCGCAGGCTTTGATCAGCCGGGGCTTGACCAGCGGCTTCAGCCCCTGCAGTTCCGTCAGCGCAGCATTCAGGCGGGCGTAATTGGGGTCGTCTTCGGCATCGAAAGCGCCTTGCATTTCCAGCGCCTGCATGCCGGCGTCGAAGGCCATCTGCGCCGTGCCTGGGGCGCCTTCCCGGGCCAGGGCGGACATCAGCGTGGCGGCCTCGGCCGCCACCGGGCGCAGGCTGCCGTGGCGCACGGGCAGGCGGCGGGGGCCTTCGAAGTGGGGTTTCAACTCCTTGACCAGAATGCGGTGCAGCACCCACTCCATCAGATCGATGCGGCTGTCGGCTTTGATCAAAGTGATCAGGTTGGCGACGAAGCGCTGGTACTGAGGCTCCGAGAGTCCCTTCAGCGCCGGCATGGCCATCTCGATGAGCACCAGCTTCTGGCTCTCGTCCAGATCGGTCAGCTCCGGCAGCAGCCGGATCAGCTCCGGGTGCACGCCGCGCTCGGCGTGGGCGGCCACGTGGGCAAGCTGCCGGTCGCGCACGTCGCCCGCAGGCTCGAGCACCAGGCCGTAGGCCAGGGCGCGGCCGGCGAATGGGTCGTGAGCGGCATCCCGCAACGTGGCCGGCAGGCCGCCGATCAGCCGCGTCGCCTGCTCCAGACCGTTCTCGTCCAGTCGTCCCACGGCTTCGACGACCTCGTCCGGGGTGACGCCGCGCGCTTCGCTCCCCGCGCCCGCGCCCGCGCCCGCGCCCGCGGCTGCGCCCGCGGATGCGGCTGCGGCTGCGGCTGCACCCATGGCGCCGAGCACCGCAATGCCCGGTGGCCGGGCAGCGGCAGAGCCCGCTTGCGCAGTTGCGAGTTCCGGCGCGCCGGGCGCGGCCAGTGCCGGATAGCGCCCGTCCCAGCCGGGATCCACGGCGCGAATGCGTCGTTCCAACGGTGGGTGGGTCGAGGTGAGGCTGCCGAGAAACGCCGGTACGCCCACCGAGCCGAAAAACATGTGGCTGGCTTCCTTGGCGGATGCCCGGCTCATGCTCGAGCCGGCGCCGTGGGCGCCGATCTTCTTCAAGGCTCCGGCGATGCCGCCGGGGTTGCGGGTGAACTGCACCGAGGCGGCATCCGCCAGGTACTCGCGCTGGCGGCTGACGGCGGCTTTGATCAGGTTGCCGAAGAAGGTGCCGGCGTAGCCGATTACCAGCAGGCCGAGCCCCAGCGCCAGAACCGGCCCGCCGCCGCTGCCCCGGCGCCGCCCGGCCATGCGGCCCATGCCGGCACCGCGCAGCAGGCCGTAGCCCACCAGGCTGAGGAACAGGATGCCGTGCAGCACGGCGATGAGACGCAGATTGATGCGGCTGTCGCCGTTCAAGATGTGGCTGAACTCGTGGGCGATCACCCCTTGCAGTTCGTCGCGACTGAGGTGATCCAGGGTGCCGCGATTGACGCCGATGACGGCGTCGTCAGGGCTGAAGCCGGCGGCGAAGGCGTTGATGCTGGGCTCGTCGATCACGTACACCGGCGGCACCGGAATGGCCGAGGCGATGGCCATTTCCTCCACCACGTTGAGCAGTCGGCGCTCGGCGAGATCCTGAGTAGACTGATTCACCAGGCGCCCGCCCAGGGACTCCGCCACCGCGCGCCCGCCGCCGCGCACCTGCAGGTACTTGTACAGGCTGGCGAGCCCCACCATGCCGAGCACGCCGACGCTGATCCACAGCCAGTACTCCATGGGCAGGGTGCGCAGCAGCATGCCCGGCTCGATGATCTGGCCGCCGTTGGCCGTCCAGGCGTAGACGATCGCCACCAGCAGGTTGGTGAGCACGATCAACACCACCACGGCGGCGCTGAACAGCAGCGCCAGCTGCCAGGTCTTGCGCCGCGCGCCGTCCTGGGCGCCGAAAAAATCCACGGGCGTCTCCTGCGCTGGGTGTTAGGAGAACGACACCTTGGGCGCCGCCTGAATCTGGGCGCTGTCTTCGAACTCGAGCAGCGCGGCGTCGTCGGTATGGCCGAAGGTGCTCGCCAGAACCACCGGCGGGAACGACTGCCGGTAGGTGTTGTAGGCCATCACCTGGTCGTTGTACGCCTGGCGCGCGAAGGCGACGCGGTTTTCGGTGCTGGTCAGCTCCTCGGAGAGCTGCATCATGTTCTGGTTGGCCTTGAGGTCGGGGTAGGCCTCCATCACCACGTTCAAGCGCCCCAGGGCGCTGCCCAGGCCGCCCTCGGCGCTGGCCAGTTGCCGCATGGCATCGGCGTTGCCCGGATCCTTGGCGGCGGCCGCGAGCCCGGCCATGGCCTGATTGCGCGCGGCGACCACCGCTTCCAGGGTCTCGCGCTCGTGGCTCATGTAGGCCTTGGCGGTTTCCACGAGGTTGGGGATGAGGTCGTAGCGGCGCTTCAACTGCACCTCGATCTGTGCGAAAGCGTTCTTGAAGCGATTGCGCAGGCTCACCAGCCGGTTGTAGATGGCGACGCCGTAGAACACCAGCGCCGCGAGAACGATCAGAACGATGATGACTTCCATGCACCTTCTCCTATTCGTGGGAGCGATCTCCAGATCGCGATTCCTCCCCCGGAGGAATATCGCGATCTGGAGATCGCTCCTACAGGGTTTTCATCACCAGTCTAGGTCAATCCGGCAACCCCAGCACCCGCTTGGCGATGACGTTCAGCTGCACCTCGCTGGTGCCGCCTTCGATGGAGTTGGCCTTGGAGCGCAACCATTGCCGCGTGGTGCTCAGTTCGCGGTCGTTGAAGGCGTCGCCTTCCCAGCCCAGCGCCCGGCTGCCCATGATCTCCAGCAGCAGTTCGTACTTGCGTTTGTTCTGCTCCGAACCGTAGTACTTGAACATGCTGGCCAGGTTGCCGTCGCTGTGGCCGGCCTTGGCCTCGTCGCCGGCGCGGGCCAGGGTCAGCTGGAAGGCGCGGTCGTTGAGGCGATGGTCGATGACCTTCGGGCGCAGGGTGGCATCGGCAATGCGGCCATTGTCCTCGCCGAGATACTCCTTGGCGGAATCCTCCAGCTTGCGCCCCGAGCCGCCCAGGGCCGACATGCCGCCGATGCCGGAGATCATCTGCCGCTCGTGTTGCAGCAGGCGCTTGGCGATGGTCCAGCCCTTGTTGAGTTCGCCCACCAGATCCTTCTTCGGCACTTTGACGTCGTCG
The DNA here is from genome assembly GCA_047920935.1 of Pseudomonadales bacterium. Taxonomy (GTDB): domain Bacteria; phylum Pseudomonadota; class Gammaproteobacteria; order Pseudomonadales; family Azotimanducaceae; genus UBA7803. The sequence continues at coordinate 4,442 of JBLRXD010000068.1, read as the reverse complement.
AAGAACGTCTGGCAGAAGGGCGAGGCGCCGCTGATCAGGCCGATGGGCGTGGTGCTGACGCCTGCGGATGCCATATCGAACAGCAGAAAGCTGATGCCCTCGTGCTTCGGGGCGTTCATGTCGGTGCGCACCAGGCAGAAGATCCAGTCGGCCTGGTCGGCGTAGGACGTCCAGATCTTCGAGCCGTTGACCAGGTAGTAGTCGCCCTTGTCCTCGGCGCGGGTCTTCAGGCTCGCCAGATCCGAGCCCGAGCCCGGCTCGGAGTAGCCCTGGCACCAGCGGATCTCGCCGCGGACGATCTTCGGCAGATGCTCGAGCTTCTGCTCGTGGCTGCCGAATTCCAGCAGCGCCGGCCCCAGCATCCAGATGCCGAAGCTCTGCAGCGCCGGACGCGCGTTGATGCGCCGCAGTTCCTCCTGCAGCACTTTGTTCTCTTCATACGACAGCCCGCCGCCGCCGTATTCCTTCGGCCAGGTGGGGCACGTCCAGCCGCGCTCGGCCATGCGCTCGAGCCACAGCCGCGACTCGGGGTTGACGAACGGCTCATGGCGCCCGCCCCACACCGACTCCGCCTCCGGCATCGGCGTGCGCATGCTCGGCGGGCAGTTGTCCTCCAACCAGCCCCGCACCTCGTCCTGAAACCCACTCAAATCAGCCATCGCCGACTCCTGAACCATCGAAACCCAGAATTGTGCCATAGGGATCCCTAGACTGTGGGAGCGATGCCTGCCAGGCCGGCTCAGATCGCGATCTCCTGCCAATCCAACTCAGATCGCGATCCTCCTCCAACCCCACCTCCCGATAGTGCAGAATCATCCCTTTCCAATAGGGGGAGCAGTTCATGCCGCCAGCACCCAGCGATCTGGACCCACGAGCGTTCCGCAACACCCTGGGCCAGTTCTGCACCGGCGTGGTCATCGCCACCGGCTGCGTCGACGGCGAGCCCGCCGGCTTCGCCGCCCAGTCGTTCTCGTCGGTCTCCCTCGACCCGCCGCTGATCCTGCTGTGTCCGGCGAAGACCAGCACCAGCTGGCCGAAACTGCGCGCCGCCGGCAGCTTCTGCATCAACATCCTCGCCGCCGACCAGAAGCCCGTGTGCGACGTGTTCGCGCAGTCCGGCATCGATAAGTTCGCCGCGTTGCCGTGGCGGCCGGGCGTCACCGGTGCGCCCATCCTCGAAGGCGTGCTGGCTTACGTGGATTGCGATCTGGAAGCCGAGCACGATGCCGGCGACCACACCATCGTGCTCGGTCGCGTGCGCGACGCGAAGATTCTCGATGCACACGGCCTGCCGCTTTTGTTCCTGCGGGGGGCTTACGGTCAATTCGAAGGTTTGAGGAGATAACCACATGAATCTGCACACGCGCGTTTGCGAACTGCTCGAGATCGAATACCCCATCGTGCTGGCCGGCATGGGCGGCGCCAGCGGCCCAGAGCTGGCGGCGGCGGTCTCCAACGCCGGCGGTCTCGGCGTGCTCGGCGCCGCCGGGCTTGGCCCCAAGCAACTGCGCCAGTGGATCCAGCGCACCCGGGAACTCACCGACAAGCCGTTCGGCGTCGACACCCTGCTGCCGGCTTCGGTGCGCCGGGCTAACTACGACGCCGCCGACGGCCCCACCCCCGCCGACCTGGTGCCCGAGATGCAGGCGTTCGCCGGCGCCTTCCTCGAGCGCGAAGGCATGGCGCCGGTGGACGCGGCGGAACTGCGCCAGCGCCGCGACCCGGACGAGCCGGCCATCTTCACCAAGGAGTTCTTCGAAGCGCAGATGGACGTGGTGATCGACGAGCGGGTGCCCGTGTACGCCTCCGGCCTCGGCAACCCCGGCCCGTGGATGGAACGCCTGCGCGCCAACGGCACCAAGGTGATGGCCGTGGTGGGCGCCGTGCGCCACGCCATCCAGGTGAAGCAATCGGGCCTCGACATCATCGTCGCCCAGGGCCACGACGGCGGCGGCCACAACTCACCTATCGGCACCATGGCGCTGATCCCCCAGGTGGTGGACGCGGTGGGCGACACCCCGGTGCTCGGCGCCGGCGGCATCGTCGACGGCCGCGGCATCGCGGCCGCGTTCATGCTCGGCGCCCAGGGGGTGTGGCTGGGTTCGGTGTTCCTGGCGTCGACCGAGGCCAACATCTTCGACTTCCAGAAGCAGGCCATCGTCGACGCCACCGAGGAGGGCACCATGGTGTCGAAATCCGTTACAGGTAAGCCGGCGCGCATCATCCGCAGCAAGTGGACGGATTATTGGGTGCGCGAGGGCAAGGATCCGCTGCCGATGCCGTTCCAGGGGATGATCTCCGGGCCGGTGATGGCCGCAGCGAACCGTGACGGGCGGGGGGATGTCAATCCGGGGTTTGCCGGGCAGGGCATCGGCATGATCAAGGGCGTGCGGCCGGCGGGGGAGATCTTCCGTGAGCTTGTCAGCGGAGCGAGCTCGCTGCTCCGCTGAAACCAGGCAGCGCACGGCATCAGATGCTTACAACTGCCGTGCATTGCCCCTTGTTACCGGCGCGGGTCGTATAGTTAGATTCTGTCAAGCTCGTTAATGGTGTTCAGGGCCCATGGAGCTAAACGACAAGCCAACGGTGGCAGAATCGACGCGCGGCGGTGACGAAATACTCGTGCTTGGCGGTTATCGGCAGTCTCTTGCCGTAGTTCGCGCCCTCGGCCCGCTTGATTGGCGGTGCGTGCTTGGCCTGCCCGCCACCGCCAACAAGTCGTTCGTTGCCCGGTCCCGTTGGGTTTCCGAGGTGTGGCGACATCCTCCGCTGGATTTCTGCGTCGACGCCTTTCTGGCCGAGCTGGCGCGCTTCGTCGAAGATCGGCCCCGCCTGAAATTCCTGCTGCCCATCGGCAACCGCGAGCTTGCGGCGCTGAACTCCGTGCGCCACCGGCTGCCGAGTGCGATCCGCTGCGTGATGCCGAACGCCCGGGCCATCGAGATCTGCGGAGACAAAGCTGCGACCGCGCGCATGGCGAGCGAACTCGCCGTTCCCATGGCGCCGTTCACGCTGGTCGATCGGCCGGAGCATCTGCTCGATGCGGCGTATCGGCTCGGGTATCCCTGTGTCATCCGCGCCACCTCGGAGGCGAACCGCATCTGCGGTATGAAGGCCGTGATACCGCGCTCCGCGCGGGAGCTGGCTGGGTTCCTCGACAATGCCAAGACGCTGCAGGGGCCATTCATCGTGCAGCAGTACGTCGAAGGCGACCGACACTGCCTCTACTTCTACGCGTCGCGAGGCGCCGTTCTGGCGTCGGCGGAGGTGCGCATCGATCGCACCGACCGCGTTGACGGAACTGGTTACGCCGTAGCGGGATCCAGCATCGCGGTCACGCCGGCCTGGCAGGATCACCTGCTGCGCATCTGCCGGCATTTGCAGTACGACGGATTCGGAGGTCTGCAGTTCATCCAGAATCCGCTGACCGGAGAGCAGACGTTTCTCGAGGTCAATGCGCGTCTCGGTGGCAACCATGCCGGCCTGGAGCGGCTGGGGATGCATCAGGTGCAGTGGGCGTTGGAGCAACAGGCGTCCGGCAGCCCGTCGATACCCTCGCCGTTCACCTATCCCGAAGGTCTGCGTTACCGTTGGTTCGACGGCGATCTGACGGGGTTTCTCCACGAATGGAAAGCCGCGCGCCTGGACACGCGCGCCGCAGCGGCATGGTGCCTGGCGCTGCCCACGACACTGCTGGGCAGCGGCCACCTGATCTGGGACTGGCGGGATCCTGCGCCTTCCCTGCAACTGGCTCGCAAACACCTGAAGCCGGCGTACGGGAAGCTCAGAACCGCCACCGCGAGTGCGAAGAAACGTCTGGCCGCCAATCCGCTCGCAGCCTTCAGGCGGAGAGGCGATGCCTGGCAGCGACTCATGATCGATGCCGACGCGAAGGGCATCGAGCGGCAGCGGCTGAGCCGTGTTTACGATTACCTCTCCATCGTCTCGAGAGTGCGCAGCCCCCGTCATGCTCACCCGGATCAGCGCCCGTGGCGGTACTTCCCCGGGCTCACGGCAAGGCCGCTTCACGACCCGGTGGCGTTCCCCTGGCGCTCGCTGCTCGAGGACAACTTCGCCTGCATCCGCGATGAGGTGACGGCGGCGCGCGCTCGTTCACCCTTCAAACCCCATCACCAGAACCTCGCGGATCAGGGCGCCTGGGATACCCTCTACTTCTACACCGGCAACCGGCGAATCGCCGAGAGCCACGCGCTCTGCCCGAAGATCTCGCGGATCGTGCGCGAACTGCCCCGAGCCGGCAACGATGCTCAGGTCTACCTCTCGACGCTGAGCGGCCGCACCCACATCAAGGCCCATTGCGGCCCGACGAACGTGCGGCTGCGCTGTCACTTCGGCATCGAAGTGCCCGCTGCCGCGCGAATACGCGTGGGAGCCGACACCGTTCCCTGGGAAGCGGGCCGCTGCCTGTTCTTCGATGATTC
>JBLRXD010000067.1:0-16873 GCA_047920935.1 Pseudomonadales bacterium | reverse complement strand
CTCCGCTTTTCCTCAAGCGACCGCGGCGGCCGCAGGCCGCTTGGTCGCTCCTACAAGAAGCAAGGGGGTGTGCCGCCATGAGTCATTGCCCGGACAATCCCATGGGGCTCGACGGGTTCGAGTTCGTCGAGTTTGCGGCGCCGCAGCGCGGCGTGCTGGAACCGGTGTTCGAGACCCTGGGCTTCGTTAACGTCGCCCGGCACCGCTCCAAAGACGCCCATCTGTGGCGTCAGAACGACGTCAACTTCATCGTCAACTACGAGCCGGGGAGTCTGGCCGACTACTACGCCGAGGAGCACGGGCCCTCCGCCTGCGGTATGGCGTTTCGGGTCCGGGATGCGCATGCAGCCTATCGGCGCGCGCTGGAACTCGGCGCCCAGCCCGTGGAGATTCCCACCGGCCCGATGGAGCTTCGGCTGCCGGCCATCCGCGGCATCGGCGGGGCGCCGCTGTATCTGATCGACCGTTACGCCGACGGCAGTGCCATCTACGACATCGACTTCAGCTGGCTGCCCGGGGTGGAGCGCCGGCCCCGTGGGGTCGGCCTGGAGGTGATCGACCATCTCACCCACAACGTCTATCGCGGCCGCATGGATCACTGGGCGCGGTTCTATCAGAAGCTGTTCGACTTTCGCGAGATCCGCCGCTTCGACATTCGCGGGCAGCAGACCGGGTTGCTGTCCCGGGCGATGACCGCGCCCGACGGCAAGATCCGCATCCCATTGAACGAAGAAGCCGGCGGCAGCGGCCAGATCGAGGAGTTCCTGATGGCCTACAACGGCGAGGGCATTCAGCACATCGCCTTTCACTGTGACGACCTGATCGCCACGTGGGATGAGCTGCACGCCCGCGGGGTGCGGTTCATGACGCCGCCTCCGGACAGCTATTACCACATGCTCGACGAGCGCCTGCCCGGGCACGGTGAGCCGGTGGAGGCCCTCAGGCGGCGCGGCATCCTGGTGGACGGCAGTACCGATGTGGGCGAGCCGAAGCTGCTGTTGCAGATCTTCTCGGAAACGTTGATCGGGCCGATCTTCTTCGAATTCATCCAGCGCAAGCGCGACGAAGGCTTCGGCGAGGGCAACTTCCAGGCGCTGTTCGAATCCATCGAGCGCGATCAGTTGCAGCGCGGCGCGCTGGGGAGGGCCTCATGAGCCTCAAGCGGATCCATCACGTCGCTTACCGCTGCAACGACGCCAAGGAAACCGTGGAGTTCTATCAGCATATGCTCGGCATGGATTTCGTGCTGGCCATTGCCGAAGACCGGGTGCCGTCCACCGGAGAGCCCGACCCGTACATGCACGTGTTTCTCGATGCCGGCATGGGGAACGTGCTGGCGTTCTTCGAACTCCCCAATTCGCCGCCCATGGGCCGCGACGGCAATACCCCCGAGTGGGTGCAGCACATCGCCTTCGAGGTGGAGTCGCTGGATGCGCTGCTGGCAGCGAAAAGCAAGGTGGAAGCCGCCGGGCTTTCCGTGGTGGGGCCGGTGAATCACGGCATCTTCGAGTCGATCTACTTTTTCGACCCCAACGGCCACCGGCTGGAACTGGCAGCCAATACCGGCAGCCCGGAAGATCTCGCCCGGCTCCACGAGGTGGCGCCGGCCATGCTCGAGGAGTGGAGTCGCACCAAGCGCGCTCCGAAACACGCCGCCTGGCTGCACACCCCCCCGTAGGAGCGATCTCCCGATCGCGATCGGGAGATCGCTCCTACATGGTGGTGTAGCCGAGATACATCAGCGTGATGCTCATGGTGTTGATCAGCCCATGCGCGGCGATGGCTGGCCAGAGATTGCGGTTTGCCCGCAGGTAGACGATGGCGAGCAGCACCCCGACGACGAATACGCTCACCATCCCGGTGACGCCCTGGTAGGCGTGACCGAGGGAAAACAGCAGCGCCTGCAGCACCACGGCCCAGCTCGTGCCCATAACCGCGGTCAAGCGATTGAGCACGAAACCGCGCATCAGCAGTTCCTCGCCGAAGGCGGCGCTGACCCAGCCCACCGGGATGAGGAACAGCAGATACATCCGGAAGTCGCCCTCGATCAGCTGCGCCAGCATGCTGACATCCACCGGCGGCGCCCCGAGCCAGCGCATCACCGGCGTGAGGATCAGGTTGACGATCACCACGGTGGCGATCAGCACCGCCAGGGTCAGCCACAAAAAGCGTCCGAGGGGCATGCGATTGGGGAAGCCGAGATCGCGCCAACCGATGCCCTGTCGCTGCAGAAACCAGGTCGCAGCCAGCAAAGGAAACACCATGCCGAGAATCGGCCCCATGATCACCCATGGGGTCAGCGCGCCGACAATCATGCCAACGACGCTGAGCACCACGATGGCGGCGATCTCGCCCCCGACCCGCGATGGCGTGAGCCGTGCCTGGAGGGGGTTGGCGGTCACGGATGAGCCGCCGGCTGCAAAGCGATCAGGTTGTGCATGCGCCCTCCGGCGGTCGTACGCTCCGGCGCTCGCGCCCTCAGATGCGCGATGCGTCGATGTCTATGTCGGCGTGCTGCCAGGCCGTCTCGAAACGCCCGCGGACGTCCTCGGCTTCCGCAGTCCGACCTTGCGCATGCAGGGCTTGTTCCAACCCGACAAGGGCCCAGCCGTTTTCCGGCATGATGGCCAGATCTTCGCGGTAGGTGTGCTCGGCTGCCACCGCGTCGCCGGCCTGCAATTGCACCGCCCCGAGGGAGTGGCGGGCCGGATAGTACCACTCCGGAGGCTCGGTATAGGGCAGTCGATCCTCGAGTTCGACCGCTTGTTGCAGTTGTGCGATGGCGGCATCGAGCCGGCCGGTGGCGGCAGCAATTTCCGCGTTGAGGACCAACTCACCGATGTTGAGCAGCTGATCGGCGGTGTCACGTGAGAAGAACGTCACCCCGGCCATGGCAGGGTCGACGCGCAGTGCGGTGATGCGCTGCGCCTCGGCCATGGCTCCATCCACATCGCCTTTGCCCAGCAGCGCGCGGCCTCGAGCGTAGTGCCAGATGCCCCGGGCGAAGGGCAGGTCGGCATCGGGCTCGGGATTGGCCAGGGCGGCGTCCCAGGCGCCGAAGCGCACCTGGGCCAGAGCCGGCTGCATCAGAAACAGTTGCGCCACCCCCATGCCCGGGGCGCGCAGCAACTCCGGCGTCAGCTGCGCGGCCGTGCCATCCGCCATGGCGAAGGCCTGCTCGCTCCAGCCGCTGATGGCGGCGGTGATCCAGCCGAAGTGCCAGTTGTGCGGGATGTAGCCGGCCAGGTAGATGGGGCTGTTGGAGCGACAGGAACGGATGAATGCGGAGTCGGCATCCACGGCCTTCATGTTGTTGAGGGTGGCGTCATGATAGCGGCCGACGCGGATGTAGATGTGGGCCGGCATGTGCACCAGGTGCCCGGCGGCGGGCGCGAGGTCGGCCAGTCTGTCGGCGTAGGGCTCGGCCCGGTGGGCTTCGCTGGATTGCTCGACGGCGTGGATGTAGAGGTGGATGGCGCCGATGTGGTTCTCGTCCAGCGCCAGGGCGCGCTCGATGGTGTCGACGATCTCGCCCGTCCACGGCCGCTCCTCGCCATCTGCCAGCCAGAAGTCCCAGGGGTGCAGATCCATGAGCGCCTCGGCGGTGAGGGCGAGGATATTTTCGTCGTCGGGGAAGCGCCGCGCCGCTTCGCGCATGGCGTCGGCGTAGGCCTCGTCCAGCGGTCGGCGCTCGGCGGGCTCCTCCGGCAGGTAGCGCTGCAGCAGCGCTGCCGTCAGCGCCTGCTCCTTGTCGCTGGCGCCGGCCGCCAGTTCGTGGGCCTTGCGCGCCAGATGGTGGGCGCGGGCTGCGTTGCCGGGATCCATGCCGGCGTTGACGTTCGGGCCCAGCACCAGCGCGCTGCCCCAGTAGCACATGGCGCAGTCGGGGTCGTGCAGGGCGGCTTCGGTGAACGCCAGGTCGGCGGCGGCGTGATTGAACGCGAAGGCCAGCGCCAGGCCCTGATCGAAATACAGCTGAGCGGTGTCGGACGACGTGGTGATGGGCAGGTGCAGATCTCCCAGCCCGTCGAACAGCGGCTGACGCCAATTCTCGTCATCGGCCAGCGCGGCCATGGCGGTGGCGGATGGCGCGGGGGTGCCGGTCGGGTCGGCAGCTTCCTGGGAACAGGCGGCCAGCAGCGCGACGGCCAGCAACGTCCAGAGACGATTCATGGCTCTCTCCCGTGAGATGGATGTCCGCCCGATGATACTCCCGGCTGCGGGCTCTCGAAACCGCCGGCCGCGCTCCGTGACACGCCCGCATCCCGTGGGGATAATGCGCCGCCTTCGTCGCCACCTTACGGAACCCATGTTCAGAAACCTCCGCCTCTACCGTCTCCACAGCAACTGGCCCGAGTCCGAGGAGGCCCTGGCCGAGCAACTCGAGCAGGTCGCGTTCAAGCCCTGCGGCCCCTTCAGCGAGCGCAGCTCCGGCTGGGAGCCGCCCGCAGCGCCCGAGTACCCGGTGTTCTGCCGGCGCGTCGGCGGCGCCGACCTGCTCAAACTGCGCAGTCAGGTGCGGCTGCTGCCGGCGGCCGCGGTGAACGAGGCGCTCGAGGAGCGCATCGCCGAGTTGCAGGCGCGTACCCAGCGGGAGCCGAGCCGGCGGGAGAAACGCGATCTCAAAGACGAGGTGCACGCCGAGTTGATGCCCCGCGCGCTGTTGAAATCGGAGCGCATCAGGGGCTTCTGCCTCCTGGCCGACAAGCTGATCGGCATCGATACCGCATCCGAGGCCCAGGCCGAGCGCTTTCTCGACCAGCTGCGCGAGGCGCTCGGCAGCCTGCAGGTCACGCCGCTGAAGTACCAGCAGCCCATGGGGCAGCTCATCAGTCAGGTGTTTCTCGGCAAGGGTCCGTCCGCCCTGCGGGCGGGGCGTGAGTGCCGCATGCAGGACGCTTCCGTCGGCGCTGCCACCGTGAGCTGGGCCGACATCGACCTGAGCGACGACGATGTCCAGCGGCACGTTCACAACGGCCTGAAGCTGGCCCGGCTGGGCATGGTGTTCGAGGATCTGGCGAGCTTCGTCGTCGACCAGGACGGCATCATCCGCAAGCTCAAGCTGCAGGGCCTGGACGGCGCCGACGACATCGGCGACGAAGACCCGCTGGCACGCCTGGACGCGGAATTCGTGCTGACCACGGGTGTCGCCCAGCGGCTGGTGGAGGCTTTCCGCAAGGCTCTGGGCGGCTTCGAGTAGCGCCACAGGCGCCGGGTACGTCAGGTACCGGGCGCCTCGGTCATGTCTTCCGGCCGGCACTCGCCCTGCACCTTCAGGTTGCGCGCCAGGTCGCGCAGCGCCGAGCGCATGCCTTCCTCCAGGGTGGGGTGGTACACGGGCATCTGCAGCAGCTGCTGCACGGTCACCCGCTGCTGTACGGCCCAGGCCAGCAGATGGGCCATGTGCTCCATGCGCGGGCCGAACATTTCCGCGCCCAGCAGCACACAGCCGTCGCGGTGAGCGTAGATCCGCATGATGCCCCGATTCACCGCCATCACCCGTGCCCGTCCCTGGTTGGCGAACGACGTCGCGCCGATGGCGACCTGCTCCGGGTCCAGGTCGCGGTAACTGGCACCGACCATGGCGATCTGTGGGTCGCTGAACACCACCGTCAGTGGGGTGCGCCGGTCGTGGCGCTGCACCTCGGGCCAGCGGGCGGCGTTCTCACCGGCGATGCGCCCCTCGTCGCCGCCTTCGTGGAGCAGTGGGCGATAGCCATTGGCGTCGCCCGCCAGGAAAATGGGCAGCTCGCCGCACTGGGTAGTCTGAGGATCCCAGGGGGGCATGCCGCGGTCATCCAGCTCCAGGCCCGCCGCCGCCAACTGCAGTGCCTCCAGATCGGCGCGGCGGCCGGCGGCGATCAGCACGGTGTCGAACACGTTCGACCGCTCGGCGCCGCCCGCCTGTCGCCAGGCGATCTCCACCTGTCGACCGCGCGGTTTGGCGGAGACGATGTCGGCGCCGAGCTGCAGGCGGATCTCCGCGGACAGCACCTCGTCGATGCAGTCGATCACCTCCGGGTCGGTACAGGGGCCCACGTGCTCGGAGCGATCGAGGAAGGTGACGTCGACGCCCAGACGCGACATGGCCTGGCCGAGCTCCAAACCAATGATGCCGGTGCCGATCACCGCCATGGAGCCGGGCAGCTCAGGCAGCTCGAAGATCGTGTCGCTGGTCAGCAGCCGGTCGCGGACGGCGTCGAATGCCGGCAGCACCACCGGGCTGCTGCCGATGGCGATCACCGTGACGGCGGTGACGACGCGGACGCTTTCGTCGGCGAGCTCCACCTCCAGGGTGGTGGCGTCGACGAAGCGGGCGCGACCGCAGAGACGATTCTGCTCGGGCAGGCTGCGGGTGTCGTCGACCACGAAGCCGACGAACCGGTCGCGTTCGCGGCGCACGCGCGCCATGACCGCGCTGCCGTCCACCGCCACCGGACCGACCCGGATGCCGAGCTCGCCGAACCGGTGCGTGGCGTCGTGGGCGGCTTCGGCGGCGGCGATGAGCAGCTTCGAGGGCATGCAGCCCACCCGGGCGCAGGTGGTGCCGTAAGGGCCGGGATCGATGAGCAGCCACGACTTGCCGCTTTTCTGCGCCTCGCGCACCGCATTCAGGCCGGCCGTGCCGGCGCCTATGATGGCGATGTCTACCCGTCGCGTTTCCATGGCGCCTCCCGGTGATGGCTCGAGCTGCCGAGTTCCAGGTAGCCGGCGGGGGCCAGCGCGGTCGCCAGCATCACCTCGTTGATGTCCCGGTGCGCGCCCCACATGGGGGAACGCTGGCTTTCGGCCGTGGACCAGAAGGTTACCAGGTGCTCGGCCAGGGCGCGCTCTGTGGTCAGCGTCTCGAGCGGCCCGCGCAGACCACGCTGCTCCACCGCCGCGTCATCCGCCAGCGAGTGGCGCAATGCCTGGACGGCCTGCAATCCCAGGGCCAGACCAAGCTCGCGGAAGGCCAACCGCCGTCCGGCCGGCATCAGCCACGGCGCCTGCCGCAGCAGTTGCGCAAGGCCGGCCTGCGCCCCTGCGAGCAGTTGCCGGAGCAATTGCGGCGCCACCGCGGTGCCGAGCGTCTCCAACTGATGCACGCGGTGAGCATCCATCAGCAACCCGCCGAGGCCGAGGGCATCGTCGGTGGTCCAGTCGGCGTCGACGAGCATCGCCGCGAAGGCGTCGATGGCTCCGCCGAGATCCGGCCCCCGATCGCGATCTGGAGATCGCTCCCACAGAGCAGGATCGCGATCTGGAGATCGCTCAAACAGCCGCGCGCTGCTGTCGAGTTGCAGCAACGTCACGTAGCCGTCGAGAGGGTCGTGATGGCCCATGGCGGGCACCAGCGGTCGCGTCAGGTCGATGCTCATCTTCCAGTGCATGCGCCGCGCTCGCCCCGGCCGAGCCTCGTAGGTGAACGTTCGAAACGCCACCTCCGCCAACTCCCGGGCCCAGCGGTTGAAGGTGGGGTCGCCGGTCGCCCAGGCGGTCTGGTCGAGGGCGTGCATCCAGCGGGTGAGATAGTGAAAATACTGACCGTCCCGTTCCCATTCGAGATCGCGGTCCAGAGGCTCGCCTGGGGCACGCTCGGGCAGCGGCTTGCCGATGCGCAGACCGCCACGGGTGGGGTGCTGTTCGCCCACGGCTTCCGGTAATCCACTCAACCAACCCGGATGCGGCTCGTCGGGGCGATGCCGACCCAGGGTGCGGTGAACGTCGTCGATGAGGGTGAGCGCGGTGTCGCGAAGAGCGGCCTCGCCCCCGGCCTCGGCGAGGCCGAGAAAATTGCAGACGGCGAAGGCATCCGTCCACAGATAGCGCTGGCCGCCGGTTCTGGCGCCGATCCTGGTGCGTTCCGCGAAGCGCAGCATGAGCCCTTTGGCATTGTCGAGATTCTGCATCGAGTGCCTCCCGCCATACACGATGGTGGTGGGATGGGGGGTGGGGTGCAATGCGAAAGCGCTTGTCGGGTAGAAGAAGGAGGGATCGCGATCTGGAGATCGCTTGTATGTTCTCCGGTGACGGTGGTTGTGGCGAGGACGGTGGGGGGGCGGACGTTGGCCGGGGAAGACGTTCGGGGCCGTTCAGGCACGCAGGCTGCGGCAGGGCGGCAAAGCGTCTGCGCCCGCTGGACCCGAACGTCTTCCCTGGACGGCGTTCGCCGACAGGGCGCTCGGCAAAACGGCCGCCGACAGGGCGCTCGGCAAAACGGCCGCCGACAGGGCACTCGACAAAACGGCCGCCGACAGGGCGCTCGGCAAAGTCGTCGCGATCTGGAGATCGCTCCTACTGGGTGTAGGCGGAGCGGCGGTAGCGCAGCATCTGACCGCTGCCGGCGCCGGTATGGGCGCCGTCCTGGTAGGCGATGGCGCCGTTGACCACCACCAGCCGGATGCCGTCGGGCGCCTGTTGCGGGTCGTCGTAGGTGGCGGTGTCGATCACCGTGGCGGGGTCGAACAGCACCAGGTCGGCCCAGTAGCCGGGTTCGATGCGGCCACGCTCCGCCAGACCGAACGTGGCGGCGGCCAGCGACGTCATGCGCCGCACCGCCTCCTCCAAGGTCAGCACGTTACGTTCGCGGACGTAGTGGCCGAGGATGCGGGCGAAGGTGCCGAACAGCCGCGGATGGGGGCGGCCACGCAGATCGGGGATGCCATCGGAGCCGACCATCATGTCGTGGTGGCGCAGGTTGGTCTCCACGTCGGCCTCGTCGATGATGAACTGGATGCAGATGGTGCGGTCGCCCTTGGGCGCGGTCAGCACGTGCTTGACCGCTTCGGTGACGTCGATGTCGAGTTCGGCGGCGATGTCCGTGAGCATGCGGCCCTCGTACTCGCGGAACGCCGGGCAGCTGGCGATGCGGATCACCTCGGCCAGCTCGCGGCTGGGATTGTCGAGGTTGAAGTACTCGATCATGCGGCCGCTGCCGGCGGTGTAGGGGTAGACGTCCAGGGTCACGCGCTGCCCGGCCGCCAGGGCCGCATCCACCCGCGCCAGGGATTCGCTGACCTTGCCCCAGTTGGCGCGGCCGGCCGATTTGTGATGGGAGATGTGGGCGTGCACGTCGGCTTCCCGGCCGATCTGCAGGGTCTCTTCCACCGCTGCCAGCAGGTAATCGCCCTCGTTGCGCATGTGGGTGGTGTAGAGCGCTGCGTAGGGGGCGGCCAGGCGGGCGAGCTCGATGATCTCGTCGGTGGCGCTCCAGCGCCCCGGGCGGTAGATCAGGCCGGTGGAGAATCCGCAGGCGCCTTGTTCCAAGGCGCGCTCCACGTGGCCGCGCATGCTGGCCATCTCGGTTGCCGTGGGCGCGCGCTGCGCCATGCCCATGGCCATGGCGCGCACCGTGTTGTGCCCCACCAGCATCAGGTTGTTGATGGCCGGCCGGCGCGCCAGCACGGCGTCGAAGTAGCCGTTCAGGTCGGTGAAGTCGCCTTCCAGCCCGGCGAGGATGCCGCCGCTGGCCTTACCCGGGTCGCCGGTCGGGTCGGCCGGAACGGCGCTGAAGCCGCAGTTGCCGCTGACCACGGTGGTGACGCCCTGGGCCAGTTTGAATTCCATCCCCGGGTGGCGGAAGAAGGCGCCATCGTCGTGGGCATGAGTGTCGATGAACCCGGGCGCCAGGCAGGCGCCGCCACCGTCGATCTCCTGGCGCGCGGCGCCGGCCGTGCCGACGCTGCGGATGCGCCCGCCGTCCACTTCCACGTCCGCCAGGCGGGCGGGCCCGCCGCTGCCGTCGAGCACCCGTACGTTCTTGATGGCCAGATCAATCATGGTTCGTGTCCTTTCGAGTTGTCGTCGGTTGCGGAGCGAGCGGGCTGCTTACAAGCCGTAGCGGGCCGGTCGCGTGCGCAGCCACTCGCCCACCATCTCGCCGATCATGATGCAGCTGAGATTGGTGTTGGCCCGCGGCACGCCGGGCATGATGGAAGCATCCGCCACCACCAGACCATCGAGACTATGGCAGCAGCCGTGCTGGTCCACCACCGCCATGGGGTCGCTGGCCGGCCCCATCTTCGCCGTGCCGCAGGGGTGGTAGCCGCTGCCGGAGAAACGCCGGCACAGGGCCGCCACCTGATTGTCGCCCATGGGGCGCGCCGGGTCGGGGAAGGTCACCCGCTCGATCATGTCCGCCAGCGGCCCCACCCGGGTGAACGCGTAGGCATCCCGGAAGCAGGCGGCCAGGCGGGCGCAGTCGCGCTCGTCCTCGCAGAAGCGGTTGTCCACCACCGGCGCCTGGTGGGGGTCGCTGGACGCCAGGCGCAATTCGCCCCGGCCGTGCTGATACTCCAGCACCGCAGCGATGGCGAACCGCGGCGGTTCGGTTGGCCGGCCGGCGAAGCTCAGCAGCTCGATCTGCAGATCATTGCGCTTCTCGGACCCGTCGGAGGTGTAGCGCAGGATGGTCTGGATCAACGGCTGATCGAAGTCGATGATCCTCGGGTCGCGCACTTCGCAGGCGATCGCCAGGGCCGGGTGGTCGGAGAGATTGGCGCCGACCCCCGGGACGTCCGCGTGCACGTCGATGCCCAGCGCCTCGAGCGGAGCGCGCGGCCCCAGCCCTGAGCGCATGAGGATCGCCGGGCTCATGATGGCGCCGGCGGACAGCACCACCAGCTTGGTCAGGATGCGCTCGGTGCTGCCGTCGGCATTTTCGATCTCCACCCCAGTGCAGCGTTTGCCGTCGTTGAGCAGGCGGCGGACGAAGGCGTTGGCGCGGACGGTGAGATTGGGGCGAATGCGGGCGGGGGCCAGGTAGCCCACGGCGCAGGATACCCGCAGCCGCCCGAGCTTGTTCATCGGGTGTGGCCCCGCACCCCAGCTCCAGGGGTCGTTGGCGTCCGGGCAGTCGGGATAGCCGAGATCGCGGGCGCTGTCGAGGAACGCCTGATGCTGGGGCAGCAGTTCGTCGGGCGGATAGCGGCGGATGCTGATCGGGCCGGCGTCGCCGTGATAGGGCTCGTGGCCGTAGTCGAGATCCCGCTCCAGCCGGTTGAACGCCGGCAGCACCGATTCCCAGGCCCACTCGGGATTACCGTGGTCGGCCCACTCGTCGTAGTCCTCGTGCATGCCGCGCAAGGCGATGGTGGTGTTCACCGCGCTGGAGCCGCCTACTACCCGGCCGCGGGGGAAGGGCACCTTGCGGCCTCGGGTCGGCTCGTAGGAGAGCGACCAGTCGTGATCCCGGTAGGAGTTGTTGTGGCCGTTCACCATGTCGTAGGGGGTGCTGGCGAGATCCGGGTAGTCCGGCCCCGCCTCCAGCAGCAGCACCCGGCGGTGCGGGTCTTCCGAAGCCCTGGCGGCGATCACGCAGCCGGCGCTGCCGGCCCCGACGATGACGATGTCGTACACGCTGATTCTCCCTCTGGTCCCACCTCCGCTTGTGGGAGCGATCTCCTGATCGCGATCAGGAGATCGCTCCTACGGGGTCTGGAGAGTATCGCGGTGGGGGGAGGCTGGCCGCAAGCGGCGGATCAGCTGTCGAGTTCGTGGATGCCGCACTCACGTTTGAGGCCGAAGAAGCGGGTGTCTTCGAGGCTTTCGGCTTCGTGCAGCGGCACGGTGGTGTGGGTGTCGCCGATGGACACGTAACCTTGCTCCCACAGCGGGTGGTAAGGGAGCTGGTGCTCCTGGAGGTAGCGGTAGACGTCGCGGTCCGTCCAGTCGGCGATGGGGCTGACCTTGAAGTACTCGCCGGTGAAACGCACGAACGGCGTGTCGGCCCGGGTGGACGCCTGAGCCCGGCGCAGGCCTGTGAACCAGGTACCCACCTGCTGCTCGTTGAGCGCGCGCTTCAGCGGCTCCACCTTGTTCTCCTGGTTGTAGGCGTCGATGCCTTCCAGGCCCAGGTTCCAGCGCTGGCCGTGGATGGCCTCCTGCCAGGCGGGGCTGCGCGCGCTGCGATAGACCATGAGGTTCAGCTGCAGACGCTCGGTGAGTTGCTCGACGAACTGGTAGGTTTCGGGGAACAGATAGCCGGTGTCCAGGAGAATCACGGGAATGTCCGGAACAACCCGCGTGAGCAGATGCAGGCCGACGGCAGCCTGGGCGCCGAAGGACGAGGTGAGCACATGGTTGCCGGGCAGATGCTCCACCGCGCAGCGCACACGGCCGAGCGCATCCAGCTTGGCCAGGCTCTGGTTCCAGCTCTCCAGGTGGGCGGCATCGGTGAACGCGTCGCTCTCGACGACGCAGCTCGCAGGCGCCGCGGTCGGGGCGCGCAGGCTGGTCACCGGATTGCGTTCGATCGAAGTTCCATTGTATGACATCGGCTTTCCTTACTTCTGTTTCTGCGCCGCGGAGTCGAGAGCGGGTTCGGTGCGAACCAGGTAATCGCCGAACGATTCGTCCGGCTGCCGTTCGGCCGCAAAGCGGGCGAACAGGGCGTCGAGCACCTCGAGAATCTGCGCTTCGCCGAGATTCTCGCGATGCAGGGTATTCAGGCGATTGCCCAGGCGGCTGCCGCCGAGCATCAGGTTGTAGCGACCGGGCGCCTTGCCCACCAGGGCGATCTCCGCCAGGTAGGGCCGGGCGCAGCCGTTGGGGCAGCCGGTGATGCGGAGGTTGACCGGTTCGTCGCCCAGGCCGTACTGCTCCAGCAAGCGGCCCACCTGCTCGAGAAAAGCCGGCAGATAGCGTTCTGCCTCGGCCATGGCGAGGCCGCAGGTGGGGAACGCGACGCAGGCCATGGCGTCGCGTTCGAACGGGCGTAGCGTCTCACCGGCGTCCAGCCCGTGCTTTGCCACCAGTTGCTCCACCGCGGCCTTGTCGGCCTCCGCCACTCGCGCCACGATGACGTTCTGGTTCGGGGTGAAGCGAAAGTCACCGCCGTGCACCTTGGCCAGCTCGCGCAGGCCGGTGAGCAGCCGGCGGCTGCCGTGGTCGATGATGCGCCCGCCGGGGATGAACAGCCCCAGGTGCCACAGACCTTCCGGATCCTGTTGCCAGCCGAAGCGGTCGCCGTTGTGCGCGAAGCTGAACGGCGCCGCCGGGCCCAGAGCGAAGCCGAGCCGTGTCTCGAGTTCGGCTTTGAACCAGTCGACGCCGTGAGCGTCGATGGTGTACTTGAGCCGGGCGTGCTTGCGCTCGTTACGGTTGCCGTGGTCCCGCTGGATGCGCACGATCTGCTCTGCCACGGCCACCGCCTGGTCCACGCGGCAGCGCCCGAGCACGGTGCCCAGCCGGGGATAGGTGGTGGCGTCGCCGTGGCTGGCGCCCATGCCGCCGCCGGCGGTGACGTTGAAGCCGCTGAGCTGCCCGTCCTGCTCCAAGGCGATGAAGCCGACGTCGTGGGCGAACACATCGACGTCGTTCCACGGCG
Source organism: Pseudomonadales bacterium (assembly GCA_047920935.1). Classification (GTDB taxonomy): domain Bacteria; phylum Pseudomonadota; class Gammaproteobacteria; order Pseudomonadales; family Azotimanducaceae; genus UBA7803. The sequence continues at coordinate 3,564 of JBLRXD010000067.1, read as the reverse complement.
GAATGGCCATGGCGATCTTGAATTTGCGCGGCAGATAGGTGGGGCCGTAAAGCGGCTCCTCGTCGCCTTCCGGCCCTACCCGCTCGCCGTCCAGCCACAACTCGTGGTATGCGCGGGTGGCCGGCATGAGGTGGCGGCTGAGATCATCGGCCACCGCGCAGGCGGCGGCATGGACGGCGCTCGATTCCGCCAACGGCGTGCACATGACGTTGCGATTGACGTCGCCGCAGGTGGCCAGCGTGGTCAGCAGCATGTCGTTGATGCGCCGGATGGTGGCCTTCAGCTCGCCCTTGAGCACGCCGTGAAACTGGAACGTCTGCCGGGTGGTGACGCGAATGGCGTCGTTGGCATGATCGCGGGCCAGCTGGTCGAGCTGCAGCCACTGCCAGGGGTTGAGCACCCCGCCGGTGATGCGTGCCCGCACCATGAAGCTGTAGGCGGGCTCGAGCTTCTGCCGGGCGCGCTCGTTGCGCACGTCGCGGTCGTCCTGCTGGTAGGTGCCATGGAATTTGGTGAGGATGGTGTCGTCTTCCGAGATCGCTCCGGTCAGCGGATCCGCCAGGCTCTGCTCGACGGTGCCCCGCAGAAAGTTGCTGCTCTGCTTGACAACTTCCACGTGGGACAGGGGAATCCGCTTGTCGTTGGTGCTCATGTCTGCGGGCCCCCGCTAGTAGACATCGCGCTGATAGCGGTTGGTTTTTTTCAGGTCGCGCAGGTAGGCCTCTGCGCCTTCGGCGTCGCAGCCGAGCCCGCGCGCGATGGCGTGCAGCAGCGCCTCGTGAACGTCCGGTGCCATGTGCTTGGCGTCACCGCAGACGTAGACGTGGGCGCCGCGCTCGAGCCATTGAAACAGCTCGTCGGCCTGCTCCCGAATGCGGTCCTGCACGTACACCTTTTCGGCTTGATCCCGAGAAAACGCTACGTGATGGCGCCCGAGCAGCCCGCTTTGGCGCAGCCGTGCCCATTCGACCTGATAAAGAAAATCGCAGGAGAAATTGCGGTCGCCGAAGAACAGCCAGTTGTCGCCGCTGGCGCCGCTGGCTTCGCGCTGCTCGAGGAACGCCCGGAACGGCGCGACGCCGGTGCCGGCGCCGATCATGATCACCGGCGCGGCGGCGTCCTGCGGTAGCCTGAAGCGCGGGTTCGGGGCGATGTACACGGGTACCGCATCGCCCGGCTCCGCCAGATAGTTGGAAGCACTACCCAGGTGCTGCTCACCGAAGGCGGTGTACTCCACCACCGCGATGGTGACGTGCACCTCGTCGGGGTTGGCCTCGAGGCTCGAAGCGATGGAGTACAGCCGCGGCGTCAGCCGTTTCAGCACGTCGACCAGCTGCTGGGCCGTGACCGGCACCGGGTGCTCGCGCAGCACGTCGATGATCTGCCGCTCGCCCAGGTAGTCGTTCAGCCCGCTGCGGTCGGCGGCATCGAGCAGTGTCTGCAATGGCGCGATGGCGTAGCGGGCTGCGTAGTCTTCGATGAAGCCACGGCCGAGCAGGGTGAGTTCCAGGCGATGCGCCAGTGCCTCGCCCAGGGTAACCGCGTCGCCGTCCACCTCCACCGGGGTGGCTGCGTCCAGGCTGGTGAGGCTCAGGAACTGCTCCACCAATCGTGGCGGGTTGATGGGCCACACGCCCAGGGCATCGCCAGGTTCGTAGACCAGGCCGCTGCCTTCGAGGCCGAGCACCACGTGGCGAACGTCTTTGCTGGAGCCCGCGCCGGTGATCCGCTGCAGGCCGAGCACCGGCGCCATGAACGGGTTCTTGCGGCTGTAACTGGCAGTGCTCACCGGCACCAGGCGCGCCATGGCGCTGCCCGGCTGGACGTCGGCCGCCTCGCGCTCCTCGCGAATGCGCGCCAGCACCTGCTGCTTCCAGCTTTCGGTGGCGGTTTCGAAATCCACGTCGCAGTCGACGCGCGGCTCCAGGCGGCGGGCGCCCAGCGCCTCCAGGCGGGCATCGAGCTCGCGGCCGGTGGCGCAGAAGTCGTCGTAGCTGCTGTCGCCCAAGGCCAGCACCGAGTACCCCAGGTCTTCCAGGCGCGGCGCGCGGTCGCTGAGGAGGAACTCGAAGAATTCTTCGGTGCCGTCGGGCGGTTCGCCCAACCCGTGGGTGGCGACCACGAACAGGACACGGGCCTGCTTGCGCAGCAGCGCGGGGCGGAACGCGGAAAGGTCCACGGCTTCGGCTTCGGCACCCATGCCGCGGATGGCCTCGACCAGCTCTGCGGCGATCGCGCGGCAATTTCCGGTCTCGGTGCCGTACAGCACCGTCCAGGCGTGTTGGGGTGACGCGTCGGCTGCGGTCGCGGGCAGCGGCATGGCGGCAGTGGGGCCGGCCGATGCGGCCAAGCCGGCCAGATAGCCGCTGGCCCACCACAACTGCTGTTGGTCGAGGCGGCTTCCCAGGTCGTTCAGCTCGGACAGCAGCCGCTGGTCGGGGGCTGGGGGCGACTTCTTCAGTAGCGATACGGACACGGCGTGGATCCGGTGCGGATAGGCCGGCCACCCTATCGACCGTTCACGGGGGATGGAAGTACTGATTGGCTACAAGGAAATAACCGGCGAGTATAGGCGCGCCTTCCGGCCTGGTCAGGCGGTGCCGTTGGCGCTGAACTCCGGTTCTGCGGCGGCTCGGTCCTTGATGCGTTTTTTGTGAAGCGCCTTGAAACGCTTCTGAGTGCGCAGCACTTTGTCCCAGAGTCGTTCGGCACTGTCCGGGCTGCAGACCCCGTGCAGGGAGATCGCGAAACCGTATTGCACCCTCGCTTCCATCTCTTCCAGGGAGATGACGTTGTTCACCCACTCCAGAATGCACGAGAAGAAAATGTGACCGAGGTTGATCGCGAACGCGGCGGGCTCCACTTCTTCACGAATCACCCCCGCCTGCTTGGCATTGCTCACCAGCCCCTTCCACATGGCATGGCGCGGGCCATCGAAGATGGAACGGAACTTGGTGCCGCCGGCGTTGTAGGCCGCGAACAGTACCGCGCGGTAGAACCCGGGCTCGGAGGCGTAAAGTGAGCTCGTCAGGGTAACGGCCTTGAAAAACACGTCGATTTCGTCGGCACGCAGGCGCTCGAGCCGCGTCTGATACTGCTGCAGATCGGCATCCAGCACCGCGAACATCACCGTTTGCTTCGAGCCGAACAGGTTGTAGGGCGTAGCGATGCTGACGCCGGCTTCGTCGGCGAGTGCGCGCATGGAAAAGCCCGTTTTGCCAGTCTTCTGCATCAGCACGCGGGCGGCGCGGACGATTTCCCGACGGCGTTGCTCCTTGGCATCTTCTCGGCTGGGCATAACTAATCATCGTTTCCTTATAACTGTGTGACGCTTTTGCCACATTTCGGTTGCTTTCGCCACGTGTAGGACAGGATTTTTTTCGCCGACGTCAACCGCGGCTTCTGCCGCGGCAGAAGCCGCGGCGTCTGCCGATGTTAAAACGCGTTTCGCTCGTGGTAGATTCCGGCTCCGACTTGGATTCTGCAAAGAGGCGGCCAATGAGCGAGCTGGAACATCACATCGTGGTTGCCAACGGCATCCGTCAGCATTACGTGGCCTGCGGC
>JBLRXD010000066.1:0-17098 GCA_047920935.1 Pseudomonadales bacterium | reverse complement strand
GTCATTCGCGCCAACTCGCGTTTAAGTTCCAAACAGAATGGAACACTACACTAGCTCTGGTGTGAATCGGCGTCGGTCGGGGTGCGGCGGACGCCTTCGGTGGGTAAACTGCGGGCCATTCCGGCTTTTTCATAGTAGTTGATGACCACGAAATCCCCTCTGCCTCCCATCGACCTGCTCCCCGCTGTGGTACTCATCGGCACGTTTGCTGCGGCGCTCGTGCTGGTGCCGCTGTATGGGCTGCTGGTTGGCTATTCCACCGCCAGCTGGGTCTGGTTCGCCGTGTTTCTGCTGGCGACCGGCCTGTCGATCACCGCCGGCTATCATCGGCTGTGGGCGCACCGCGCCTACGAGGCGCACTGGTCGGTGCGGCTGGTGTTCATGCTGTTCGGCGCCATGGCGATCCAGAACAGCATCCTCGTCTGGGCCGCGGGCCATCGGCCCCATCATCGCTTCGTCGACGAACAGGCCGATCCTTATTCGGCCCGCCGCGGGCTGTGGTACTCCCACATCGGCTGGATGCTGCGCGAATACCCGGCCGCAATGCCCGATTTCAAATACGTTAAGGATCTGCAGCGCGATCCCCTGGTGGTGTTTCAGCATGCCCACTACGTGCCCATCGTGCTGGCCATGAACATCGGCCTGCCGGCGCTGGTCGGCTGGCTGTCCGGCGATCTCTGGGGCACCGTGCTGCTGGCCGGCCTGCTGCGCCTGGTGGTCAATCACCACTTCACGTTCTTCATCAACTCCCTTGCGCACCGTTGGGGCACCCAGCCCTATACCGATGCCAACACGTCCCGAGACAACCCGATTCTGGCGCTGGTCACCTATGGTGAGGCGTACCACAATTTCCACCATCTGTTCGCCCACGACTACCGCAACGGCATCCGCTGGTGGCAGTGGGATCCGACGAAGTGGCTGATTCGCGGGTTGTCGTTTGCCGGATTGACCAGCAAGCTGCGCTCGACACCCGAGGTCGACATCGAGCGCGCGCGGCTGGCAATGCAGTTCAAGCGGGCCGAGGCACGGATCGCACTGCAGGCCGGGCGCGGCGACGGAGCGGCGGCCCTGGCCCATCTGCGCGACAAGCTCGAAAGCGAATACGATGCGTTTACGGCCACTTTGGCCGAGTGGGCTGCTGCCCGGGAATCCTGGGTCGCTGCCACCCGGCAGAAGATGGCGGACCAACTGGACCGGGTCGACACCGACATCAAGGCCTACACGCGCGAAGTCGCCGCTCGGCTGCGGGCGCAGCGGCGTCGCCTCGAGCTGCTGACGCTGCAGCTCGCTTGAAGAGAAAATAACGGAGCATCAGTCATGGGGGAGTTCAACAACATTCTTTACGAGGTGGATCGCGGGCGCGCGCGCATCACCCTCAACCGCCCCGACAAGCTGAACGCCATGTCGCTGGAACTGCAGACCGAACTCAGCGAGGCGTTGTGGGAGGCCGACAACGATACCGCCGTGCACTGCGTGATCATCAAGGGGGCAGGGCGCGCGTTCTGCGCCGGCTACGATCTCACCGGCGCCGGCAGCCGGGTGCCGGTCTCCCGGGTCGAGAGCCAGGAGCGCAAGTACCGCGGCGGCCGCTCCATCGACGATGACGCGTGGCAGTTGGAGCGCGCCCAGCGACTGCGCATGGCGCTGTTCGATATGCACAAACCGTCCATCGCTCAAGTGCATGGCTACTGCCTCGCGGGTGGCACCGACGTGGCACTGCTGTGCGACATGGTCATCGCCGCAGACGACGCCACCATCGGCTTTCCCCCGGCGCGCGATCTGGGGGCGCTGCCGACCAACATGTGGCTGTACAACGTAGGCCCCCAATGGGCTAAGCGGCTGATGCTTTCCGGCGACACGGTCACCGGCAAGGAAGCCCAGCAGATCGGTCTGGTGATGAAGTCGGTGCCCGAGGAATATCTCGAAGCCGAGGCCGAACAGCTCGCCGATCGCCTGGCGCTGATCGACCCCGACCTGCTCTCGGCCAACAAGCGCATCATCAATCTCGGGCTCGAGCTCATGGGCGCACGCACCTTGCAGCGCCTCGCAGCCGAGAACGACGTGCGGGGCCACAACACCGCCGCCGCACGAGGCTACATGCAGTCAGTGGCCGAGCATGGCCTGAAGGCCACCCTGCGCGCCCGTGATGCCAAATTCGGCGACGGCCGCGCGAAGGTCAACGGGCCGGAGCTCCGCGATGAGCAGGGGCGGCTGATCGACGATTGAGGCGCCCGGCCGGGTTACTTTGCCAGCCAGGCCCGCGCCTGCTGGCCGACCAGATCGATCAGGTCGCCCATGGCCAGGTGCATGTCGATGAGATGCAGGCCCCAATTGGCGGCGATCTGCCCATCCGGGCCCACCACATCGCCGCTGATGCGATCGGTGCGCGGGCCATCGCCATCGCCCAGGGTGCGTACCGACAGGTAATGGAACCCGCCCTCACGGACGCATTCTGCCTCGAGCAAGCCCGGAACCCGCACGAACGGCGTGTCGATGGCATCGCCCGAGCGCAGCCAGCGTGGTGCGGCCGCTTCGCTGCCCGTGGCGATTCCCGTGCTGCCGCTTGCCAGATAGGCATCCAGCGGGGCGCGGCCGCCCTGCAGGCTGGCGGGATGGGTGCAGGCGGTTTCCATGCCGTCATCCATGGCGCGCCCGAACCGGCTGTCGGCCGGTGGCGGAATGTCTTCGCGGAATGAAGCGAATGCCACCACGCAGCCGGTCTGGTCGGGCGCGCGACACAGCGGCACGGCGGTCAAGGCGCCGCCAACGTCGGCCTCTTTCGGCACCGTCACATTGCTGCCGATGAGCAGCGCCGACACCAGCTGTGACTGAACGGGCTGGTCCTCGATCTCGTTGCGTATCAGCTGCAGCAGCACGCCGGCGCCCTGAGAGTGGCCGATCAGCACCACGCCGCGCCCGTCGTTGTGATGAGCGAGGTAGTGGTTCCAGGCGTCGACCACGTCCTGGTAGCCGAGCATGCGGTCCGCCTGCATGGGTTGCCCGGCGACCGCAGCGCGCAGCGCGGTAAGGGTGACCTGGCGGTACACGGGTGCGAACGTGCGGCACTGGCTGGCGAAGCGGGCGAATTGCGCGCGGATTACTGCCAGCTCCTCGGGGCCGGCGTTCATGTCGGCGTTGGGCGTCGGGTCGTTGGACACCGTGGGGTAAGCATAGAAACAGTCTATTGGCGCATTCACGTCGGCCGTATGGGCCTGCAGTTCGGTCGTGCCGTCGCCGTGGATAACGGTGGCAGTGAGGTCGACGGCACAGGCGTCATCCCGACCCGGCAGACACAGCCAGCTGGCCGGGTCGGCGTAGTCGTTGCCGGCCTGCTCACCCGCCGCGGCTGTTGCCGCCCCCAGAGCGACGATCAGCGCCGCTGCCAACGCCCCCTGACCGAACCGGTTAGTCATCGACATGTGCTCCCCCTGATTCCTCTGATTCGAGGTGCCAGCATACCGGCTGCGGCCTCCGCGCCATAATCGGGCAGAAGTGGCAAACGAATTGCTGGACCGCGGGTGCGGGATCGCACGGGGTCAGTCGAGGACGCCATTGCTTCAGTTTCACGAACTCCCACTGTGGCTCAATGTAACTACCTTCGGCGCGGGGGCGGTGGCCATCTGGCTGGCTGGCACCCGCCTGTCGGGATACGCGGACGCCATTGCCGAGCGCACCGGTCTTGGCCACGCGTTCGTCGGCGCGTTGTTGCTGGGTGGCATCACGTCGTTGCCGGAAGGGGCAACCACCGTAGCGGCCTCGGCCATCGGCAACGCCCCTTTGGCGGTGAACAACATCCTGGGCGGCGTGGCCATGCAGGTGACCATCCTGGCCATCGCTGATGCGATCATACCCGGCGGCGCTCTGTCGGCCAGGGCGCTACAGCCCGCCGTGCTGCTGCAGGGTGCGCTGCTCATCCTGATGCTGGCGTTGGCCGCTGCGGGCATGGCGGTTGGCGACCGGCTGTTCTTCGGTGTCGGGCTGTGGAGCGTTGCCATATTCGTCGCGACCTTGGCTGCCTTTCTGCTCATTCATCAGAGCGGATCACGTGGCACATGGGAGGTGGCGCGGCGAACCGAGCGGGCGCTGGACGAAGACGAGAGCCGCCGGCACGGCAACGCGGCCCGCGGCCACTCCACCGCGCATCTGGCCATCGCGTCGAGCATCGCGGCTCTCGTGATCCTGATCGCCGGCGTCGTCGTTGCGCGCAGTGGGGATGCCCTCGCCATCCAGACCGGGCTGGGCTCGAGCTTCGTGGGCGTATTGCTGGTGGCGGTGGCTACTTCGATGCCGGAGGTGAGTACCACGCTCGCGGCTGCCCGCCTGGGCCTGTACGGCTTGGCCATCTCCTCCATCTTCGGCGCCAACATTCTCGATCTGGCGTTGTTGCTCCCGGCGGACGTGGCGTTCCCCGGAGGCCCGGTGTTGAATGAAGTCGGGCGCTTCTCCCTGGTGGCCGCGCTGCTCGGCATCCTGCTCACGGCGATCTACCTGGTGGGTCTGCTGGAGCGCCGCAAGCGGGTGGTGCTGGGGCTGGGGTTGGATTCGCTGCTGGTATTGAGCGTATACGTTGGCGGCATCTGGCTGCTGTTCACCCTTGGCTGACGCGGCCGCATGGTTGTCCGCGACCGGGTCCGTTACGATGGTCGTGAAAAAATTTGGAGTTCCCTGAATGAAGGATCTGGTGATCGGCCTGCACATGGCCGCCCGTGACGGCAAAGGCGCCGTCGAGCAGATCGTGGCCGCCGAGCAGGCAGGCATCGATGTTGCGTGGATGACCTGCGGCGGCGTTGCGCCCGACCCGATCGCAGTGTTCGCCGCCGCTGCGTTGCGCACGGTGCGTGTCGGCTTCGGCACCTGCATCATGCCGACGTTTCCGCGCCACCCGCTGGCGCTCGCTCAGGCGGCCATCGTGGTCGACAGCCTCGCTCCCGGGCGCCTGCGGCTCGGCGTCGGCCCCAGCCACGAACCGGCGATCCGCGGCACCTGGGGGCTGGAGTTCGAACGCCCCCTGGAGCATCTACGCGAGTACGTAACGATCCTCAATGCCTGCTTCAAAGATGGCAAAGTCGACTTCGCTGGCAAGCGGCTTCACGCTCACGCCCAGTTCGCAAGCCCTGCGGACATTCGCGTGGTGATTTCGGCGCTGCGCCACACGGCGTTTTCCCTCGCCGGGGAGCTCACTGAAGGTGGCATCAGCTGGGTGACCCCGCCCGAGCACATCCGCGACGTGGCCATCCCCGCACTCGCGGAAGGCGCCACGAAGGCCGGCCGCACGACGGTTCCGCCCGCCATCGTGCACGTTCCCATCGCCGTCTCCAGCGATGCGGAAGCGGTCTATCAGCAGGCGATCGCGCAGATGGGGTTCTACCAGCGGTTGCCGTTCTACCGCGCCATGTGGCTCGAAGCCGGCTACGAAGATGCCGCCGGCAGCGAGTTCACCAGGAAGATGTTCAACGCCCTCGTGGTGCACGGTAACGAGCAGCAGGTGGCCGAGCGGCTGCGGCAACTGCCCGCGTTCGGCGCCGCGGAGATCATTGCCATGCCGTTGCTGCTGCAGAACGATCCGCAAGCCCGGGAGCGTACCATCGGGCTGTTGGGTGAGTTGGCGAAGGCGAACTGACCGTCGAGAACGCCGTGTCGCCACAGGCTCTGCTGTGGCCGTCCGCTACAGCCCGCAGCGCTCGTGCGCGCCCACATCCGGGCGCCAGACGATGTCCCGCGTTCGATAGCTCACGGGATGATGATATTCGAACTCGGGAACCGGCCCCGGTGCAGCGGCGTCGACGGCGGGGGCGGCGGCGGTGAGGTGGAAGTCATGGTTGCCCGGATCCCGCATGCCATGGGCGCCGTTGGCCAGATTGTTTCTGCTCCGGCAGTTGTCCTGGCACAACGTCGGCGCTGCGCCGCCGATGAGGTTGTTCACCAGGATCACCGCGGCACCGCTCGGGTTCCTCACCAGAATCGCCTCCGGATGGCGGTTGTAGATGCTGTTGCTGGCGACGCTCAGCACGTTGGCCTCGTGTCGCAGGCTCTCGGCGCCGAAGCTGATCATCCCGCGATTGACGCTCCTCTGCCCGTGGTACAGTTGGTTGCCGATGATGGTGGCGCTGCCTCCCTCGGAGAGATCGACCAGATACCCGGATGCGCCCATCGGCCCGTCACTCAGGCGGTTGTAGGCAATCAGGTTTTCCCGCGCCAGAGACTTGAGCTGATGCCCACCGTTGGCGCCGTGGGAATAGCTGAACCGCAGCTGTAGGCGCGCCGCCCGGCCGATGTACAGATTGTGGGCCCAACCGTCGCCGTCGCCGTTGTCGGCAAACTCCGAGTGCTCGATGACGATGCGACTGTCGGGGCGATTGTTTCCGGTGAGCACCCCGTTCTCGTTGTCGGCGAGCAGCACGTGCCGCAGCGTCAGCCCGCTGCCGATGTGGCGGATGCCGGCACCGTTGCCGTAGGGCGAGCGTGCTCCGGAAATCGCCACGTTCTCGACCTCGACGTCGTCGCCGGTGAACAACCACACGTCACGGCGCGCGATGCCTTTACCTGCTGCGGTGATGGCCGGACGGCCGCCAACCCCGCGCAGCAGAATGCCGCTCTGGGGCCAGAGCGCGACGCCGCCCTCATAGAGGCCGGCATCGATCTCGATGACGTCGCCGTCTCGAGCCGCCTCTGCCGCTGCGGCGGGGCTCCGGTAGCTGCGCGTCGGCCCCACACGGAGAACGCGACGCTCTGCATTGATCGGCGCCGGACGCCAGCTGTGGATCTCTGCGAACTGCTGCTGACATACGTGATGCTGCCAGGCGCGTTCGGCCTCCACCCGAAGGTGCGGCTCCCGCTCGAGCGGCCAGGCAAGATCAACGTCATGCTCGGCCACGTCTTCGAAGAATGCCAGGTAACGGCGGGTCAGTTGGTCGCTCAACCGCTCCGGATCGGCTTGCGCCGCCTCGGCCTGAAGCTTGACGTGGCGAACGCCGAGACGGATCGAGGGTGGGGCATCGTCCGGCACATGCAGCGCTGCGAGGCTCTCATGCTCGTCCTGCAGCAGCAGCGCCCGCGCTCTGGGGACCAGGGTCAGCTGCGGCGCCACGCCCAGGGTCAGGGCCTGGTCCAGTGCCTCTTCCGCCAGATCGCCTCTACCCTCGACCAGGTGCGCCCGGGCGGCCAGCAGGTGCAGATCCCCGGCGGCGGGATCGAGCGCCATCGCTCGCTGGAGCTCGTCCAGGGCGGCGGTGCCGTCGGCTTCCTGCAGATGAGCCAACGCCCGGAGCCGATGCTCCTCGGGATCGCTCGGGGGCGAGCAGGCGAAGGCGGTCAGCGATAGCGCGGCGAGTGTGACCGTCCGCAGCAGGCGGAGGGTCACGGTTCGCGCGCGGGCAGCGGCGCTGCTGCCGGATTGCCTCATGCCTTCAGGTGCGGGTTGCCCCCGATAGCCTGCATGGTGGCGCCGGTGCTGGTGGGGTGGCTGGCGTCGGTGAAGTCGTTGATTTTTTCCCAGGCTTGCTGGACATCTTCCGGCGCAAAGCCGGCGGGGTCGAAATACGCACCCTGGCTGCGCTCCCAGCGAACGCGCGAGATCCAGCCCGCGCCCACCTCGAACAGATTGCCCGTCGCATCACAGGATTCGTGGCTGAGCCAGGCCACCAGCGGGCTCACCACCTCCGGGCTCAACAGCGCCATGGCTTTCTCGTCCATGACGGTGCCCATCAGCCGGGACGCAGCGATGGGCGCGATGGTATTGGATTGCACGCCTTTGGTGCGGCCCTCGATGGCGATGGTCTGCGACAACCCGTGCAGCGCCAGCTTGCAGGCGCTGTAATTCGCCTGCCCGAAGTTGCCGTAGATGCCGGCCGCAGACGTCGTCATCACGAAGCGCCCGTAGCCTTGGTCGCGCATGTGCGGGAACGCGGCGCGGCTGACCTTGTAGGCGCCCTTCAGGTGCACCTGATAGACCAGATCCCAGTCTTCGTCCGCCATTTTGTGAAAGGAGCGATCGCGCAGGATGCCGGCGTTGTTGACGACGATGTCGATGCGGCCGAAGTGATCGAGCGCGCACTGGATGATCTTGTCACCATCGGTCACTGAATCCGGGTTGGCTACCGCCTCTCCGCCGGCGGCGCGGATCTGCGCGACGACGCCGTCGGCGACCGTCGCATCGTTGCCCTCGCCGGAACCGGAACCGCCGAGGTCGTTGACGACCACTCGAGCCCCCAACGAGCCGAACAACAGCGCGTGGGAGCGGCCGAGGCCGTTGCCCGCCCCGGTGACGACCACTACCCGATCTTCAAAACGTAAGCTCATGGATTCCCTCTGATGCGTTGCTTGCAGCCGTTATGGTAGCAGCGCCGGTTGCGGCGCGCGTCTGGCGGCTCTCGCCAGGTAATACAGCACCGTACCCGCAGCCAGGAAGCCTGTCGTCACCAACCAGGCTTCGCCGCCCACCCGGGTCAGCAGCGCCAGGCAGATCAAGGCCGCGATTGCGGGAATGGTATAGCCGCCGGGCAGACGCAGCGCGGCGGGGTCTGCGCCCAGTTGCCGACGGATCCTCGGGATCGCGCCGATGCAGCACAGATACAGCAGGATGCGGGTCAGCACGCTGAGCCCCGCGAGCAAAGCGAAGCTGCCCTTGGCGGCCAGCAGAAAGCACAGCACCCCATAGGCAACGATCGACCAGGCGGGCGTCTTGAAACGGGGGTGCACGGCGCCGAGCCAGCGCGGCAGGTAGCCGTCGAGGGCGAGGCGGTAAGTCAGGCGCGGCGTGGTGAAGCTCGAGCCGAGCAGGTTGCCGCCTACCGAGGCCAGAATGCCGGCGGTGAGAATCACCGCGCCGGTTGGCCCGAGCAGGGCATGGGCCACCTCGACCACGGGCTGGGTGGTGCCCGCCAGGTCGGGCAGCACCGCCATGCACACCGCCTGAACCGCCGCGTACAGCAGGCTCACCATGAGCAGCCCACCGATCAGGGCGCGCGGCATGTCGCGCTGCGGTCGCCGCGCCTCGGCAGCGGGAACGAGGCCGGATTCGAATCCGACGTAGGCATATATGACCAGCAGGATGGCCGCACCGAGATCGGCGGAACTGGTGGTCGCAGCCGCCACCGGCGTCAACATCGCCGGGTCGAGGCGGTGCAGCCCGAAGGCGATGATGCCGATCAGCGGCAGGAATTTGAGCACGGTGAGCGCCCCCAGCCAGCCGATGGCGGTTTTCGCCCCGGTGACGTTGATCAGCGTGAACATGGCACAGGTCACGAACAACAGCGTGATGCGCATCGGCCCTTCCACCGCCAGCGGCCAGAAGTACCCCAGGGTGACCACCAGCAGGTTGAGGTTGGCGGCGAATGCGGTGAGACGGGCGACATAGAACGCCCAACCGGCCTGGAATCCCACCATGGGGCCGAACGCGGTGGCCGCGTACAGCATCGGGCCGCCGGTGCCGCGGAAGTGGCTCGCCAACTGGGCGAAGCAGAGGATGATCGGCAGCATCAGTGCCGCGCATATCACGAAGACCCAGGGGCTGAAGGCGCCGGCGATACGCGCGGCCTCTGCGGGCAGGCCGAAAATCCCGGCGCCGACCATGCCGTTCACGATCAGCAACCACAGCGCCGTTATCGACAGTTGCCGCAGCAGCGGCTCTGGCGCGCTCACGGCCGTTCTGCGGAATTGATAACGCTCATGTGGCGGTTCCCCAACGGTGCAGTTTGCTGCCGATCTTTCCTGCCGATGATAGAAGAAGCAGCAGCTGCCGTCTTGCCGCGGGGTGCAGCGGCGGGCGTAAGGTTTGCTTGTCTCTTGCGCCGAAGTCGCGGCCGCTGCCGCGGCCGATGCGGCAGTGGCTGGTGGCGTGCTGCTGGTGCGTTTCTGGCAAATTTTTTGCAGTCAATCGTTTTGCGGGTAACGGTTGATGGGACATTGGCGAGTGCAGATGGCTGAATTGCGAGTTTGGGAAGCGATCGGGTGAGTGGGGTACGAGCGTGTACCCGGGACGACCTGCCGCAGGTCGTGCGCCTGTACGAGCAGGTCATGCGTTCGGGCGCCAGCACGCCGCCGCCGGGGTTGCTGGGGTATTTCGAGCGAACGCTGTTCGATCATCCGTGGGTCGATCCGGAGGTGCCGTCCCTGGTGTATGAAGACCGCAGCGGCATCGCCGCCTTCATCGGCTCTCACGTGCGGCGTCTGGTGCTCGATGGCGCGGAAATCCGCATGGGCTGCGCGGGCCAGTTCGTGTCTTCGCAGGCCTTGCAGAAGCGCGGTGGGGGCGCTCTGCTGCTGCGCAAGTATCTGGCGGGACCTCAGGAACTGACCATCACCGACGGTGCCAGCATGGCGGTGGCGCGCATGTGGGAGCGGCTCAAGGGGCAGACCGTGTGGCTCGCCTCGCTCTCCTGGACGCGGATCTTCCGCCCGTGGGCGGCCGGCGGCGCGCTGTTCGGCTTGCAGGACCGGGCCGCGTGGCGAACGTTGAGCAAAGTGGCCGGCCGTCCCGCCGAGGCGGTGCTGGCGCGGCTTGGCGGCGAACGGCTGCGGGCGCCGCAGCCGGACACCCGCAGCGAAGAACTCAGCTGCGGGGCGTTGCTCGAGTTGCTGCCTGGCATCGCCCGCGGCCACACGCTGTATCCGGCCTACGATCGTGGTTACTTGCACTGGCTGTTTGGCGAGGTGGCTGCAGTGACGTCCCGAGGTGAGCTGGCCAAGCGTCTGGTCACCGCGGCCGACGGCCGTCCGCTGGGTTGGTACGTCGCCTATCTGCCCCGAGCCCCGGGCAATCCCGGCGAGCAGATCGCCCAGGCGCTGCAGGTGGCCGCCGCCCCGGCGGACGTCGATGCGGTTCTCGGCCACTTGCTCCACCACGCACAGGTCAGCGGCGCCGCCGCCATCCAGGGGCGGCTCGAGCCGCATCTGTTCCACGCGGTGCGCCAGCCGCGGTACCTGTTGCGCCAGACCCATCCGGCGTTGGTGCATTCGCAGCGTCACCCACAAGCGATCGCCGCGGTGTTCCAGGGGCGGGCGCTGTTGAGCCGGCTGGACGGGGAGTGGTGGATGGGCCATCACCTCGAGGGGTTTCGCTGATGACGCCGCCACCGCGTTCGGAGACCACCATGCTGCCCGCTTGCGGGAATGCCTCGCAGATGCTGGTGCAGACCGCGTCGTGGGCCGCTTGCGCGCCCGCCGTGGTGGATGGTGGCGAGGTGGTCGATTACGGGCGTCTGTTGGGGCGGGCCGGCGCCATCGCTGCCGCTCTTGCCGGCGCCGGGGTCGGGCCCGGGGATCGGGTGGGCATCTGTCTGCGACGCGACGCCGATGCGGCGGCTGCCTGGTTTGGCGTACTCGCCGCAGGGGCCGTGGCCGTGGTGGTCAACGAGGCCTTGCGGCCGCGCCAGGTGCGCTACATCGTCGATCACGTCGACGCCCGGGTGCTGCTGATTTCGGAAGACATGCTGCAGCGGGTGGCGCCACTGGCGGTCGACACGCCGCTGCTGAGCCTGGGCGACGTGCCCGCGGCGGCTGGCTGGACGCCGGTGCGCCGGGTCGCCGGCGACGTCGCTCAGATCATCTTCACCTCCGGGTCCACCGGCATGCCGAAAGGGGTAACCCTGTCCCACGGAAACCTGTGGGCGGGGGCTCGCTCGGTGGTCGAGTACCTGGGCATCACCGCGGATGACCGGATCGCCAGCCTGCTGCCGTTCAGTTTCGACTACGGGCTCAACCAGCTGCTGTGCAGCGTGGCGACGGGAGCCAGCCTGGTGATCGAGCGGTCTCCGGTGCCGCAGCGTGTGGTGCGCACCCTGCGGGACGAGAGGATCACCGTGCTGGCCGCCGTGCCACCGCTGTGGCTGCAGCTTCTGGGCGTCGACGACTTCGTCTCGCGCCCGTTGCCGGCCTTGCGAACGATGACCAACACCGGCGGGCATCTACCGAAAGAGGCGGTGCGCACCCTGCGCCGCTGCCACCCCGACGCCGACCTGGTGCTGATGTACGGCCTCACCGAAGCCTTCCGCAGCTGTTATCTGGCGGCCGATCGGGTGGATGTCAAGCCGGGCTCGATCGGTCGAGCGATTCCCGGCGCGGAGGTGCTGCTGCTCAACGACCAGCTGGAACGCTGCGCCGTCGGCGAGATCGGGCAGCTCGTGCATCGCGGCCCCACGGTAGCCATGGGCTACTGGAACGACCCCGAGGCCACGCGGCGCCGGTTCCGTCCGCATCCGCTGCGTCCTTCCGGCGCCCCAGACGCGGAGCGCGTGGTGTTCTCGGGGGACTTCATGTACCAGGACGCCGACGGCGACCTGTACTTCGTCGGCCGTCAGGACACCATGATCAAAACCCTCGGCTATCGGGTCAGCCCTGACGAGGTCGTCGACGTGCTTTACGGCTCCGGCGAGGTCTTGGAGGCCGTGGTAACGGCCGAGCCCGATCCCGTGCGTGGCTCGCGCATCGTTGCCTACGTGGTGCTGAGGCCGAGCGGGCACCTCGAGCGGCTGCAGGCGTTCGCTGCGCGGGAACTGCCGCGCTACATGCAACCGGCCCGGTTCGAACTCCGCGACGCCCTCGAGCGCACCCCCAGCGGCAAGCACGACGCGCTGGCGACCCAAGGAAGTACCAATGATTCCTGATGATCTGCTGTCATTGCTCGCGCCGCTGGAGCGGGTCGAGGCCATCAGACGCAAGGTGGTGCGGCTCGGCGACCGGCTTTGCGATTTCAGTTACGCAAACCCCTACGGCGGCGTTCAGAAAAGCGCCCGGGCGGCCATCCGCAGCGCTCTGGACGACGCCCGGGTGCTCGATCTGCAGTACACGCCCTTCGGCGGCCAGACGCTGGCGCGCCGCGCGGTGGCCGATGCGCTGCGCGTCAGCCATGGGCTGGGCTTCGGGTATCGGGATGTGGTGTTGACGCCCGGCGCCATGGCGGCGCTGCACGCCAGCCTGCATGCCTGCGGCCGGCCCGGCGACGAGGTGATCGTTCCGACGCCGTGTTGGCTCGACTACCCGCTGTACGTGCGCGCGGCGGGCAGAGTACCGGTGATGGTGCCGTTGCGGGCCGACGGGCTCGGATTGGACGTCGATGCGGTCGCCGCGGCGATCACCGGGCGCACCTGCGCGGTGCTGCTCAGCCAGCCGGCCAATCCCTCGGGCCGCCACTATGCGCCGCAGACCCTGGCGGCATTGGCCGCCGCGATCGGCGCCGGAGCGGCGCGCCATGGTTGTCAGGTGACGTTGATCGCCGATGAGACGCATCGCGACTTCGTCACTACCGAGCAATTCTGCAGTCCGGCCACGTACTACGACCGCACGATGCTGGTCTACTCGTTCGGCAAGTACCATTTTCTTCAGGGTCAGCGCCTCGGGTATCTGGCCGTCAGCCCGCAGTGCCCGCGCCACGAGGCCGTGGCTGGCGAGGTCACCCAGTGGATGCGCATACTCGGCCTCGCGACGCCCACAGCGCTGATGCAGAAGGCCCTGCCGGAATTGCTCGAGCTGCGCCACGATCTCTCCTGGCTGCAGGCGTGGCGTGCACGGGTTGGAGAGGCCCTCGCCACCCAGGGTTACGCGGTGGCCCCGGCGGATGCGACCTTGTTCATGTACGTGCGCACGCCGGACGGCCATGGGGACATGGAGTTCACGGAGTTGCTGGCGCGCCAGGGGGTGCTGGTGTTGCCGGCGCCGGTGTTTCACCACCGCGGCTACTTTCGGCTGGCGCTGACGGCATCCGCGGACATGCTCGACCGGGCGTTACCGGTGTTTGCGCGGCTCCGGCCGCAGGATTCCGCGCAGGCTTCCCGTGCAGCGGCCGCCAACGAGGAGCGGCTGCCGTCATGACGGGCATTCGCATCCTTGGCGCCCTGGAACCCACCTTCGCCTGGGACGGGTCGCGGCTGTACTCGGCCGGTGACCTGGGCCCTGCCGTTCAGGTGCCTCCCGGGCTGCGCGGCGCGGCTTCGCTGGTAACCCGCGACGATGCGGGTAACTGGCGCGTGCTGCGCGATCCGCTGGGCATCAACAAGCTGTTCTGGGGTTACGATGACGCCGGGATGGCGACGTTTGCGACCACCCCACGGACGCTGGTGGATGCGGGAATCCCCTTCGACGCAGTGTCTGCCGCGCCAACCGGCTGCGTGCTGGATTTGAATCCGGTCCAGCAGAGCCGCAAGTCCTGGTCGCTGGTGCCGGATTCGTGGCGCAGCGTGAGCAAGGCGGCTGCGGATATCCAGACGACCGGTGCGCGCATTCGCGCCGCCATGGATCAGTATCTGGCGGCCGTGGCCGCGGCCCATCCCCACGACCGGGTGTTCGTCTGTCTTTCCGGTGGGCTGGACAGCTCCGGGATCGCGGCCATTGCCCGGCCGCATTTCGGCAGCCTGACCGCGGTGAGCTTCGACCTGGACCGGCCGGACGGTCGGAGCAGCGAAGATCGACGCACCGCAGAGCGTTTGGCCGGCGATCTGGGTTTGCCGCTGTGGTCAGTCACCGTTACCGAGGATGAGCTGTTTCGGCATCTGGATACGGTTCTGGTGGAGGGGATCGATTGGCGCGATTTCAACGTCCATGCCGGACTGGTGAATGCGGTACTGGCGGCGCACATCGATGAGCTGGCCCCTGAGGTCGCCGGCGCCGGCGCCGGCGGCCGGCTTGTGCTCACCGGCGATCTCGCCAACGAGTTCCTGGCGGATTACCACCCCGAGAGCTATCGGGGCAGAACTTATTACGGCCTGCCGCGGCTGTCCGGCGCCGCACTGCGCGCGAGTCTGGTGCGGGGCGTGGCGACATCCCATCGCGAGATCGGCGTTTTTGCCGCGCGCGGCCTGGCGTTGATCCAGCCCTACGCGGTGGCGGTGGATGCCTACATGACTCTGACCGATCCGTTCTTCGATCGGGAGGATCGCAAGCAGCAGCTGTGCCGGGCCATCTTTGGCGACGCGCTGCCCGAGTACGTCTACACGCGCAAGAAGGCGCGCGCCCAGGTCGGGGACGCTCACGCCGGAAGCGGCGTGCTTTCCGCGGCGGTGGACCGGGGTATCGATGCTGCCTGGCTGCGGCAACGCTTCGCCGAGCTGCACGGCGTTCACGATAACAAGGCCCTCGGGCGCTTTCTCCGAGCCGGTAACTACCGCTCGGCAATTCCTTTCGCAGACCAGGAGGTTCAACGTGGCCGACATCCAGCCCATATCCGGTAACGTCGACTTGATGGTCTACGCATCAGCGGTGGGCGACCGACTCGAGCAGTTCGTGCGCTCGGCGTTCGCTGTCGATCCCACCGACCCCGGCTTCGACCGCAACATCGACCTGTTCGAAGCGGGATTCGTGGATTCCGTGGGGCTGACCGAGCTGCTCGCTTTCATCGGCGACGAGTACGGGGCGAACATCTCCGATGAGCAGCTGCTGTCGGACGAGTTCGCGTCCATCGACGGCATGGCGCTGGTCATCTGCCGCGAGCTGTCGGCGGCGGGAGCAAGCGTCCGGCCGCGGTGACGGCATGCGGCCCCCTCTCCCGAGCGGGGCGTGATATATTTACACGCGTAAATATTCCACCACAGAACGTATGGCTGAAAGCACATCTGCGCCCCAGGGAGCGCCAGACCCCGATGTGATGTCGCTCAGCGACTATCGCGTGGGGCAAGACAACGTCCGCCGCTTCGGCCTCGACGTGCACAATCCAGTGTTCGCCATCGCCGCGGTGATGGTGGTGGTGTTCGTAGTCTTCACGCTCAGTTTCCCGGAGCAAGCTGCCGACAGATTCGGCGCGTTACGGCCCTGGCTCACCACCCGTTTCGACTGGGTGTTCATGGCCTCCGCGAACATTTTCGTGCTGGTCTGCGTCGGCATCGTGCTGTCGCCGTGGGGTAGCATTCGGCTGGGCGGCGCGGACGCGAAGCCCGACTTCTCGCGCCTGAGCTGGTTCGCCATGCTGTTCGCCGCTGGCATGGGCATCGGCGTCATGTTTTACGGCGTGCTGGAGCCGCTGAATCACTTCATGGCGCCGCCGTTCGGCCCGGAATCCATCGATTCGCCGGATCGCCGCGAGTTGGCCATGGCAGGCACCATGCTGCACTGGGCGCTGCATCCCTGGGCGATCTATGCCGTCGTCGGCCTCGCGCTGGCGTTCTTCAGCTTCAACCGCGGGCTGCCGTTGTCCATCCGGTCGGCCTTCTACCCGCTGCTGGGTGAGCGCGTCTGGGGCTGGAGCGGCCACGTCATCGACATCCTGGCGGTGTTCGCGACCTTGTTCGGTCTGGCTGCCTCCCTGGGTTATGGGGCAGAGCAATCGTCGGCCGGCATCGCCTATCTGTTCAACCTGCCTGACGGTCCGGTGACGCAACTCCTGGTGATCGGCTTCATCACCCTGGTGGCGCTGGTGTCGGTGTTGCGCGGCATCGATGGCGGCGTCAAACGGCTGAGCGAGATCAACATTGCCGCGGCAGCGCTGCTGTTCCTGTTCGTGCTGAGCGCCGGCCCGACGCTCGACATCCTGACCCGGGTGGCGAGCAATACCGTGGGCTACGTCAAGCATCTGCCGGCGCTGAGCGTCTGGGTCGGGCGCGATGACGGCTACTACATGCACGACTGGACCACGTTCTACTGGTCATGGTGGATCGCCTGGTCGCCGTTCGTCGGCATGTTCATCGCGCGGGTTTCGAGAGGCCGGACGGTACGTGAATTTCTGGTGTGCTCGCTGTTGATTCCATCGTTCGTGTGCATTGCGTGGATGACGGTGTTTGGTGGTTCGGCCATCGATCAGTACGTGGTCGACGGCTATCAGGGCGTGGCGAGCACCATCAATAACTGGGCGCCGGAGCTGGCGATGTTCAGGTTTCTCGAGCAGTTGCCCTTGACCGGGCTGACCTCGTTGGTGGCCATCGGCCTGGTCATGGTGTTTTTCATCACCTCCATGGATTCCGGCTCTCTGGTGATCGATACCATTACGGCCGGCGGCAAGATCGACACCCCGGTCGGTCAGCGGGTCTTCTGGTGCATCGTCTCCGGATTAATTGCCGCCGCGTTGCTGCTGGGCGGTGGTCTGGGATCGCTGCAGGCGCTGACGCTGGCGGCTGGTTTTCCATTCTGCCTGGTGTTGCTGGTGATGTGTTACAGCACCATCAAGGGGCTGCACCAA
>JBLRXD010000065.1:0-17331 GCA_047920935.1 Pseudomonadales bacterium | reverse complement strand
TGGCGACGCAGCCGGAGGATCGCTACCAGAGCGCCGCCGCGGCCCGCGACGACCTGGCCGAGGGTCAGCACCACGCCAACGTGATTCCATTCCGGCTCGGCCGCACCGACACGCCGGGGCAGCTGGCATTGCCGAAACGGCTGTACGGCCGGCAGCAGCAACTGGAGGATGTGCGCAACGCCCTGCAACGCGCCATCTGCGGTGAGTGCGTGCTGTTGGAAATCAACGGCGCACCGGCTGCGGGCAAAACCGCCTTGTGTGCCGCCCTGCTCCGGGAAGCCCGGGAGCAGAGCGTGCTCACCGCCCGCATCAGCCTCGCCAGCGCGCCCTTTCAGGACGGCGCCCCACTATGGCCCGAGTTGCTGCGGTTGCTGGTCCGGCAGCTCATGTCGATGCCGGAGCCTGCGGGTCAGCAGCTGCTGGAACGGCTGCAACAGCTGCCGGCAGCGACCATTGCCAGCCTCACGGTTCACGTGCCGGAATTGCGATCGCTGCTGGCGGACGGCGTCGATCTCCAAGGCCAGCCGACACCGCCCGACATCGCCCTGCTGCACACGCTCCGCGCCCTGCATCCGCAGCCGCTCTGCGTCATCGTCGAAGACGTCGACCGACAGTCGGAAGCGGTCATGCAACACCTGCTGGAGACCGCCGCCGAGCATCGCAACCTGTTGCTGGCGTTCACTCAGCAGCACCCCGACCCGCGGCTGTTCGAGCAACCCCGGCTTGCCACCAAGCGGGTTCAGGTGCAGCTCGGGGCGCTGGAGAAGGCCGATGTCCGCACGCTGCTGGCGGACATGCTGTCGCTGGGTGAGGCCCGGGTGCGCGAGTTGGCGGCCGAGCTGCACGGCAAGACCGACGGCCTGCCCGGGCATCTGCTGGAACTGACGTTCGAACTGCACGCCGCGCAACTCATCTCTTATGCGGCCGTCGAGGGTGAGTGGCGCTGGGATCTGGACCAGGTACGCAGCCATTACTTCAGCAACAACTCGGTCGATCGCCTGAACAAGCAGTTGGCCGGGA
Organism: Pseudomonadales bacterium; assembly: GCA_047920935.1. Taxonomy (GTDB): domain Bacteria; phylum Pseudomonadota; class Gammaproteobacteria; order Pseudomonadales; family Azotimanducaceae; genus UBA7803. Next base: position 16,311 of record JBLRXD010000065.1, on the reverse strand, counting down.
TGCCGGAGCTGACCCGGCAGGCCCTCGAGTGGGGTTCGGCCCTCGGCGACACCTTCGGCTGCGCCACGCTGCAGGCGCTGCTCGGATGCAGCTCCGAGGAGCTGCTGGCGGCGCTCCGGCCGGCAATCGTCGCCGGCCTGGCGCATGCGGTCGAGCCGGATGGCGAACCCGATGCCAAACAAACCTTCAGCTTCGCCCACCCGCGAGTCCGCGCCCTGATCTATGCGACTCTGCCCGAGGCTGGCAAGCCCGAGCTGCATCAAGCCATCGGCAACACCCTGAAGGTGCTGCGCCGGCGTCAGGGAAAGGGGATTCGCGAGCTCGCCGACCACCTCAATGCCGCAGTGGATTTCGTCGCGGCGCCACCGCAACAACGCGCCGACGTCGCCCATCACAACCTGCTGGCGGCCCGGGCGGCACTCGCTGACGGTCAGTTCCCGGCAGCCTACAAGTACTGCCGCAGTGGCCTCGCGGTAGCCGATGACCAGGTGGACGAAGCCACACTGCTCGAACTCAGCGAGTGCGCCGCCGAAGCCGCGTTCCTTTGTGGCGATTTCCAGCAGCTCTACCGGGTGATTCGCGAAGCGCCGGCGACCAGCAGCGTCATCGACGAGGTGCGGGTGCGCGCGGCCACCGTGCAGAACGAACTGGCCGAGGCCCAACAGCTGGCAGCCGCCGCGCTGGCGCGCCTTGGTGGTCGACCCATTCGCCCGGACACGGGGGCAGAGACCAGCAGCATCGCCGTGCTGCTTGCCCGCTGGGGCCGCCGCGTTGCCCGCCGCTGGGACCGCCGCCTGCCCACACCGATTCGGGTGGTGGAGGATCTCAACCTGCACCAGGTGTTCCGCCTCTACGGTTACCTGCTGCACGTGGGCTACCACCGCGGGTCCGCCCAACTGCCCAGTCTGGTGAGGTGGATGCAGCGTCAGGCGCGCAGCTCCGGCTACAGCGCCGAAGTGGCATTCGCCCATGCTGCCCAGGCGGTGGTCGCCCTGGTGGACGCTGACGCTGCCGCCGCGCGTCGCTATGCCAACGAAGCGCGGGTGCTGGCGGCGCGATTCCCGGACGAAAGCTTCTCGGTACGCGCCGTCACGCTGCTCGCCGGATTGGTGGATCCATGGTTCAGCCCGCTGGATCAGACCCTCAACACCCTGAGCGAAAACCTGTCGACCAGCATGGCGCGACAGGACTACGAGTTCGCCGCGGCCGCCAGCGCCTTCTATGCCGGCAATGCGATGGTGCGAGGCACCGAGCTCGGGTCGCTGAAGCAGACGTTGCAAGGCCACATCGCCAGGCTGGCCGATCACCATCACGTCACCGGCATCAACATCTCGCGCTTCGTGCTGCAGATCGTCAACAGCCTGGTGGGCCAGACGCACACGGACTCCGACACCGAGCAGGGCGACAGTCTGACCGTCTACAACAGCGACGACGTGGCGGCCCACGGGGTCATCTACGTGCTGCGGCTGTACTACGCCGTGCTGTTCCACGACTTCCAGGGCGCCAGCAATATTCTGCCACTGGCCAACCGCTACGGCCGCCATTTGAGCGGATCAGCGCTGCTCACCTTGCTGAAATTTTCCGAGACCATGGTCCACCTCCGCATCAGCGACCGCATCAGCGACCGCATCAGCGACCGCATCAGCGACTCGGAGGAGGACAGCTCGAGCGCGCTGGCGAGGCTGAAAAGCCGCGCCAGGGTGCGCGCCAATCTGCGTCTGCTGGCGCGCTGGCAACGCCGCGGCGCGAACCACGTGGAACCCAAGCTGCTGCTGTTGCAGGCCGAGCTCGCCTGGCGGAGTGGCCGGTCGACGCGAGCGCTGGAACTTTACGAACGGGCGGCAGAGTGCGCCCGTCGGGCCGGGCTCGCCAACGACGAGGCTCTGGCTTACGAACTGGCGGCCCGTGCCTGCGACCGTAGCGGCCGCACCGACTTCGCTCGGCTGTTCGCCCGCAACGCCTATGAGGCTTACCTGCGCTGGGGAGCCGCGGCCAAGACCAACCAGCTCGATCGGGAATTTCACGGGCTGCTCCACGACGGCTACGAGCCGCGCGCAACCAGCACCCTCAGCGTCGGTGACCTCGCCGAGTTGACGGTGCGAGACATCCACAACCGCAACTCCAGCTTCAACTCCGGAGAGTTCAACGAGCGCATTCTCGACACCACCACGGTGCTGCGCGCGGCGCAGACGATTTCCGGCGAGGTGATGCTGGATCAGGTACTGACCAAGCTGCTGCGGCTGGCCCTGGAGCATGCCGGGGCGCAGATGGCCTGCATGCTGCTGGCCCACGATCGACGGCTGTACGTCGAAGCTGTAGCTTCGGTCGACGGCGGCCCAACCCACCGCGTGGTACCCGCCGTGCCGCTGGAGGCGTCCGACGAGGTGCCGGAAAGCATCATTCAGTTCGTGGCCCGTACCAAGGAAACGCTGGTGGTGGGCGACGCCACCCTCGAAGACGTATTCACCCAGGATCCTTACGTGAAACGCCTCCAGCCGCTATCGGTGCTGTGCCTGCCGATTCTGCACCGCGGCGAGATCTCGGGCATCCTTTACGTCGAGCATCGCTGGCTCACCGACGTCTTCACCCGCCAGCGGGTCGAGGTTCTCTCCCTGCTGGCATCCCAGGCGGCCATCTCCATCGAGAACGCCCGACTGTACGCGGATCTCCAGGCGACCCGCGACGAGTACCGCACGCTCTACGACAATGCCATCGAGGGGCTGTTCCGCATCAGCCCCCACGGCACGCTGCTGTCCGCGAACCCGACGCTGGCGCGCATTCTCGGTTTCGACGACGTTGCACAACTGCTCGATGAGTACCGCGAGCTGCTCGAACGGGTGTTCCTGTCGCGGGAGCGCATCGGCGAGTTTCTCACCGAATTGGAGCAGACGGGCCGGGTCAGCGATTTCGAGGCCCAAGGGGTAAGCCGGCAGGGACGAACCCTTTGGATGGCCCTCACCGCGCGTCTGAACAAGGATTCCGACGGCCGGGAATTCATCGACGGATCCCTGATCGACATCTCCGAACGGATCGAACGCGAGCAGGCCGACAAACAACGGCAGATTGCCGAGGCGGCAACCCAGGCGAAGAGCGCCTTCCTGGCCAACATGAGCCACGAGATTCGCACCCCGATGAACGCCATCATCGGCTTTTCGAAGCTGGCCCTGGACACCGCGCTGAATCGGAAGCAGCACGAGTACCTGGCGTCCATCCGCAATGCGGCGGAGAGCCTGCTGACGCTGATCAACGACATTCTCGACTTCTCGAAAATCGAAGCCGGGAAACTGACTCTGGAAGAACGGCCGTTCAAGCTGGGCGATGCGCTGGGCGCGGTCGAACGGCTGTTTCGCACCGAGCTGCGGCGGCGGATGCTGGTGTTTCGCATCGACGACCGCACCGGCGACCACCCCCAGTTTCCCGTCGACGGGGTGCTGTTGGGCGACGCCATGCGGCTGCAGCAGGTGCTGGTGAATCTGGTGGGCAACGCCGTGAAGTTCACCGAAGCCGGCAGCATCACCCTGGCGCTGGCGGTGGACGCTGCAGCGCCGCCGTGGATAACGCTGAAGGTAACCGTCACCGACACCGGCATCGGCATCAGCGAAGAGCAGCAGCAGCGGTTGTTCGAGTCGTTCGAGCAGGCGGAGTCTTCCACCACGCGGCGCTACGGCGGCACCGGGCTCGGCTTGACCATCTGCCGCCGCCTGGTGGAGGTGATGGGCGGCGCCATCGGGGTGGACTCGGAGCTCGGCCAGGGCAGCTGCTTCCATTTCACCGTGAAGCTGAAGCTGGCCGCAGGGCAGACGAGCGTGGCGCGCCTGCCGGCAAGAATCGAACGCAACAACGCCATTCTGCAGGGCCGTAGCATCCTGGTCGCGGAAGACAACCCCATCAACCAGCAACTCGCCACCGAGTTCCTGCAGCGCGCCGGCGCCGCGGTGGAGATCGCCCACAACGGCCGCGAGGCCGTGGACAAGGCTACCAGCGACCACTACGACGCGCTGCTGATGGATATTCACATGCCCATGCTCGATGGCCTGGAGGCAACGCGCATTCTCCGCGCCCAAGGCCTGGTGCTGCCCATCGTCGCGGTGTCGGCGGATGCCCTGAGCAACAGCAAAACCGCCGCGCTGGAAGCCGGCTGCGACGCCTACGTCACCAAGCCCATCGACTTCGACGAACTGCTGGGGGTGATGACTCGGCTGTTGCCGGAAACCGTGGCTGCCGGATTGAGACGCCGCGCCACCGATCAGCTGTCATCGCCCGCCACGGCCGCTGCAACCGCCGGAATGGCCGGCGCCCGGGATGCCGCGCTGCTCGACGGCGCAGCGGTTGCGCCAGCCGCCGCCACGGCGATCACGAACCAGGCCGCTGAATCCAGCCCCTGGGGCCTGGACGCCCTGCCCATGCAGCGCGTCGCCGGCATCGACCTCGGCCTCGCCATCAAGGGCCACAACGGCAACGTGCGGCTGATGATCAAGCTGATGGGCGATTTCGGGCGCTACTACGGCGACGCCGGGACCCGCATGCGCCGCCTGGTGCAGGACGGCAACCTGCAGGAGGCCGAGCGCCTGGCCCACAACCTCCACGGCGTCGCTGGCAGTTTCGGCGCCGAGCGTTTGCGGGAGGCCTCCAAAACTGTGGAATTGGCCCTGGTGGAGCCTACTGGAAAGAACCTGCTGGGCCTGGTGCAGAGCTTCGAGATCGCGCTTACCGAGGTGCTGGAATCCGCCGATGCCATCGCCAGCGCAGAGGTTCGGCTGCGCGCCAGCGATCTCGGCGAGGGGTAAAGGGGCACAACAGCCAGGCCGCAGCTCAGCCTGCCTGACGGATGCCGTTCTGTAGAAAGCAGTAAAACTCTTCGGCAGGCAGCGGGCGCGAAAAGTAGTAACCCTGTACGTAATCGCAGCCGATCTGCCGCAGGCGCTTGACCTGATCGGCTGTCTCTACACCTTCGGCCACCACGCGCATGCCGAGGATCCTGCCCATGCTGACGATGGAGGCCACCAGCCCGTAATCCCGGGCGTTCGCCAGCTCGTCGATAAAGCTCTTGTCGATCTTCAACACGTCGAACTCGAAATAACGCAGATATCCCAACGAAGAGAAGCCCGTGCCGAAGTCGTCGAGGGCCACCATGCTGCCCACTCGGCGAGCCTGCTCGAGGTATCGGTGCACCCGTTCGCTGTTCTCCATGAGCGCGCTTTCGGTGAGTTCGAGGATCAGTCCGTTGTCGTCGCCTTCCCCCTGCAGCAGCGCCAGCAACGACTGAACGTCCTGCTCGCGGCGCAGCTGCACCGGACTGACGTTGAGAGAAATCCGCAGGTCGGTGGCACCGCGCCTGCGCCAGTCATGCAGCTGCCGGCGGCATTCCTTCACCACCCACTCGCCGATCTCGACGATCAGCCCCATATCCTCGGCCACCGGTATGAACTCGGCCGGCGACACCAGACCCAGCTCCGGGTGCTGCCAGCGAAGCAACGCCTCGGCGCTGCTGATGACGCTGCGCTTCACGTCCACCACCGGCTGGTAGTACAGCATCAGCTGCTCGCCTGCGACCGCACGGCGCAGTGCCGACTCGAGCTCGAGCCGGCGCTCGGCGCGTGCGTTCATTTCAGGGTCGAAGAAGGCCAGGCTGTTGCCGCCCTGCTGTTTCGCCTGGATCCGGGCTGCATCCGCCTTCTGCAGCAGCTCTCCGGTGTCGCTGCCATGCTGCGGCAGCAGCGCCACGCCGACGCTGCCTCTGATGAACAGCTCCCGCGCTTCCACATGGAACGGCTGCTGAATCGCGGTGAGGATGCTGCGACCGAGCTGTTCCACCTCGGCGCGGTCACGCACTTCGCTCATCAACAGCACGAAGTGATCGCCAGCCAGGCGTGCCAGCGTATGGGTTTCGCCCACGCACATGGCGAGGCGGTAGGCCAACTCCGTGAGCAGCTGATCGGCTCGCGACGGCCCTACCGAATCGTTGACCATCTGAAAACGGTCCAGGTCGATGCTCAGCAGCGCGCCCTGCAGATCGCTGCGCTGGTTGCACAGCAGCTCGCTCAGCTGTTGCTCGAACAGGTTGCGGTTGGGCAGCTTGGTCAGGGGGTCGTAATGCGCCTGCCAGAGCATGGCCCGGCGGCCGTCATCCGTCGCCTGCAGGTCGGTGGAAACGGTCAGGTAGCCGAGCAACTTGCCGTTGCTGGCGTGCAACGCCATGCGCGTCACCGCGTCAGCGAGGGATTCCCCATTGCGGTTGCGCAGGTGAAACTCCCCCACCCAGCGCCCGCTCTCGGCCAGATCGGCGCGCATTTCGGCACCGCTGGCCTCGTCCTGGGCGAGGTGATTAAAGGTGATGTGCTGCCCCTGCGCCTCTTCCTGGGAGTAACCGGTCAGGCGGGTGTAGGCGTCGTTCACCGCAAGGATCCTGTCGTCCTGGTCGGTGACCACGACCGCGACCGGGGAGTGATCGAACAGCTGCTGCTCAATACCCTCCAGCGCCCACCCAGGCCTGCGGCCACGGCGGCCGGCGGTGCTTGCCGAACTGCCGACCTTGGGGCGTCTGCGGCCGACCAGGCGGGACAAGGTGCTCATGGGCGGATGATTCCAGGCGGTGGATGCAAGGTCGTGTGTCCAGTATCAACCCTAGTCGACGTGGCCCAATGTGCAAACCCCTGTCGCGCAAACACAGGTAGCGCAAACACAGGTCGGGCAGTCGCCAGGCGGATCAATCCAGGCCTCGCAACACCAGCATCGGCGGTGTCGACACCAGCTTTCTGGTGCTGAGCATACCCACAACCAGAATCAGCAACGCGCCGATCAACGGGCCTATCAACCACAACCACGGATGCACACTCACGCCCATCTGGAAGATCTGCCGCTGCAGCAGGGCCACGGTGATCTCCGCCCCCACCACCGCCACCACACCTGCGAACAGACCGAGCACGGCGAACTCCGCCGCCAGCGAGCCGGCGATGAGCTTGCGGCTGCCTCCGAGGGTGCGCACCAGGGCGTGCTCCTGCATGCGCGCGTCCCGACTCGCCTGAATGCTGGCGATCAGCACCAGACAGCCGGCGCCGATTACCAGACCCAGAACCAACTCCACGGCCTGGGTCACGCGCGCGATGATGCTCTGCACCTGACGGATGATGGCGTCCACCTCGATGACCGTGACGGTCGGGAAGCGGGACAGCAAGCGGTTGAGGAATCCCTGCTCGGAACCGTCCAGATAAAAGCTGGTCATGTAGGTGGCAGGATAATCTTCGAGCACTCCGGGCGAGAAGATGATGAAAAAATTCGGCCGCATGCTCTCCCAATTGAGCTGCCGCAGATTCGCCACCTCCGTTTCCACCTCCTGGCCGGCAATGTCGAAGCGCAGCCGGTCGCCCACCCCGAGCCCCAGGCTGCGGGCGTAATCGGCCTCCAGCGACACCAGCGCCCGGGGGTCGTCCGCCGACCACCAGCGGCCGCTGACCACGCGATTGTCTTCGGGCAACTCCGCCATCCAAGTGAGGTTGCGCTCGGATCGCAGACCCGGGCCATCGCCAACGTCCGGGCCACGTCGCTGTGCCTCCCACTCCTGGGCGTCGACGTCGCCCACCTGCAGCACCCGCCCGCGGATCATGGGGTACAGCCCGCCGCGCTGGTCGGTGACCTCCGCCAGCATGCTGGCGAGCTCGTCCACCTGCTCCGACGTCACGTTCAGCAGGAAGTGGTTGGGAGCGCCCTGCGGAACCTGCTCGCGCCATTCGTCCAGCAGCGCCGTGCGCAGCAGCACCAGAATCAGCAGCAGCATGATGGCAAGGCCGAAGATCAGAATCTGCCCCACGTTCTCCCGCCGGCGGCGCTGCAATCCGGCCAGCGCCAGCCGCCAACCGCTGCCGGCCTGCATGCCGATCACCCGCCCACCGCGGAGCAGAGCCAGGGCCAGGGCCGCGAATACCACCAGCACCGCCACGCCGCTCACCAGCGCCCAGAAAGTGAGCCAGAGGCTGCCGCTGTACCAGATCAGCAGCCCCAGGCTGCCCACGCCAGCGGCCGCGTAACTGAGAATCTGCGATGCCGGCGCCAATCCCAGGTCGCGGCGGATCACGCGCATGGGCGAAATGCGGTACAGATGCAGCAGCGGCGGCAGGGCGAACGCCACGGCGCAGATCAGGCCGGTAGCTGCGCCCAGCGCAAAGGGTCGATAAGAAGGCCATGGCAAGCTCACCGGAACCACACTGCCGAGCACCGCCACGATGGCCAGATGCAGGCCTGTGCCGAGCACCAGCCCGAACGCCACGGCCACCAGGCCGACCACGATGAGCAACAGCAGGAAACCCCGCAGAATCTGCGCCGGGGTCGCCCCCAGGGTTTTGAGGATCGCCACGTGATCGTAGTGGCGACGCGCGTAACGATGCGCCGACAAGGCCACGGCCACCCCCGCCAGCAGCACGCCCAGCAACCCGCCCAGCAGCAGGAAGCTCTCGGCTCGATCCAGGGCGGCACCGATGGCCTGGCTACCGTCGCGAATATCCCGCCAGGCATAGTTGGGTTCCAGCGGCAGCTCCTGGCGTAGCGCCTCCAGGCTGCGCTCCGGGCCCCGCAGCAACAGCCGATACGACAGTCGGCTACCAGGCTGCACCACTTCGGTGCGCAGCACGTCGTCCATCCGCATCAACAGCCTCGGCCCGAGATCGAACATGCTGCCGCCACGATCCGGCTCCGACACCAGCACGCCACCCACGGTGAGCGGAGCCATGCCGACCTCGACCTGGTCGCCGATCGCTACTCCGAGCGCCGGGAACAGCCGCGAATCGAGCCACACCTCGCCGGGCTCCGGCAAGGCGTCGGTGGGCCTGCCGCGGCCGAACGGCTCGTCCGCGACCACCAGCGTGCCGCGCAGCGGGTAGCCCGGCGCCGCTGCCTTTACCGCCACCAGTTGGTTCCGCTCGTCGCTGGCGAACACCATGGAAGGGAACGACAGCGTGTCGGAGACATCCAACCCGCGCTCCACCGCGCGGCGGCGGAACTCGTCCGGAATCTGCTGACTGCTGCCGATGTAGCGGTCGGCGCCGAGGAACTCGGCGGACTCGGACAGCAGCGCCTGCTGCAATCGATCCACCAGCAGGCTCACCGCGGTGACGCTGCCCACCGCCACCAGCAACGCCGCCAACAGCAGGCCGAGCTCGCCGCTGCGCCAGTCGCGCCAGGCCAGCCGCAGTACCAGCCCCGGCCTCACGAGACGATCCTGCCGCCGTCGATGACCACCACTCGCTGACAGCGGGCGGCGAGACGATCGTCGTGGGTTACCAGCACCAGCGTGGTGGAGAACTCGGCGTTGAGATCGAACAGCAGATCGATGATTCGCCCGCCGGTCGCGGTGTCGAGATTGCCGGTAGGCTCATCGGCGAACAGCACGTTGGGCCGGGAAGCGAAAGCCCTGGCGATGGCTACCCGCTGCTGCTCGCCACCCGAAAGCTGACGCGGATAGTGACCCAGCCGCTGCCCCAGGCCCACCTTCTCGAGCAATTGCCTGGCCTGGTCGCCGGCGTCGCGCTCGCCGTGCAACTCGGCAGGCAGCATGACGTTCTCCAGCGCGGTCAGGCTCGACAGCAGTTGAAAGGTCTGGAATACGAAGCCCACTTCCTCACCGCGCACCCTGGCCCGCTGCTCTTCGTCGAGGCTGGTGAGTTCGCGCCCGACCAGGGTCACGACACCCGCGCTGGGCAGGTCGAGCCCGGCGAGAATGCCGAGCAGGGTGGTCTTTCCGGATCCGGATGCGCCGACGATGGCCACCGACTCGCCCGCGTTGATTTCCAGCTCTATGCCATCCAAGATAACGAGCTGCCCTTCGGCAGTCGGCACCACTTTATCTACACCCTGGGCTCGAATGACCACTTGGCTCATACAGTTTGTCACGCTCCGGCTGGTGATGCTCCGGCTCGTCATGCTCCGGCCTGTGACGCTTCGGAGCCAAAAGAACCGCAGCCGTGCGCGGCTCGGCACGGCGGTGCTAACGTTGCTGATCAGTCTGGGCACCGTCCCGTTGGCGCTGGCCAGCGCCGGGCCGACAATTCTGGTGCTGGGGGACAGTATCAGCGCCGGTTACGGTATTCAACGTGAGCAGACCTGGGTGAGCCTGCTGGAGGCGCGTCTGGCCAGCGACCCGGAGCCCTGGCGGGTGGTCAACGCCAGCATCAGCGGCGAGACCACCGGTGGCGGCCTGGCGCGTTTGCCGGGCGCCCTGGAGGCGCACGATCCAGACGTGGTGATCATCGAACTGGGCGGCAACGATGCGCTGCGCGGCTACCCTATCGAGAACATCCGCGCCAACTTGAGCAGCATGGTCGACCTGGCGCTGGACGCCGGCGGTCAGGTGCTGCTGGTGGGCATGCAGATCCCCCCCAACTACGGGCCGCGCTACACCCGGGCGTTCGCCGAGGTGTTCCATGAGGTCGCCCGCGAGCACCGGGTGCCTCTGGTGCCGTTCCTGCTGGAACAGGTGGCGCTGTTGCCCGAGTTGATGCAGGCCGACGGCATCCATCCGAAAGCCATAGCCCAGGAACTGCTGCTGGACACGGTCTGGCCCCACCTCGCGCCGTTGCTGGAGCGGCCGCCGAGCCCGGACAACCGCCTGAGCATGAGAGACGACCCATGACCGTGCAGGACACGATAGAGCGCAAGCTTGCCGAACGTTTCGCCCTCGACCACCTGGAGGTGGTCAACGAAAGTGGCGGCCACAACGTACCCGCAGGCTCCGAGAGCCACTTCAAGGTGGTGCTGGTGACCGAGGAGTTCGCCGGCCAGCGGCTGCTGGCCCGACACCGTCTGGTGAACGCGGCCCTGGCCGAAGAGCTGGCCGGCCCGGTGCACGCTCTGGCCCTGCACACCTACAGCGGCGCCGAGTGGCGGCAGCGGTTCGGGCAGGCGCCCATGTCACCGCCATGCCTGGGCGGCAAGGCGCGGCAGAACCCTTCGGCGCCATCGGCTGCCGAAAGCGGGGGCGCCTGATGCCCGCCGTCATGACCTTCTACCGTTTCGTGCGGCTGGACGATCTGGACGAGCTGCGCGGGGACTTGCAGGCCCAGACCGAGCGCTGCGACCTCAAAGGCACCATTCTGCTGGCAAACGAAGGCATAAACGCCACCCTGGCCGGCAGCGACGCCGGCCTGCAACGCTTCCGTGCCGGGCTCTGTGCTCGGTCGGAGTTCGCCCCTATGCGTTTCCGCTTCTCCACCGCCGACGACCACAACCCGGTGTTCTATCGCCTTAAGGTGCGCATCAAGGCCGAGATCGTGCGTCTCGATCAACCCCACGTCGCCCCCGGCGAGCGCACCGGAGAGCACGTAGACGCCCGGCGTTGGAACGAGTTGCTGGACGACCCCGAGGTGGTGGTGCTCGACACCCGCAACGGTTACGAAATCGGCATCGGCACCTTCCCCGGGGCTCGAGACCCCGGCACCCGGTCGTTCCGCCAGTTTCCCGACTATGTGCGGGCTCAGCTCGACCCCGGCCGTCACCGCAAGGTCGCCATGTTCTGCACCGGAGGCATCCGCTGCGAGAAGGCCTCGGCGTGGATGCTCGAGCAGGGTTTCGAGGCCGTCTATCAGCTGGACGGTGGCATTCTCAGCTATCTGGAGACGGTGCCGCCGGATCAGAGCCGCTGGCAGGGCGAGTGCTTCGTCTTCGACCAGCGGGTTTCGGTGAACGTCGACCTGGACGAAGGCTCGTTCGAGCAGTGCTACGCCTGCCGACAGCCACTGTCGCGCGACGATCTGGCGTCATCCGATTACGTCACCGGGGTGAGCTGCCCACACTGCATCCATGCGCACTCGGAAGCCCAGCGCCAGGGCTTCCGCGAGCGCCGCCGCCAGGAGCAACTGGCGGCAGCGCGCGGTCAACGCCACGTCGGCGCCTCCCAGCCCGCTCGAGCGGGCAGCAGCGAGAGCGCCTGAGCCTGCCGCAGTGGATCGACATTTGTTGTCGACAGCTGTCGACACTTGCTGTTGGCTCTCTCACGGTGGCAATTGGTTACCATTGACTGCAAGCAAACAGGAGCAGAATCGATGAAGCCCGAAGACCTCGACGAGATTCGACGCACCGAGATCGAAGCGGCGGTGTTCCGCAGACTGGTGGAGCATCTCGACGCCCGCAAGGACGTGCAGAACATCGACCTCATGAACCTGGCGGGCTTCTGTCGCAACTGCCTGTCGAAATGGTATGTGGCCGCCGGCGAGCAAGCCGGCGAGTCTCTGGATTACGAAGCCGTCCGCGAGCGCATCTACGGCATGCCCTACAGCGAGTGGAAGCAGCGCCACCAGCCGGAGGCGAGCGCCGAGCAGCGCGCCCGCTTCGAGCAATCCCAGGGATAGCCCGCGCCGTGGAACCTTCCAGATCCTGGCGGATGTGGCGCGAGTGGCGCGGTTTCGTCGCCTTCGTGGTGGTGATGGTGGTGTTTCGCTCCGCGGTCGCCGACTGGAACCAGGTGCCGTCCGGATCCATGCTGCCGTCGATTCTGGTAGGCGATCGCATCGTCGTGGACAAGCTGGCCTACGATCTGCGGGTGCCTTTCACGCTGCGGCGGATCGCTTCCTGGGGTTCGCCGCAACGGGGCGACGTGGTGACGTTCACGTCACCGGAAGACGATCGGCTGCTGGTCAAACGCATCGTTGCCGTACCCGGAGACGAGGTCTCCATGCGCAACAACCAGCTGATCATCAACGGGGCCACCGCCACCTACTCCCCCGTCCCCGAGCAGCACGCCCCGATACCCACGGCGGCAAGCTACCGCCTGTACCAGGAAGACATCCTCGGCAGCCGCCGCAACGTGATGCTGCGCGATGACGCTCTGGGAAGCTTCGTCAGCTCGTTCCGCACCACTCGGGTACCGCCAGGGCACTACCTGATGCTGGGGGACAACCGCGACAACAGCCGCGACTCCCGCGCCATCGGTTTCGTGCCGCGCGAGCGTATCGTCGGCCAGGCGAAAGCCATCGCGTTCTCGCTGAATTACGACAACTACTACGCGCCGCGCATGGATCGTTTTCTTGCCGATCTGCCTTAACTGCCGGGGGAATCAGCGAAACAACCGCTTGAGCAGGCGCAACAGCACCGCGCCGGCCACGGCTAGCACCACCAGAACACCCACCAGCATCAGGCTGGTCAGCGCGTAGCCCAGCAGCTCATCCCGGTCGAGGCCCAGCTGATCGGCGAGCCAGAGGATAGCCAGGAACACCACGATAGCCCCCAGCACGATCGTCCGCCCCAGCCGCCTGCCGGCGCTGCTGCGGACGATCCGGTTCGGCGGCTCGCTGGGTTTACGGCGCTCCGGCACCGGCATCATCCGACTCAATGGCGAGCAGTTCCACATCGAAGATCAGCGTCGAATTCGGCGGAATGTTGCCTGCGACCCGCTCGCCGTATGCCAGATGCGGCGGCACGTAGAGACGGAACTTCTCGCCTTCGGACATCAGCTGCAAACCTTCGGTCCAACCGGGGATCACGCGATCCAGAGGGAAGGTGGCCGGCTCGCCGCGCTCGTAGGAGCTGTCGAACACGGTGCCGTCGATGAGCCGCCCCTCGTAATGAGTGGTAACCACATCGTTGGCGTCGGGGCTCGCCCCCTCGGCCTGCTCGAGCACCTCGTACTGCAACCCCGACTCCAGGGCTACCACCTCCTCCCGCAGCGAGTTCTCCGCGAGGAACTCGAGACCGCGCTCGAGGTTGCGAACGGCCTCACCGGCCATCGCCGCCTGGCGCGCTTCCATCATGCCGGTCAGCACTCGCTCGGCTTCCTCCTCGCCGATCAGCGCTTCCTCGCCCGCCAGATTGTCACGCACCCCGCGCACGAAGGCGTCGTTGTCGATCTCGTCTTCGAAATTACGCTGAACGTTGTCGGCGAAACGGTAGCCCAGACTGTAGCTGGCCTTGGCCGCGTCCGTCTCCAACTCGGCCTCCGCGACGGCTCCGTCGTTGCCGGCGCCGTCGCAGCCGGCCAGGGTCACGGCCAGCACGCCTGCCGCGGCCAGGCCGAGCAGACCAGGGCGCGCGGCCGAGCCCTTGATCGGGGCGGAACAGAGAAGGTTTCTCACAAATAACATATAGAGCTCCTTGGTGCCGGTTGCCGCGAACGCAAACACCGGGTTACATTCTGAACACAGTGGCTTGATGGGTATTGGACTAGCCTCGGTCGAGCGCGGTTGCACTTAACATACTCAACAATACTCTCGGCTTTTGTCGCCACCGGTAAGGGAACCTCGGCCAGCGGTCGCAATCTCATACTAGGTCGACTGCGAACGGCAGAGTCAGTGGCCTTAAAGGCAGAGTCAGCGGCCTCGATGTGAAAATCTCGGCCTCATCTCGCCACCGACGGCCCAGTGCCGCTGGTTTGAGCCCCGCCCGCCGGGAACAGCGGGCATATAACCACAACTCAGTCGGACAAGTAAGGGCTACAGGATCGCGCACAAAGCACCCAGCAAAGGCGAAAAAGACACCGCATGAGCATCAAATCGAGCAGACCTCCCGCATCCTCCGCCAGCGCCGGCAGCAGGTCCTTCCTGGGGCGGAGCCTCCTCGGCCGCTCCCTGCTCGCGCGACTGCTCGTAGTCGCCCTGGCGGCGGCAACCGCGTCCTGGAGCATCCAGGGCATTGCCACCGAGCAGGGCACTGCCACCGGGACTGCCACCGCCGTGCAGGAGCAACCGCTCGAGCAGCAACGGCCGCTGGCGCAAGCACCGCAGCTGACGCCGCTCGAGCCGCTCGACGTGCATCCGCGGACGCTGCTGACGGTGGTCGAGCAGTTGCGCCACAACCACTTCATCAGCAAGAAGCTGGACGACGACCTGTCCAGCCAGATCTTCGACAACTACCTGAAGATGCTCGACGGCGGGCGCGCCTATTTTCTCGCCGCCGACATCGAGGAACTGGAACAGTATCGCTACAAGCTCGACGACGCGCTGATCCGTGGCAACCTCGACCCGGCGTTCCACATCTTCAACCGCTTTCAGCAGCGGCTGACCGAGCGCCTGAGCTTCCTCATCGCCCAGATCGAAGCCGGTCTCGGCGATATGGATTTCGACACCGACGAGCAGTTGGAGATCGATCGCGAGCAGGCCCCCTGGCCCGCAGATGCCGAGGCCGCAGATCGCATGTGGCGCAACCGCCTCAAGGCGGCGGTGCTGACCATGCGGCTGAACGACCGGCCCATGGAGGAGATCGAAGAGCTGCTGACCAAGCGCTACAAGAACCGGCTCAATCAGACGCTGCAGAGCAAGAGCGAAGACGCCTTCCAGTTGTTCGTGAACGCCTTTGCCACCAGCTACGATCCCCATACCCAGTATTTTTCGCCGCGGACGTCGCAGAACTTCAACATCAACATGTCGCTGTCCCTCGAGGGCATAGGCGCGGTGCTGCGCACCGACGACGAGTACACCTCGGTAGTCGAACTGGTCCCTGCCGGCCCTGCCGACAAGGCCGGAGTGCTGAAGCCGTCCGACCGCATCATCAGCGTCGGCCAGGGTGAGAACGGCCACCTGATCGACGTGGTGGGCTGGCGCCTCGACGACGTGGTCGAGCTGATTCGCGGCCCGAAAGATTCCGTAGTACGGCTGGAAGTGATTCCGCGTACCGCCAGCGACGCCACCACCACCAAGGTGATCACCATCACCCGCGATGCGGTGCAGCTCGAAGAGCAGGCCGCCAAGAAGAAGCTGCTGACGCTGGACCGCAACGGTGAGACCCACCGTATCGGCATCATCGAGGTGCCCACCTTCTATGCCGACTTCAAGGCGATTCAGCAGGGCGACCCCAGCTACAAGAGCACCACCCGGGACGTACGGCGGCTGATCAAGGAGCTCGACGAGGAAGGCATCGATGGGCTGGTCATCGACCTCCGCAACAACGGCGGCGGCTCGCTCCAGGAAGCAGACGCCATGACCGGGCTGTTCATCAAATCCGGGCCTACGGTGCAGGTCAAATCCGCGAATCGGCGGCCGAGCATCTATGCCGACACCGACGACAACGTGGCCTGGGACGGCCCGCTGGCCGTGCTGGTAAACCGCTTGTCGGCGTCTGCTTCGGAGATCTTCGCCGGCGCCATCCAGGATTACGGCCGCGGCGTCATCATCGGCAGCCAGACTTACGGCAAAGGCACGGTGCAGACGCTGATCCCGCTGAATCGGGGTCAGCTGAAGGTCACCGCCGCCAAGTTCTATCGCATCTCCGGGCAGAGCACCCAGCATCAGGGCGTGATTCCGGATATCGAGTTCCCCGAGATGTACGATGTGGAGCGCATCGGCGAGAGCGCCCTGGGCGACGCCATGCCATGGGATATGATCCAGCCCGCCGTAT
>JBLRXD010000064.1:0-17489 GCA_047920935.1 Pseudomonadales bacterium | reverse complement strand
GACGAGCGCGGGCGTTGGCTCCCGCAGGCGCTGAAACAGCGGCTCCAGATACGGCCGGCGCTCGGGATCCAGGTAGGAGAAGTTCACTCCCCGATCCGAAAGCTCCCAGAATTGCGCCCGCTCATCGCTCAGCAGGCCGTCTCGCAGACGTTCGAGGCGCTCCAGACGCTCGGTTCGCAGGTCGTCGACGATCCGTTGCGCGCGCGCCTCATCGCCGTGGGCGAGAAACCGCGTGGCCAGTTGCATCTGGCAGCGGCGCACCCCCAGCAGACTCTGCTCCTGGCTCTCTTCCTTGATCACCTGGTCGAGTTCCAGCAGGCAGGTCAGCAATGGGTCGACCGCATCGGGCTGATGCTCCAGCGCGTACTCGATCAGCTGCATGATGTCGTAGGCGGCGGTCTCCAACAGAAAGGAGATCCCCATGGTGTGCGCCCACTGGCCGTAGAAACTCAGATAGCCTGCGATCTTCACGGCAACGCCCTGCTTGCCGTCTGCCAGCATGCGCTCGGCGATGATGCGGTACTGGTTCATGAGAAAGTATGCGGTGCGGGGATCCTTGAGGTTGATGGTGGTGCGCAGGTAGCTGTTGAACGAGCGCACGCACAACTCCAGCAGATGAGGGTGGCCGGCCCCGAACTCACAGGCAATTCGCTGAGTATTGATGCCGATCAGGTTCGCGACGTCGCGCTGGTGAACGGCGCATTGGCCCATCAGCGACAGATAACGCCGGAACACCTTGCGCTCCACCCAGATTCCCTGGCTTTCGACCTCTTCCATGGTCTCCGGCGACAGCGCAATGAAGTCGGCATCGGCGGCAACTTTTGCGGTGATGGCGAACCACCCCTCGGGCAGGCGATGGCGGATGCGCACGTAATCGCTCACGAGCCCCGCCAGGGTGTCGACGCCGGCCATGGCGATGCCGCGATCACCCTGGCTGATGGCGCTGCGCGCCACGTCCTGCAGTTCGTCGATGGCCTCCTCCACCCGCGCCTGACTGCGCGGCAGGTTGCCGTGCCGCGCCCGCAGGATGACCTTGTAGGCGTCTCTGCAGATGCGGCCGATGACGCTGATGGGCGACAGAAAGGCGAACACGAAGAAGACGTAAGGAATCAGCAGCAGCAAACATAGCGTGACCAGCCCCAAGGCGAGCGCGAAACCGGCGTTCGGAACCAAGGCGTCAGGGGCAGACTCGCCCAGCATGGTCGCCACCCAGATCAGCATCAACGTGGTGATGGCAAACAGACCGAGCACGATGATGTTCACCGGCTCGCGCAGAAACAGCCGGGTGATCTCGTGGCTGTAGCGATTGGCCGCCAGATCGACGACGATCGCGACCACGGTCACCGCCACGGCCAGCACCGCCGCCACCACCTCGGCAGTATCCGCGAGGGAATCGGCATCCAAGCCGGCGAGCCAGCCCATCGGGTCCGCCAGCGGGCTGATGGTCGCACCGCCCAGCACGGCGGACAGCCCCATCAGCGTGACGCCGACCGCCACCAGACCGAGCAACAGCAATAGCGGTGCGGTCAGAGGTCGGGCGGTGGCGACCGAAGGTGTGAAGGCATTCATGGCGCTGAAGATTGCCCGAACCCAGCCGCCATGCCAACCAGGGATTCATCGTCCCGGCGGTTCCGGTTAGACTGCCCCTCCACCGCTTCGGCCCTCAGGCGTCCTGCCCCATGCCCACAACCCGGCTCGTTACCCTGGATGGTTCGTTTTCCATGATGGAGGGCTCGCTGACCCGTCCCACCTTCGCTTACGAAACCTGGGGCAAGCTCTCACCGGCGCGGGACAACGGTGTGCTCATCTTCACCGGCCTGTCACCGTCAGCCCATGCCGCGTCTTCGCCGGGAGACCCGCGCACCGGCTGGTGGGAAGACATGATCGGCCCCGGCAAACCCATCGACACCCAACGGTTCTTCGTGGTTTGCGTGAATTCCCTGGGTAGTTGCTTCGGCTCGACGGGGCCCGCCTCCGTCGACCCCGATACCGGGCAGCCCTACCGATTGACGTTTCCGGTGCTGCACGTGGAGGACATCGCCGACGGCGGCGCTGCGGTACTCGATCACCTGGGCGTCGCGCGTCTGCATGCCGTGCTCGGGGCCTCCATGGGCGGGATGACGGCGCTCGCTTTTGCCCTGCAGCACCCCAAGCGGGCACGGGCACTGGTGAGCATCTCGTCGGCCGCCCGCAGCCTGCCGTTCTCCATCGCCATTCGCTCGCTGCAGCGGGAGATCATCCGCAAAGACCCGGCGTGGAATGGCGGCGACTATCTGCAACCCGCCGGCCCGGTCACCGGGATGCAGCTGGCGCGGAAACTGGGGATGATTTCGTATCGCTCCGCGGATGAGTGGGCCGAGCGTTTCGGCCGCGAGCGCGCGTTGGACCGCGGCGGCAACGGCGACCCGTTCGGTCTGGATTTCGAAGTGGAATCGTATCTGGAAGCTCACGCGCAGAAGTTCGTCGGCGCGTTCGATGCCAACTGCTATCTGTACCTGTCGCGCGCCATGGACCTGTTCGACCTGGCCGACCACGGCGGCAGCCTCGAGGCCGGCTTCGAGCGCATCGAGGTCGAGCGCGCCCTGGTGATCGGCGTGGAATCGGACATCCTGTTTCCCGTGGAACAGCAGCAGGAGTTGGCCACCGGGCTCCAGGGCAGCATGGGCAACGTCAGCTTCCACCGGCTGCCATCGATCCAGGGCCACGACTCGTTTCTGGTGGATATGGACCGGTTTCGACCGGTCATCAGCCGCTTCTTTCGCGATCAGGATCGGGATCGCCGAGCCGCGCCCGCACCATAGCCGCCACGGTGGCCGCATCGGCGTAGCCGCCGGCAAGCAGGCGCCGCTCGCCGTCACGTTCGATCAGCAGGCTCGGCAGCGCATGGGTGCCGTAACGGCGAGCGCCGGCGAATTCCGCCCGCAGTGCCTGCGCCAGACCAGGGTCGCGGAATGCCGCCCGCACCTCGTCGCTGGCGACACCGAATTCCGCCGCGGTACCCGCCAGCAAAGCGGCATCGTTGACGTTCACGCCCTGGGCGAACAGCAGCTGCTGCAAGCGGTGCAGATAGCCGAAGGGAGGGCGGCCGATAGCGCGCCGCACGGCGGCTACCGCCAGACATGGCAGGGTGCTGTTGTAGATCAGACCATCGGGCACCGTAAAGGCGAACGGCTGCCCGGTGGTGGCCTGAACCTCGCGCCACACGTGCATCAGGTAACGCCGGCCGTAATCGCCTACGGGTTGGGTGCCGTGGGTGTTGATGCCGCCGAGCAGGATGTCGAAACGCACCCGGTGCGCGAGCTGCGCGGCCGCCTGCTCAACCGCCGCCGCCATGCCCCAGCACCACGAGCACATGGGATCGGTCACCACCACCACGGTGGCCACGGCGCCAGGCCCGCTCGCCGACTGGCTCACGGCACCCTGACCTGCCAGGCATCCGCCGTCACCTTGCCTACCGGGGCGGCAACCGCGTAGCCGGCCGCCCGCAATGCGGCGACGCAGGCGGCCGCCTGCCCCTCGGGCACCCCGGCGAGCAGCCCGCCGGAGGTCTGCGGATCGGCGAGCAGGCGCACTCGCGCTTCGACTGGCAACCCACCGAGCAGTTCGAAATCGCTCAGGGCGCGCTCGTTGTTGCTCTGCAGCGAGCTGACGATGCCAGCCTCCACCAGCGCTCGGGCTCCCGGCAGCAGCGGCACCCTGCCGACGTCGACGCAGGCGCCCACCCCGGAGGCGCGCAGCATCTCCCCCAGATGGCCGAGCAGACCGAAACCGGTGACGTCGGTGAGCGCGCGCACGCCGTGCGCCCGCAGCACCTCCAGCGCCCGGGCGTTGGAGTGATCCATGGACGCCAGCGCCGCCGCCACCTGATCGGAAGGCGCGCGGCCGCGCATGTCGCCCGCCAGCACGGCGCCGGTTCCCAGGGCCTTGGTCAGCACCAGCACGTCTCCGGGTTGCAGGCCCTGCTTGGTGAGCGCCTGCCCTTGCTCCACGCCGGTGAGGGACAGTGCCAGACTGAGCTCGGCGCCCTCGGCGGAATGGCCGCCAACCAGCGGCACCCCATGATCGTTGAGCACGTCCATGGCGCCCTTGAGCAGCAGATAGAGCTCCTCCTCCATCATCGCCTCGGTCATCACCGGCACCGTTGCCAGGGCCAGCGCCGCGATGCCCTGCCCGCCCATGGCGAGCACGTCGTTGAGGCTGTGGTGGGCGGTGATGCGCCCGAACAGATAGGCGTCATCGACAATGCTGCGGAAGCCATCCACGGTGAGCAGCAGCCGGCCACCGTCCACCTGCAGCACCGCGGCATCGTCGCCGATACCGAGCTTTACCTGGTGACGGGCCTCCAGAGCCCGCTGATCGGGCAGCCGCGCCAGCACCCGGCGCAATGGATCGGCGCCGAGCTTCGCGCCGCAGCCGCCGCAGCGCATGACTTCCGGCGCATCCGCGCGCAGCGCCTCAGGAACGTTCGAAGGCTCCGGCGCCATCTCCGGCAGCTGGCTGAACCGCGCCATGAAGCGCCGGTCGATCCAGTCCTTCCAGCGCCACACCCAGCGCCCGCTGACCGCCCAGCCACCGCGGGTCGCCACCGCGCCACCGTCGCCGGTACCGATGATGGTCAGGAACCGTCGCTGCGCGCGATAGCGCTGCAGTCGCCCGCCAAGCAGCGCCCGACGCAGGTTCGCCGTCAGCACCGGGCCTTCACGCACCGCGAACACCCCGGCCTTCGGGCGCGGCTGCCCCTGCAACGCCGCCACGTCGCCCGCGGCGAAGATGCGCGGATGGGAAATCGAACGCAGGCAGCCGTCGACACGCACGAACCCGGCGTCGTCGCAGGCAAGGCCCGCCGCGCGCAGCCACTCCGGCGCGCCGACGCCGGTAACCCAGAAAAGATGCTCCGCGCCCAGGCGCCGGCCGTCTGCTGCAACCAGCACCGCCAGCTGACCGCAACGATCCGCGGTCGCCACCCGGAAGTTCTCTTCCACCGCCACACCCGCAGTCAGCAGCGCCCGGCGCAGCCGTTTCACCGCCGCCTGATTCTGCCCAGGCAGCAGCGTGTCGGTCAGCAGCGTCACCGTCACTTCCGGATGCAGCGCCCGGCGCATGGCCAGCGCCAACTCCACCCCGCCGGCCCCGCCGCCCACCAGCGCGAGCCGTTGGCCTGGGCAGGCCTGATCCTTGACCTCCTGCCAGCGCGGGAGAAAGCTGCCAATGGGTTTGACCGCCAGGCCAACGTCGCCGTGGCGGGCGGGAACCGCCCCGGAATTCAACGACAACACGTCGTAGCGGATGTCCGGATGATCGCGCAGACGGATGGCGCCGGCGTCGGCATCCAAGCCAATCGCCTCGGCACAGATCAGCCGCGCGCCGGCGAAGCGCGCCAGAGGACCGAGATCGATGTGGATGTCGCGCCAACCATAGAAGCCGGCAACGTGACCGGGCAACATGCCCGAGTAGGGAGTGAAGGCCTCGCGGCTGAGCACGGTGACCCGAACGCCGTCGAGCGGCCGCATGCCCAGAGAGCGCAACACCTGCACATGGCTGTGCCCGCCCCCCAACAACACCAGGTCTCGAAGCGGCGGCGAGTGACGCCGGTTAATCGTCTGGGTCCAGGTCCAGATCCAGATAATCCAGATCTTTGCTCATGCGCTTGGCTTCCAGGCGCTCTTCGATAGCACGGCGCACCGCTAATGCGCGAGCGTTCTGATCCTTGTGACTCAACGCTTCGTCGACCACTTTCAGGTCTTCGTCGACGTCGTCGAAGTCGCTCAGCTCATCTTCGCCAAGCTCGTCCGCCGCATACTCTTCTTCGAGATCACCACCCTCGCTTTCAACCACCAACTCGGTGTCTTCCTCGCCGTCAGGTACGTCTTTGTGCTGTTCGTCGAGACCGCTCATGAACTGTGCTGTAACCCCAGGGATGTGCGATGGATTAGGCCGCTTTTTTAGGCTCGGCGCCCCAGGGTGTCAAGGCGTTTCCTGCGGAATTTGATGATCCGCAAGCACATCGTTAACACGCAGCAAGCGGGGCAAGGACTGCAGGAGTGAGCCGTAAGTTTGACTGTCGCCGACGGGCGGCGAGGAGGATCAGGCCAGCACGGGGGCCAGCAGATAGCCGATGAAGGCGAGCAGGGCCAGGTAGCTGATGGTGTCGAAGCTGCGCAGGAGTTTCATGGCGAAAGAGATTAATCAATCCGCCCCCGACCCGGAAAGAATCGTTTTCGACTATGGATATAACCGCTTGCGGAGCCATTGCCCATCAGGCGAAATCTTGCCCATCAGGCGAAATCTTGCCCATCAGGCGAAATAAAGCACCGCGCCGAGCGTCGCCGGCGCCACCACCAGCCACAGGGCCAGGGCCTGCCACAACACCCGGCCGCGGATCCGGCGCACGGTGCCGCGGGTGATCTCGGTGCCGAGCAGGAACAGCGCCGCCACCAGCAACAGTTTGCTCAACGACCCCGCCAACTCCGGAAGCGGCTGCGGCAGCGGCAGCCAGGAACCCACCGCGGCGGCCGCGACGAACAGCAGGATGAAGCCCGGCACCCGCAATCGCGGCGCCTGCTGCGGGGCGCCCGGCACGCCGCGCGCGGCCGCTTGCTCGTAGACGCTGACAGCGAAGGCGAGCGGAATCAGCCACAGGGTACGGCCGAGCTTGATGGTGGTGGCCACCGCCGCCGCTTCGTCGCCGTACAGGGCGGCGGTGGCCACGACCGAGCTGGTATCGTGAATAGCGAGCGCGGCCCACAGCCCGAACTCCAGCTGCGACAGGCCCAGGGCGCGACCAATGGCCGGAAAAGTGAACAGCGCCACCGCGTTGAGCAGAAACACGATGGCCAGGGCGACGCCGGTCTGGTGCGGCTGGGCCCGCACCACGCTGCTCAACGTGGCGATGGTGGTGCCGCCGCAGATCGCGGTTCCGGAGCTGATGAGCTTGCTCGAAGGGGCTTCGACCTGGAGCAGCCGGCCGAGCAGAAGCCCCAGGGCCAGCGTTCCCAGAACGTACACGGCAACGCCCCAGCTGTACTGGGCGCTCAGCGCCCACAACGTCGCCAGGTTGAGCTTCAAACCCAGCAGCACGATGGCGGTCTGCAGGAAGTACTTGCCGAGGATGCCACTCAGCGCCAGTGGCTGCCGGTCGAGCATTACCGCAATGGTGGCGCCCACCAGCAACGCCAGCGCCGGATTGCCGACCCACAGCAATGGCGGCAGCGCCGCGGCGCAGAGAATCAGGCCGAGGTTCCGCAGCCGCGCGCTCGCTGCGGGCAGCGCCGGCGCATCCTCCACCGGGGCGCCGTTAATCTGCGTGGCCGCCCATGAGCTCGAGCCCGGCAGCAAATTCGCCGAGCGCGTCGCGTACCGCTTCGCTGGTAACCACGCCCTCGAGGTTTTCGAGCACCGCGGCCAGCGGCGCGCCGCGCCGCAGTTCCAGCGCGCCCCAGAACAGGCCGGCTCGATTCCCCGTAGCGCAGTGCCAGACCACCGTGCGCGTGCCGGCGTCGGCGAGCACCGCGGCCACCGCATCGAGATCGGCGATGCTGATGGCCGCGCTGGAGATGGGCTGGTTGTGATAGGCAATGCCCCGCAGCGCGGCCGCCGCGGCCTCCTCCGCGGTGCCCTCCGGGGCGGTGCGCATGTCGATGATCAGCGTCTCCGAAGGCTCCATCAGGTCGAGCGCGCCCGGGTAAAGCTCGCTGGTGAGCACGATGCCCGGGGCGACAGCGTGCTCGGTGGCCGCCAGTCGCCCGGCAGCGTGCTGAGATCGCGCGGCTTCCTCGGCGGCTTCCTGGCCGGCATCCGCCCAGCCGCCTGCCGACCAGACAATCAGCAACAGCGTGGCCAGGCCGAGCTGCCCCCACGGGCGGAGAATCAGTCGGGTGGTATTGTTGTTCATGCCGCAACTCCTCGAGTCTGCACGCGAGCCTGCAGATGGGGTTCCAACTGCCATCCCGGCAGCACGCCGCCGATGACATTCGCACGAACGGCAGGAATCAGCAACCGCGGCGCCGCCAGGGTCTGGTCACGGGCCGAGCGGGCGGCGGTGAACTCCGCCTCAGGGGTATCTGCCCGCAACATGCGGTTGTGCTCGCGCTGCTCCGCCACGGTGCTGCAGAAGCGGTAGTCGCGACCGCCGGGGGCATAGTCGTGGCACATCAGCAAGCGCGTCTGTGCCGGCAATTGGTAGAGCTTCTGCACGGTGCGATACAAGGCCCGGGCGTCGCCTCCGGGAAAGTCGCAACGCGCGGTACCGTAATCGGGCATGAACAGCGTGTCGCCGACGAACGCGAAGCGGTCGAACACGTAGCTGACGCAGGCCGGCGTGTGCCCCGGCGAGTGCAGCACCCGACCGCAGGCGTGACCCAGACAAAGCCGCTCGCCATCGCCGAGCAATCGGTCGAACTGGCGCCCGTCGGTATCGATATCGACGCCGAATTCACGGGCAAAGTGCGCCTGCACCTGATGCACGTGCTCACCGATCGCCAGCTGAGCACAAACGAAACGCTGCTTCAGGTAGCGCGCGGCACTCAGGTGGTCCGCGTGCACGTGGGTCTCGAGAATCCACTCGGGGCTGTAATCATTCGCGGTGATGAACTCGACCAGACGCTCGGCGCTGCGGGTGGAGACCTCCCCCGCTGCCAGGTCGTAGTCGAGCACCGGATCGACGATGGCGCAGCTCCCGGTGTTGGGATTGGCCAGCACATAGCTGTAAGAGAAGGTCTCGCGATCCAAAAAAGGGTGAACGACCAGATTCACGGCAGCGGCCTCCATTGCCCGGTACAGCCTCTACGGTAGGGCAATACGGGCGTGAAGAGCTCCCAATATCGACCGCCCCACGGCCTCTGTATGGACAAACTTCACGCGTAGGCGGGGTCGAATGGGATGTTTTATGCGCGCCTGCCACGCGCCATTGGCCTCACGCCGCCTTGAGGGCGTCGCCGACGATGTTGAACATCTCGGCGATGTCCGCCTTGTCCATCACGAAGGCCGGGCCGAACTGCAGCGTGTCGCCGCCGTAGCGAACGTAAAGCCCGCGCTGCCAGCAGTACATGGCGAGCTCGAATGGCCGCCGCGCGGGCTCCCCCGGATAAGCCGCGATGGTGAGCGCGCCGGCAAATCCCAGGTTGCGCACGTCGAGCACGTGGGGGTGATTGGCAAGCCCATGGATGCAGTCTTCGAAGTAACCGGTCTTTTCCGCGACCTGGCGAGCGTGTTGCTCGCGCTCGAACAGCTCCAGCGCCGCCAGCCCGGCGGCGCAAGCCAGCGGGTGGCCGGAATAGGTGTAGCCGTGGGGGAATTCCACCATGTACCCGGGCCCACCCTGATCCATGAAGGTCTGGTAGATCTGCTCTTTCACCACCACCGCACCCATGGGCACGGCGCCGTTGGTGAGTTGCTTGGCGAAGTTGGCGATGTCGGGGGTGACGCCGAAGTAGTCGGCGCCGGTCGGCGCGCCGCAGCGGCCGAACCCGGTAATCACCTCATCGAAAATCAGCAGTATCTGGTGCCGGTCGCAGATGGCCCGCAACCGCTCGAGGTAACCCAGCGGCGGCGGGATCACCCCCGCGGAACCAGCAAACGGCTCGACGATGACGGCGGCGATGTTGGAGGCGTCATGCAGCGCCACCAGCTGTTCGAGTTCGTCGGCCAGATGCGCGCCGTGGTGAGGCTGACCGCGGCTGAACTGATTTTCCGGCAGCAGCGTGTGCGCCAGGTGATCCGATTCGAGCGTGGCGCCGAACAACTTGCGGTTCGGGCCGATGCCGCCCACCGAGATGCCGCCGAAGTTAACCCCGTGGTAGCCCTTGGCGCGGCCGATCAGCCGGGTTTTGCCGGGCATGCCCTGCAGTCGCCAGTACGCGCGGGCAATCTTCAGCGAGGTATCTGCCGCCTCGGAACCCGAGTTGACGAAGAACACCTTGTCCAGGCCATCCGGGGTCAGCCGGCGGATGCGCGCCGCCAGCTCGAACGCCTGCGGGTGGCCGAACTGGAATGCTGGGGCGTAGTCGAGTTCGCGAGCCTGCTTAGCGATGGCTGCGGCGATCTCGCGGCGGTTGTGGCCAGCGCCGCAGCACCACAACCCGGACAAGCCGTCCAGCACCCGGCGGCCGTCGGCCGTGATGAAATGGACGCCGTCGGCGCCGCTGATCAGCCGCGGGTTGGCTTTGAATTCGCGGTTGCCTGTAAACGGCATCCAGTAACTGTCGAGATCGATGGGATCTGCCGGCCCGGCCATTGTGCCTCCTCGTGCGCCGAGCGCTTGACGATGCCCGCCCGGCGCGACATTGTACGGCGATCCAGGGGGGCGGCAGAAGCAGCCTGCATTCAGATATCACGGGCCGCGTCAGTGTGCCCACACGAAACACAAGGGGGAGCACTTGGCCCAGAACGAAATGGCGCCGGCCGGGCTGGCGGGATCCGACCCGCGGGAAGATCAGGGCGTTTTCAGCGAAGGCGCACGCCGGTACGCACTCGGCGTGCTGGTGGTGGTCTACACCTTCAACTTCATCGACCGGCAGATCCTGTCGATTCTGCTCGAGCCCATCAAGCAGGATCTGGGGCTGTCTGATACCCAGTTGGGGCTGCTGACGGGCTTTGCGTTCGCCGCCTTCTACGCCACCCTCGGCATTCCCATCGCCCGCTACGCCGACCGCAGCAATCGACGCAACCTGATCGCATGGGCCCTGGCATTGTGGAGCGGTATGACTGCAGTGTCCGGCTTTGCGCAGAATTTCTGGCACCTGCTGCTGGCGCGCATCGGCGTCGGCGTCGGCGAAGCCGGCTGCAGCCCGCCGGCGCACTCGATAATCGCCGACTACTATCCGGCTCATCGTCGCGCCACGGCGCTGGGCATCTACTCGCTGGGCATTCCCGTGGGCATCCTGTTCGGATTCCTGGCGGGCGGCTGGATCAACGAGTTCTTCGGCTGGCGAGTGGCCTTCTTCGTCGTCGGCGTGCCCGGTATCGCTCTGGCCGTGGTGGTGCGCTTCAGCATGCGCGAACCTCGTCGCGGCATGGCGGAAGGCCGCACCGTAACCAGCGAACAGCCCGGAATCATGGAAACCTTCAGGTATCTGTGGGAGAAGCGCTCGTTCCGCCACCTGGCCTTCGGCGGCGCGCTCACCGCGTTCGTCGGCTACGGCGTAGTCACCTGGATGCCGGCGTTCCTGATGCGTACCCACGGCATGCAGACCGGCGAGATCGGCACCTGGCTGGGGCTCATCCTCGGCATTCCGGGCGGCATCGGCATTGCCCTGGGCGGCTACCTGGCCGACCGCTACGGCGCCCGCGATACCCGCTGGTTCCTGTGGATCGTCACCGTGGCGCTGCTGGCCGCGATGCCGTTCGCCGTCGGCGTCTACTTCGCCCAGAGCCCTTACCTGGCTCTACTGTTGCTGGTCATTCCGGTGGCGTTGGGCAACTTCTACCAGGCCACCACCTTTGCCCAGACTCAGGGCCTGGTGACCCTGCGGATGCGGGCGGTGGCAGCCGCGGTGCTGCTGTTCATCCTCAACATCATCGGCCTGGGGCTGGGCCCTCAGTTCACCGGCATTCTCAGCGATCTGCTGCGCCCCCAGTATGGGGACGACTCGCTGCGATGGGCGCTGATGATCTGCTCGCTGGTGAACATCTGGGCGGCCTACCACTTCTATATGGCCGGCAAGTACCTGAAGCACGACCTGCAGAAGACCGTCTCCGACGAGCAGCGCGCGGCCAGCTGAGCGCGCGGCCGGCTCAACGCCGGCCGGCTGAGCGCCGGCGTCAGCGCAGCTTCAGGAAGTCGATGGGGAGCGGCGAGGTGCCGGTGGTGGCGAGATCCGCCAGCGCCTCGCCCATCACCGAGGCGAACTTGAAACCATGGCCGCTGAAGCCGCAACCGAAGGCCACGTTGCGGTGCTGCGGGTGCACGTCGACGATGAAGTGGCCATCGGCCGACATGGTATACATGCACACCCGGGAGCCAGTCATGGCGCCCGTGAGGCCGGGAACGAAAGGCGCCAGCGCCGCCAGCAGTGTCTCCAGTTCCTGCCTGTCTGCCGCCCGCCTGGGCTCATCCGCGCCAACCGGCTCGCCGGCTGCGTGATGGGCCAGCTTGGCTCCCAACTGCGGCGTCAGGCGCGCGGGCAGACCGGGGAAGCCGTAGAACAGCCCGGGCTGATCAGGGCGCTGCACGGCCCAGCACGGAAACCGCCCCAGGGCGTAGCTCGCCGGATCAGCCGGCTGCACCCAGAACAGCGGCTGCCGGGTCACCCGCAGGTCGATGCCCAACTCGGTGAGCAGCGGCCCACTCCAGCTACCGGCGGCGAACACCAGGGCGGCGGCGCTATGCCGCTGATTGCGGGTGACAACCTCGACGGCGCCCGGTTGCGCCCGCCAACTCAGCACCCGCTCACCGGCAATCAGCGCCGCGCCCCGGGCCAACGCCGCCTCCACGTGAGCCCGTATCGCCTGCTCGCAAAGGAGAAAACCCGCCTCCGGCTCGAACAGCGCCTGGTAATCGTCGGGGCAGCGAAACTGGGGAAATTCTGCTGCCAGCG
Source organism: Pseudomonadales bacterium (assembly GCA_047920935.1). GTDB lineage: Bacteria > Pseudomonadota > Gammaproteobacteria > Pseudomonadales > Azotimanducaceae > UBA7803. The sequence continues at coordinate 4,956 of JBLRXD010000064.1, read as the reverse complement.
TGCGCGCGTCGATCTGCTCCAGGGCCAGGCCATGCTCGGCAGCCGCACGCCGCGACCCCGCCACCACCTCGCCATCGGCACGGCCCAGGTACAGCGTTCCGGTCTCGAACAGCAGTTGCTCGCCCAGCTCCCGCTGCAATGCCCGCCAATGCTCGTAGGCCCGAGCCAGCAACGGCACATAATCGGGATGCTCGAAGTACGCTTTGCGGATCAGGCGGGTGTCCCCGCCGCTGGATCCCTGCCCATGGGGAATGCCGAACTGCTCGATGCCGAGAGCCTTCACTCCCCGCAGCGCCAGGTGGTGCAGCGCCGCGGCCCCCATGGCACCGAGCCCCACCACGATCACGTCATAGCTCGCCATCACGCCCCTCATGGCAACACCCATTGCCAAAGACCCTGCGCCCGCCGCCGTCGCGGGTCAAGCGCATCCGCGATGTTGCCGCGATCACAGGTGTTGACGCGGCGTTCACCCGCAGCGGGTAGGCTTGGGCGAAAGTCGTAATCGCGAACCCATGGATCCAATCTCTCAAGCCGCCCTGGGGGCCGTGGTCGGCCAGGCTGTGGGTCATCGACGGCTCGGCTATCGCGCCGCCGCGGTCAGTGCGCTGGCCGGAGCGCTGCCCGACGTCGACGTGCTGTTTTCACTGCGCGGCGACTTTTTCGACGAGTTGGTGCTGCACCGGGGCATTACTCATTCGCTGTTTTTCGGCCCGGTGGCCGGCCCAGCACTGGGCTACCTGACGTATCGGTACGAGCACTGGCGCTCGGCGCGGCGAGGCTCGGGTAGCCGCATCGCAGGCGAGGCACGCGGCCGCCGCCGGCTGGCGCCGTGGATGTGGGTCGTCAGCCTGGCGTTGCTGTCCCATCCGCTGCTCGATTACCTCACACGCTAGGTTGACCCGACCACAACGACGATCGGCGCGGCACGTGCCGGCATGGATGCCGCCGATGCGACCCGCGAGCGTCTGGCCTTGTTGCTGCAGGAAGCCTATCCCCAGCGCTGCCCGGACGGCTGATCACGGTCAGCGGCCGGACGGCACCGCCGCCGTCCGGCGCTGGTGCCCGGCAAGCCAGATGAGCGCCAACGCCATCAGCAGCACCAGCGGCAGCGACCCCCACAGCACGCTGTCCCACCCGGCCAGGTGCACCACCGAGCCCGCCAGCAAAGATGCCAACGCGGCGACGCCGAAAACGCAGAAGTCGTTGGTGGCCTGTGCGGTGAACCGCTCGGCCGGCCGATAGCTCTGCAGCAGCAGGCTGGTACCGCTGACGAACAGGAAGTTCCAACCGACGCCCAGCAGCAGCAGCGAAAACCAGTAGTGCAGATACTCGTGGCCCTGCAGGGCGATGCAGATGGTGGCCGCAAATGCCCCCAAACCGAGCGCCATGAGCCGTGAAACGCCCAGCCGCGCGATCAGCAGCGCCGACACCAGCGACGGCACGTACATGGCGAGCACGTGGGCGCGAATCACCGCGGCGGTCTGCTCCAGCGTGAAGCCGTCGATCACGTGCATGGAGATGGGCGTGGCCGTCATGATGAAGGTCATTACCCCCTGAGCCACCACACCGGCGAGCACCGCGATCAGGAACAGCGGCTGGCGGGCGACGGCAGAGAACGGCCGGGCGGCCAACGGCACGACGGCAGTTTCCCCCGGCTGCGGTTCTCGCAGCTGCGTCAGCAGCAACGCCGCCAGCAGAAACAGGCCGGCGAGCGCCAGCAGCGACCCGGCGAATAGTACCCCGTCGATCAGCCCCGCGCCCGAGGTGGCGATGGCGGGCCCCAGCAACGCGCCACCCACGGCGCCGAGCAGCACCAGGGACACCGCTGTACCGGCCTGAACAGGCGCCACGCTTTCGGCCGCGGCGAAGCGATATTGCTGGCTGAACGCAATCTTCACGCCGATGAGAAAGGTGCTGACGCAGAACCAGGCGAAGCTCTGCTGCCACACCGCCGCGGCCCCCAGAGCCGCGGCCGCGGCGGCCCCCAGAGCGGCGACGGTGAAACCCCAGCGACGGCCGATGCGGCGCATCAGCATAGCCGCTGGGATCGCCCCGAGCGCCGTGCCCACGACCATGAGCGACAGCGGCACCGTGGCGAATGCCGCCGTCGGCGACAGCCCCCCGCCGACGATGCCGCCGATGGTCACCACCAGTACCGTACCGCCGGTGGCGATGGCCTGGCAGGTCATAAGGATGGTCAGGTTGCGATTCAGCGAGATGCTCAAAGGATGCTCAACGGGGTGCCATTCCTCTGAGTATCCAGCAGAATGACCGTTCTGACAAAAGTCAAAAAACGGGGCCGGGTTTTTGACGAGCGAACTGGCAAACCATGACGATGGCGAACGCCATCAGCCGCGGCAGGAGCCGCGACCGGAGCCGCGACAGGCCAGCGCGGCCGACGTGGTCGCCACCATCGGCACCACGGTGGGCCTGCTCGCACTTTCGGTGGCGCTGTTCGGCAGCGACTCCTCCGACGGAGCCAACCAGATCGCGCTGGTCATCGGCGCCGTCATCGCGACAGCCGTAGGCATCAAGAACGGCCACAGCTGGGGTGCCATAGAGCGCAACATCGTCAACGGTATCGCCACCGCGATGCCGGCCATGCTGATCCTGTTTTCGGTGGGCAGCCTCATCGGCGTGTGGATGCTCTCGGGCACGGTGCCGAGCATGATCTACTACGGGCTGCTGCTGCTCGATCCGGCAGTGTTCTACCCAGCCTCGTGCCTGCTGTGCGCCGTGGTCGCGCTCTCCATCGGCAGTTCCTGGACGGTGGCGGGCACGGTGGGCGTCGCTCTGGTGGGGGTGGCTGCAGCCCTCGGCCTGTCGGTGGAGATCACTGCTGGCGCAGTGATTTCCGGCGCCTACTTCGGTGACAAGATGTCTCCCCTGTCGGATACCACCAACCTGGCGCCGGCGGTGACGGGTGTCGACATCTTCACCCACATCCGCCACATGGCCTGGACCACCGCCCCCAGCTTCGTCGTTGCGTTGCTGATCTTCACCGTGATCGGCTGGTTTCAACCGGTGACCAGCACCGTGGCGAGCCTGGACGTGACGTTGCAGCTGCTCGAGGACAGCTTCCACATCGGCCCGCTGATGCTGCTGCCGGTGGCCGTGGTGGTTTACCTGGCGGCCCGTAAGACGCCCGCGGTGGCCGCCATTCTCGCCGGCGTGGCCGCCGGCGCGGTCATGGCGCTGGTGTTTCAACGGCCGGTCATCATGGCGCTCACGGCCGCAGCCGATACCGGCGCCACCACCGAGGTGATCAAGGGGCTCTGGCTGGTGCTGTTCGACGGTTACAGCGCCGATACCGGGGACGCCAACCTGGACTCGCTGCTGTCCCGTGGCGGCATGAGTTCCATGCTCACCACGGTCTGGCTGATCATCAGCGCCATGAGCTTCGGCGCGGCCATGGAGAAGGCCGGGGTGCTGCAACGGGTGGTACGCGGCCTGGTCGCCGCCGCGCGCAGCGTCGGCGGCCTCATCGGCACCACTCTGCTCACCTGTTTCGGGGTCAACGCCCTGGCCGCCGATCAGTACATGTCCATCGTCATTACCGGGCGAATGTACCGCGACGAGTACGAGAAGCGCGGCCTGCACCCGAAGAATCTGTCGCGGGCGCTGGAGGACTCCGGCACCATCACGTCGCCGCTGGTGCCGTGGAATACCTGCGGGGCCTACATGGCGGCGGCGCTGGGCGTGCCCACCCTGGCCTATCTGCCGTTCTGCTTCTTCAACCTGATCACCCCGTTCGTCTCGGCCGCTTATGGGTATACCGGCTTCAAGATCGCCCCGGCGGACCAGGACGCCGAGCGCGGCCTGCGGCCGCTACCGCTGGCGCCCGGCACCGCCCCCTGAGCCAGCACCAGGCAGGGATCAAGCGTCGGCGGTGACCGGATGCACCGACGTCCAGCGCATGATGTCGCCGGATCGCACCAGGCCCACCACCTTGTTGCCGCTCACCACCGCAACCGGATCATCGCCGCTGAGGCGGCGCAGCGCCGTCGTTGCCTGTTCGTCGGCGCTGAGCGCGTGGCGCTCGTCCAGAGGCTTGAGCAACTCGCGCACCTGGCGCCGCACCCGCTCCTCCCGGGGCACGTTGGCCGCATCTGCAAAAGATACGGTGCCGATGAAGCGCTCGCCCTCGACGACCGGCCACAACAGCTGATTGCTGCGCAGCAGGTAGTCCTCGATGAATTCTTCGAGGTTGGTGTTGGCCGACACGGTCTCGAACCGCGTGCGCATCACATCCTGCACCCGGATCTCGCGCAGGCTGCGCTCGGTAACCATCTGGGTGTAGCTCGCCCGCGCCACGTGGGAGAGGAACCAGCCGATGAGGATCAGCCACAGGCCTCCCAGATTGCCCCACGCGAAGATGTTCCAGAAGCCGAAGCCCATCAGCAGCCAGCCGAAGCCCCGGCCGGCGTTGGCCGCCACGCGGGTGCCCTTGATGGCATCGCCGCTGATCCACCACACCGCGGCACGGAACACCCGGCCGCCGTCCAGGGGGAAACCCGGCAGCATGTTGAAGATGGCTAAAATAATGTTCACCGAGCCGAGCCAGATGGCGGCGGTGGTAGCCGGCGACAACTGGGCCATACCCGCCATCGGTTCCTCCGCCAGCAACTGCAGACCCCGCTCGCCGATGGCGGCGCTGGCGCCCATCAGGAACAGCACACCGATGGCGAGACTCATCAGCGGCCCAACCACGGCGATGGCGAACTCCTCCTTGGGGGTCTTTGCCTCGGCCTCGATCTCCGCCATGCCGCCGAACAGAAACAGGGTGATCCTGGGCACCCGGATGCCGTAGTGGCGCGCCATCAGCGAGTGCGACAACTCATGGGCCAGCAGCGAGACGAAGAAGATCACGCCAGCGCCGAGGGCGGTGAGCCAGGTTGTGGCCGGCGTCCAATCCGGGTGCCACTGGGGAAACAGCCCGGCGCCGAGGGCGTAGAC
>JBLRXD010000063.1:0-17593 GCA_047920935.1 Pseudomonadales bacterium | reverse complement strand
TTCTCACACAATCAGGGCTTTTCTTTTAGCTATTCATGAATAATCCGGGCTAGGGCAGTTCTTCCCGGAACAGCCGACTGAAGTGGTGTTGTGATCTGACCAGCCAGTGGGGCTTGGCGCGGCCGGTCCCGGCGCTGCGGGCGCGAGGATGATTTCTGCTCGCGCGCTCGAGCGCCGGCAGCTGGTCTCTGGTGATGTCGACGAACAACAGATGGCGGCCTTGCTCCAACTCCCCCTTGAACGCTTCGAACCTGCGATTGAAGGTTTGAAAACCGATGAAGCCGCCTTCCCAGGTGAGAAACCCCAGCACGATGATGGCCAGGAAGATGAACGGCACCCAGGTTCCGGCGGCCTGGTGCCATCCCGCCAGGTAAGTCACGGCCAGCACCGCGACCGCAGCGATCACGCCTGCCACCAGGCCGTACTCGCCTGTGTGGATCACGTCCCGTTTCATCAACGAGCGCACCTCGTTGAGATCGTTGCGCGCTCTGGCGCCCTCGTCGTCCAGAGTCATCACCTGGATCTGCGCCGTGGTGATGCCCTCCTGTTCGAGATCATGTTGGAACGCTTCCAGGTCGTCCAGATCTTCGCCGATGAAGAAGTGTCGTCGCGTTTTCATGCCTGCGTTAATGCAAGAAACGTTCCGAGGAACGCAAGAAACGTTCCGAGCGAACCGAATGGGCTAGCGCCGCTGGGCTGCGACGCCCCTCGATGTGCGTCGTTCGACGCTGCCATGCCGACGTGAAGACGCCGCCGCTGCCGCGGAGCCGCCCGCTTTGTCGGATGCTTCGGCGGGCGGGCGGCCGCCCCCCTGGCGGCCACTGCGTTGCGGCGCCTTGGGCTCGGCCCGAGGCGGCGGGCTGGCGGCACGAAACGATTGCTGCAGATGCTGCTGCTCGGAGCGCGCAGGCGCACGGTTACGCTCAGCCCGCTCGTGCCTTGGCTGTTGCTGCTCGCTTGTCGTCGAGCCCAACCTCGGGTCTCGCCGCTGCGCGTGATCGGGCCGCTGCGCGTGGTCGGGCCGTCGTGCGTGGTCGGGCCGCTGCGCGTGGCTCGGCTGCTGTGGCTGAGAAGCCCGGCTCTGCTGGTATGAGCGCTGCGCGCGATCGGTCCATGGCGCCCGATCGGGCGGAAGCGTCGGCCGTTGCTGCCGCTCGGGTCGCTGTACCTGATCACGTCGCTGATGATGGTACGGGCGCTCGGCTCGCTCTGCGGGCCGGCTTCGGTCGAACCGCGGGGCCGTGTGGTAATCCGGGCGGCTGCCGCTCCTGGGCCGTTGGTAACCCGGCCGCGGCCCGAGTCGATGCTCTCGCGGCCGCCAGTAGCTGGCCTGATGATGTTTTGGCGCCGTGTAGTGATAGTGATGGTGAACGATCGAGCGCCGCGGAGTCACGTAGCGGAACCCGGGGTGGTAAGACCGGCCGTAGTACGGATGCGCCCGGTGCTGGTGCAGATGCAGATGCACCCGCTGGGTGTGCCAGCCGATGCTGAAGGCGCTGGTGACGCCCCAGAAGAAGCTCGACCCGAAATGTGAGCCGAAATGGTAGCCGGCCGGATAAGGGTAGTAGTAGACGGGGTAGGCGCGCGGATAGTAGTGAACCACCGGAGTGCTGTGGTAGATGCGCACCTGGGTGGGCTCGTAGTAAGGAACGTAGATCACCTGGGGGTCGGCGGGATGGATCTCGATCACGCCACCATCGGCGACGGTCACCCGCTGGCGCTCGTCGGTACGCAGGTTGCCGGCCCCGTGGGCTGCGTCGCGAAACCGGCTCACGGCGGCGACCAGCGCTTCCTGCTGGTTCAATACCGCTTGCCCGAGCTCCCAGGTCCAGTCCAGATCGTCGCTCATCTGCATGACCACATCGGGGTAGTTCAGCAGGGCGATCACCGACTCGTCCCAGTCTTCCCGGGGCGTCAGCTGTGGATCGTCCTGCACTTGTTCGAGAAACCGCGCCGCCTGGACGATCTGCAGTGGGTAAACGGATGCCGGCAGCACCACCGACAGCAGATCGTCGGGGTACAGCGCCACCGGGCCGACCAGATCCTCCAGTTCCTGCGGCGACTTCTCGTCGGCGGGAATGACTCCCGGCGAGTCGGCGGAAGAGCCCGCGCCGTGAATGATGACGCCGCTGGCGGGTCCGGCGTAGCCGCTGCCGGCCGCCGCGGCCCAGGCGCCGACGGCGCCGGCGGACAGCCACGCGAGTACGGCAATCCGGCCCAACGCCTGGCCGACACCAGTGCTTCGACGGATGCACAGGCCTCGAGCGCTTCGGTTGCTGTCGTGGCAGTCACCGTGGATCTTTGCGTGGCGCATTCACACCTCCCGCTGGCGGGCCCACTAACAGAGCCTGAAGCAGGACAATAAGCCCTGCAACCTGAACCCAACCTTAAGATCCACCAGGAGCGGTGGCCGACACACTGTCACAGGTTGTTGCGCCGGGGCTGGCGATGCGTTGACATCCCGGCCATGGCGGGGCAACAAGTACGCGTGCAGGCGCCGGTGATCGCGCCCGAGTTGGATCAGGCGGCGAGTGCCGACGGCGTGGTGCTGCGCATATCCGGAGACTGGAGCTTCCACACCCTGGCCGCCGTGGAGCGGCTGGTGCACCGCATCGGCCGCCTCGCGGAGCCGCGGGTGGTCATCGACTGCGCGCAGCTCAGACGGCTCGATCTCGCCGGCGCCTGGCTGCTGCAGCGCACCGCCTGGGAGCTGGAACGGCGGGATGTGTCGGTACGCATCGTCGGATGTGGCGATGCGCGCCGCCGGCTGCTCGACCTGGTGGTGCGCTGGCCGGGGGATCTGCCCACCGATGGCCGGCGTCGCCTGGCGTTCAGCTGGCGGCTGCTGCAACCGGTAGAGCGCACGGGTAGGGCCGCCGTCAACGTGGTCAGAGACGTGGGCCTGGTGGCCACTCGGGCCGTTCATGGTTTTCTGCATCCGTCGCGGCTGGCCCTGCGAGAGACCCTGGCGCAGATCGATGCCGCCGGCGTTCGGGCCGTGCCTATCGTTGCCCTGGTCGCGTTTCTCATGGGTGTGGTGCTCGCCTACCAGGGCGCCGTGCAGCTGGCGGAGTTCGGCGCCGAGATTCTCACCGTCGATCTGGTCGCCATCGCCATGTGGCGTGAGATGGCTGGGCTGATCACCGCCATCATCGTTGCCGGCCGCTCCGGCAGCGCCTTTGCTGCCACCCTGGGGAGCATGAAGCTGCGTGAAGAGTTGGATGCGCTGCGAGTGGTGGGCGTCGATCCCGTGAGCGCGCTGGTTGCGCCGCGGATCGCGGCTTTGGTGGTGGCGCTGCCGGTGCTGGCGGTGATGGCGAACGTGGTGGGCCTGCTCGGGGCGTGGATCCTCAGCGCCACGGCTCTGGACATCACCACGGCCCAGTTCATCGACCGGCTGCGGATCGCCGTCGATCTCAACGACTTCCTCGTGGGTCTCGTCAAGCTGCCGGTTTTCGCCGTCATCATCGCCGGCGTCGGCACCCTGCGCGGCATGGAAGTTGAACATTCCGCAGAGGAGTTGGGCAAACAGACCACTCGCGCGGTGGTGGAATCGATCACCGCGGTAATCGTCGCGGCGGCGCTGTTCTCGGTGATATTCGCGGAGTTGGGCATATGAGCGAAGGCGCGATCATCGACGTACGCGAATTGGTCAACGCCTTCGGTGTCGAGCGCGTCCACGACGGCCTGAACCTGGCAGTCCTCGAGGGCGAGATTTTCTCTCTGGTGGGCGGCTCCGGCAGCGGGAAAACCGTGCTGCTGCGTACGGTGCTGGGGCTGCACGCGCCCACCGCCGGCGAGGTGACGGTGATGGGCCGGCGTATCACCGCCGGGGAGCGGCCGCCGTTCGATCGCCTCGGGGTGGTGTTCCAGCATGGGGCGCTGTGGTCGCAGCTCACCGTCGGCGAGAACGTGGCGTTTCCCATCACCCGGCATGCCCGGGTGAGCGCGCGTACCGCGCGCGAGCTGGCGGTTTCGAAGCTGCGCATGGCCGGGCTCGACCCCGGCGATTTCGACAAGTACCCGGCTCAGCTTTCCGGTGGCATGACCAAGCGCGCCGGGTTGGCTCGAGCCCTGGCCCTGGATCCGGCACTGCTGTTTCTCGACGAGCCCACCAGCGGCCTGGATCCTGTGGCGGCCAGCGAGTTCGATGAGCTGATCGAGTACCTGCATCGAAACCTGGAACTGACGGTGGTAATGATCACCCACGACCTGAACAGCTTGTATCGCTTGAGCCATACGGTGGCCGCGCTGGTCGGCGGCCGCGCCCTGGTGGGCAGCGTGGCGGACGTCACCACGCGCGACGATCCGTGGATTCGCAGCTACTTCGGCAGCCCGCGGGCGAAGGCGGCAAAACTGGCCGGTGAGCGGCTGTGAAGCCGACGCTCAGCTACGTGCTGGTGGGCGCGTTCGTGCTCGGTGGCGTTGCCGTTTTCATGTGGCTGGTGTTCTGGCTGGTGGGGTTGGGGCGGATCGACGCCGACCGCCCCGTGGAGCTGGTGTTTCGTGAGTCGGTGCACGGCCTGCAGCCCGGCAACATAGTGCAGTTCATGGGCATCAACGTCGGCGAGGTGGCATCGGTGACGCTGGTGGAGCGCGAGCGCCCGCTGGTGAGGGTGCGCGCGTACATCAGCGGGGACGCACCCGTGGGGCCCGATACCCGGGCGATGGTCGATTACGAGCTGATCACCGGGGTTACCTACGTGAGCCTGGAGCATCGTCCGGACGAGCCGGCCGTCTACCACGATCTGGTTCCGGAGGTCATGGAGATCGCCACGGTGCCCAACAACCTGATGGCGGCGCTCGATCGGCTGCCGCCGATGGCAGCGGCAGCCACCGATCTGCTGGCCCGGGCGCAGCAACTGCTGAGCGATCGCAATCTGCGCCAGGTCGAGGAGATCCTGGTGGCGGTGGAAACGATCACCGCCACGTTCGCCGGGCGCAGCGCGCAGATCGAACGGGCCCTGGAGCATGGAGCCGATGCCGTCGCTCACGTGCGCGGCTCGGCGCGGGCGATCGAGGAGCTGGTGGAGGAGATGGGGCCCCATCTCGAGGGCGGGGCCGAGCAGTTCGCGGCGACGTTGCGCAGTGCCGAGGAGGTTGCCGCTGCCCTGCAGCAATGGCTGCAGCGCCACGAGGCGCCCCTGGACGAGTTCGTCGAACGCGGTTTGGGGCAGGCGGGCGAGGTCATGGACGATCTGCAGCGGGCGCTGCGCGAGCTCGAGCGCCTCGGCCGTCGGCTGAGAGAGGATCCGTCGCGAGTCATCTATGGAGATGCTGAAGATGCCATCGAACTGCCGCCTTGAGGCGTGGCTGGTGCTGCTGGTTCTCATGGGGGGATGCCAGGTGCAGTTGGGCCCCGAGGCCCCGGACACCGCGCCCACCAGAACCTACTGGCTCGAGCCTCCCCAGGTGCAGGTCGAGACGCATCCGGGCGAGGTGCGGGTGACGGCGGTGCCGGGTCTGGACAGCCAGCAGATGCTGGCGCTCGACGCCGACAATCTCCTGGTTCCCTACGCCGGCGCGCGCTGGAGCGGCCCCGTGCCGCAATTGCTGCGCAGCCTGGTGATTCAATCCCTGGGTGCCGGTCAGGGCGACGAGCCGCTGCATCTCGAGGTGCGTCGGTTCTTCGTCGAACGCGACGCCGGTGAGTTCGGGGTCGCCACCGTGGAATTCGCCGCCTGGCTGCCGCAGCGCTCGCCCCAGCCGGAGCTGTTCATCGCCCGCGAGCCGCTCGAGCAAGAGCGGCTCGGCGCCGTGGCTGCTGCCTTTCAGCGGGCCATCGACCAGTCCATGGCCGACCTGGCCAACTGGCTGTCGCGGGCCCCGTAGGGTCGATCACGGCCGCGGGCACGGGAACCGCTCCGCCAGGTTGGCCAGCGCGCCGCCCACGATCAAGGCCTGGCGGCGGTTGGCAAGCTGTCGCGGAACCCTGCCGGGATTCACCTCCAGTTGCAGGCTGGCGCGGATGTATCCGTCGTGGCGCTCGAGCAGCCACTCGCCGCAAGCGGCGCGCATACGCACCGCGTTCGGCTGCGGCGGCAGATGGTCCGGCAGGCCTTCGAGCACCAGGCGCACTTGGCCCGGGCCAGCGTCGATTTGGCGCTCGGCCCGGTAGATCATGTCCCGGGATCGTGCCGGCCCGGGCGTCGCGGTGCGCATGTAGAAGATCTGCGCATCCGCCGACCGCTCCAGCGAGCGCGCCTCCTCGGTGTAGGGAATCCACTCGGGAAATCGCGACGGATTCCCCAGGAAATTCAGCAGGCTCTGCAGACCGGTGCACAGGGTGATGCTGCCACGGGTGGCGTGGAACCCGGACGCCGTAGGCTTCGCCTCGACCTTGACCTCGCCCACGGTCGCCACCGGCAGCCACGCCGGGTCGCTGGCGCCGGCGGGCCCGGCTCCCGCCACAGCGAGCAGCAGCCACAGGTGCGTAGCGCGGGTCTTCATGGTTGCCCGGCCGGTGAGCCTCAGGTCGACCATGTTAGCTCAGTCGCTGGCGCATCCTCAAAGCCTGCTCGGGCTGGTTCTGCTGTAATCGCCCATCAGGAGACGTTGCAATGCAAACCTGGCTCGCCTACATCGGGCAGGTGATCCGCGGCAGCTTGTGGTTCGTGCCGGGCCTGATGACCATCGCCGCCGCCGTGCTGGCGGTGGTCTCGGGTCGGCTCGACAGCGCAGTGGACGATTTTGGTCCGCTGTCGATGTTGCTGTTCCACGGCGATCCGGACGCCACGCGCACGTTGCTGTCCACCGTGGCTGGCTCGATGATCACGGTGGCTGGTGTGTCGTACTCGGTCACTATGGTGGCAATGTCGCTGGCATCGTCGCAGCTTGGCCCGCGGCTGCTGCGCAACTTTCGCCGCGACCGCGGCAATCAGGTGGTGCTCGGCGCCTTCATCGCCACGTTTCTGTTCTGCCTGATGACCATGTGGGCGGGCACCTACCGCGGTTTCGGGCCGTCGTTGTCGGCGAGTCTGGCGCTGGTGATGGCCACTGGCAGCCTGTTTCTGCTCATCTACTTCATCCACCACATCGCCCTGTCCATGCAGGCGGACTACGTCATCACCGAGGTGGCCCGCGAGCTGCGGCAGTCCCTCGCGGTGGCGTTCCCCGAGGAGCAGGAGCAGCCTGCCGAGGCGTTCGACGGCAGCGCTCGGGAGTGGGCGTTGGTGCCGACGCGGACCAACGGCTACCTGCAGGGGGTCGACGAGGCCCATCTGGCCCGGATCGCCCGAAAGCACGACCTGCGATTCGAGGTGCTGCGGCGGCCGGGGCAGTTCCTGATGGAGGCGTCGCCGCTGGTGAAGGTGCTCGGGCGCAGCAGCATGCCCGATGATCTGGCTCGCTCGGTGCAGCGCGGCTTCATCATCGGCGAGCGGCGTACCGCGGACCAGGATCCGGAGCAGGGCATCCATCAGTTGGTGGAGGTGGCCGTGCGGGCGCTGTCGGCAGGCATCAACGACCCGTTCACCGCCATGACCTGCATCGATCGGTTGTCGGGTGAGCTCGGCCGGATAGCGGCGCGCCCCGCGCAAACGCGCATCCGCTGCGATCGCGATGGCCACGCCCGCGTGCTGCTGGAACGCACCGATTTCCATGGCGTCGTCGCCGCCGCGTTCGACCAGATTCGGGAGTTCTCCCACGACATGCCCGCGGTTGCCATCCGTCTGGTGGAAGGATTCGGCCGTATTGCCGAGCGCGCTTCCTACCGCGAGCGGCGCATGCTGCTGGTCCGCCAGGCGCGGCTGGTGCTGGCGGCCTGCGCTGGCACCATGCAGGAGGCCGACCTTGCGGTGCTGCGCGACCGCTACGCCAAGCTGCTGGCCAGCGTTGACGTCGACGAACAGCGGTGAATCGCCGGGCTCAAAGCCCCAGCGCTTCGGCCCAGCGGGCGATATCCCGGTCGAGGTGGGCGGCGCCGATGGGCACCCCCAGCACCAGTTCGGCGACCCCGCAGCGCTCCGCCTCGGCAACCTTGGCGAGGATCGATTCAGTAGAGTCTGCCGCGGTGTAGGGAATGCCGAGCTGCAGATGGAAGTCGTCGCCCTCCTGGCGGCCGGCGAGCTCGAGCTCCCGCCGCAGGTTCGCCAGATGCGGCGCCAGCTCACCCGCCGCCCACCAGCCGTACCAGCCGTCGCCGAGCCGGGCCGCGCGCCGCATGGCCGCCGGCGACTCGCCGCCGATGAGGATCGGCGGGCCGCCGGGGGTCACCGGCTTGGGCAGCAGCACCACGTCGTCGAAGCTGACGAACTCGCCGTGGAAGCTGGCGCGGTCCTGGGTCCAGGCGGCGCGCATGGCTTGCAGGTACTCGTCGAAGCGCCGGCCGCGGTTGGCGAACGGCACCCCCAGCGCGGCGTACTCTTCCGCCGACCATCCGGCGCCGGCGCCCAGGCGAAACCGGCCGTTGCTGAGGTGGTCGAGGGTCAGCGCCTCCTTGGCGGTGAGCAGCGCCGGGCGCTGGGGCAGGATCAGCACCGCCGTCCCCACCTGCAGGGTGGTGGTGACCGCGGCCGCCAGGGCGCAGACGAACAGCGGATCGAAGATGCCGGTGTCGCCCGTCCACGGCGGCTGGCCGTCGGGGCTGTAGGGGTAGCGGGAGCGGTAGCTGCCGAAGAACACCACGTGCTCGGGCGCCCACAGGGAGGCGAACCCGGCGCCCTCGCAGGCCTGCGCCAGGCTGCGCACGTAGCCGGCATCGCGCCTGGGGCTGTCGCCGAAACGGCCCACCAGTCCGATCTTCATTCCACCCACCTCACCGGAGCCTCGATGGCCGATGGTAGAATCTGCAGTCTTTTAGTACAAGTCAGGGCGACGCGGCCCCCTGGGATCCCTATAATTCCGCCCGTGCAAGCGCCCACCGACAGCGAGACGACGCGGCAGCCTGGCGTGGGCGCGCTGGATTTCGTCAATCATCAGTTCGCCGCGGCCCTCGACCTGATCGGCGATCGTTGGGTACTGCTGATCCTGCGCGAGGCGTTCCAGGGCGTCACCCGCTTCGATCAGCTGCAGCGGCGCACCGGGGCGCCGCGCTCGACCCTCACCTCGCGGCTGAGATCCATGGTCGAAGAGGGCATCCTCTACCGCAATCCCTACCAATCCTCGCCCCGGCGCTACGAGTATCGCCTCACCGGCAAGGGCATGGACCTCTACCCCTGTGCGGCCGCCGCGTGGCTGTGGGAGATCCGCTGGAGCGCCGGTGAGCCGATCCCGCCGCAGCTGCTGCACGCCACCTGCGGCATGAAGACTCAGCCGCAGATCCGCTGCGAGCACTGCGGGGGCGTGGTCACGGCGGCGGCGTGCGCGGTGGAGCCGGGCGCCCCCCGGCCGGGGGGCGAGCGCCAGCGGCCGCAGCGCCGCTCGAAGCCGAGCCAGCCGGGCCGGGATGTCGATACCTCGTTCTTCCACGTGGTCGACATCGTCGGCGACCGTTGGACGGCGCTGGTGTTCTCGGCGGCGCTGTTCGGGCTGTGCCGTTACGACGAGTTCCTGGATCAGCTGGGCATCGCCACCAACATCCTCGCCGACCGCCTCAAGCTGCTGACCGACGCCGGCGTGCTGCTGCGGGCGCCCTATCAGGAGCGCCCCACCCGCTACGAGTACCGGCTCACGCCCAAGGGCCAGGATCTGTTTCCGTTCGTGGTGCTGGTGGGTCAATGGATGGAGCGATGGCTGGGCGCCGACGTGCGCCAGCCGGTGGTCATCCGCCATCTTTGCTGTGGGCACGAGCTGCATGGCCTGGTCGCCTGCGACCATTGCGGCCAGCGGCTGCAGCCCGGCCAGGTGCAGCTGGCGCAGCAGTAGCCTTAGGTTACTTGCAAAACAAGACGGAAGGTTCATCATGAGGGTTTTCACCCCATGAGCCGGAGCCAGCCATGTCCGCGGAAGCCTTGTACGAGTTGATGAGCACCCAGCGCGCCATTCGGCGCCTGAAGCCCGATCCCATCCCCGAGGACGTGCTCGGCCGCATCATGCAGGCGGCCGCCTGGGCCCCCAGCGGCGGCAATCAGCAGCCGTGGCGCGTGGTCATGGTGCACGATGGCGAGCGCAAGCGGCGCCTGGGCGAGCTCTACGCCAGCCGTTGGGCCCGTTTTGCCGATCTCTACCGGCAGCGTTTCGCTGCTGCGCCGGAAGCCGAGCGGCGCCGGGAGGAGCGCACCATCGCCGCGGGCGATCACCTGGCCGCGCACTTCGGCGACTGTCCGGTGGTGGCGGTGCTGTGCTTCAACCCGAACTTCATGGCGATCACCGATGCGCGTCAGGATCGGGCGTCGGTGGTGGGCGGCGGCTCGGTGTATCCGGCGGCGCAGAACCTCATGCTGGCGGCCCGGGCCGAGGGCGTCGGCTGCGTCCTCACCACGCTGCTGTGCCAGGATGAGCCGGCGGTGAAGGATCTGCTGGGCATGCCCGCCGATTGGTACACGGCGGGAGCGATTCCCATGGGCTATCCGGTGGCCGGCGGCTACGGCCCCATCGCCCGCCGCGACGTCTCCGAGCTGTTCTACCGCGACGGCTGGGGCGAGCCGCTGGAGGGCTGATCATGGGTGCGCAGCAGAAGGATTTCGATGCCGCCGAACTGGGCGCCGCCGTGGGGTTTCAGCAGCAGCTGACGGCGCGCTCGGGGGAGATCGAGCGGGCGCGGCAGGTGCCCCGGGAGCTGGTGCAGCACATGCATCAGGCCGGTCTGTTCGACGTATGCGTGCCGCGGGAGTACGGCGGCGCCGAGCGCACCCCGTCCCAGGTGCTGCGGCTGATCGAGGCGGTGTCCTACGGCGACAGCGCCGCCGGCTGGCTGACTATGATCTACGGCATCACCGCGTTCACCGCCGCTTCCCTGCCGCCCGACTGGGCACGGCACATCTACGGCAAGGCGAACCCGTCGCCCATCAGCGCCGGCGCCACCGCGCCCACCGGGCGCGCCAGGCCGGTGCCCGGGGGGATGGAGGTCTCCGGGCGCTGGGCCTGGGGTTCTGGCGCCGCCACCGCCGACTGGCTGTGCGGCGGGGTGCTGGTGGAGGGCGATGGCGGCGTGCTGCGCGATGCGGCGGGCATCCCGCGGGTGCACGTGATGTTCTTCGAGGCCGCTCAAGTGCGGCTGCACGACAACTGGGATGCCTCCGGGTTGCGCGGCACCGGCAGCGGCGATTTCGAGGTGGAGCGGGCGTTCGTGCCCGACGGCCGCTGGATCGTCCTCGGCGAGAGCGCGCCCAACCTGCCCGGGCCGCTGTACCAGTTCCCGCTGTTCGGCCTGTTTGCCGCCGCGGTGGCGGCGGTGCCGTTGGGCATCGCCCGCCGCGCGCTGGACGACTTCACCGAGATCGCGCGCAGCAAGATTCCGGCCTGGGGGCGCCAGACCATCAATGAGTCGTCGCTGGTGCAGCTCGACCTCGGGCGGGCGGAAGCCCTGGTGGAGGGCGCCCGCCGCTATCTCTTCGACGTGGTGGCCGAGGTCTACGCGCGCGTCGCGGCAGGTCAGCCGGCTTCGCTGGAGGATCGACGCCAGCTGCGGCTGGCGGCCAGCCAGGCGGCGGTGTGGTGCTGCGACGCCGTGGACATCGTCTACGACGCCGGCGGCGGCACCTCGGTGCTCGGCTCGTGCCCCTTGCAGCGGCACTTTCGCGACGTTCACACGGCGACCGGCCACCGCATGATCAGCCGCGCGCCGGTGCGCCTGGCCGGCGCGCTGCGGCTCACCGACGTGCAGTTCGCCCCCTCGGATCTTTGAACGACGCAGAACCCAACGGAGATGCTCATGGATTTCAGCAGCTATCAGCGCATCCGCGCCGACCGCAGCGGCCGGATACTCACCCTCACCCTGGAGAACGGCCCGGTCAACGCGGTGGATGCGCAGATGCACCGCGAGCTGGCGCGGGTGTTCCTCGACGCCCAGGACGATGAAGACAGCGATCTGGTGGTGCTCACCGGCGCCGGCCGGGCTTTCTGCGCCGGCGGCGACACCGACTGGTTTCAGAGCCAGATCGACGATCCGCGCACCTTTCGCGCCATCGCTCCGGAAGCCAAGCGCATCGTCACCTCGCTGCTCGATCTGGAAAAGCCGCTGCTGTGCCGCCTGAACGGCGCCGCCGCCGGGCTCGGCGCCACCATCGCGCTGATGTGCGACGTCATCATCGCCGCGGAAAAGGCGGTGATCGGCGATCCCCACGTCAAGGTCGGGCTGGTGGCCGGCGATGGCGGCGCCATCATCTGGCCGCAGCTGATCGGCTACGCCAAGGCCAAGGAGCTGCTGCTCACCGGCGACCTGGTGCCGGCGGTGGAGGCGGTGCGCCTGGGGCTGATCAACTACGCGGTGCCGGCGGAGGAGCTGGATGCCAAGGTCGCCGAGCTGGCGGAGAAGATCCTCGGCAACCCGCGCTGGGCCGTGCGCTGGACCAAGACGGTCATGAACATTCCCTTGAAGGAGCTCGCGGTGAAGCTCGCCGATCCGGCCATGGGCTACGAGATCCTCAGCAACATGACCGCCGACCGCAAAGAGGCGGTGGCCGCGTTCATGGAGAAGCGCAAGCCGGTGCTGGGCGGAGACTGAGCATGGCATTCCAGACTTTCGCCGACGAGCCCGACCACGTCACCGAACTGCGCCGGCAGCTGCGGCGCTTCGTCGCCACCGAGGCGCCCCGGGAGAAGCGCCGCGAGTGGGATCGGCTGCACACCTTCCCCCGGGATCTGTACCAGCGCCTGGCGCAGATGGGCCTCATGGGCCTCACCATCGACGCAGCCTACGGCGGTGCCGGCCAGGACATCGTCGCCGCGGTGGCGGTGATCGAAGAGCTCGGCAGGGCGGGCGCGTTCCTCGCCGGGCCGTACATCCATACCGCCTTCTACGGCGGCATGAACCTGTCCGAGAACGGCTCGGAGGCGCAGAAGCAGGCCCTGCTGCCGCGGCTGGCCCGGGGTGAGCTGTCGTTCGCCTACGGGTTGTCGGAGCCGAACGTGGGCGGCGATCTCGCCAGCGTCGAAACCCGGGCCGAGCGCCGCGGCGACGACATCGTCATCAACGGCGCCAAGCGCTGGTGCACGGGGGCCGACTTCGCCGACTACATCTACTGCCTGGTGCGCTCGGGCCCCGCCGAAGAGCGCTACCGCAACCTGTCGATCCTGCTGGTGCCCACCGATGCGCCGGGCCTCACCCTGCAGCCCATCGAGCACGTCAACCTGCGCTACACCCTGTCGTCCGACGTGTACTTCGACGACGTCACAGTGCCCGTCTCGGCCATCGTCGGCGGCGAGCAGATGTGGAACCAGGGCTGGCGCCAGTTGGCCGGGCGGGCCCTGGACGTGGAAAAAATCGAAGTGGCGGCGGCCACTTTCGGCATCGCCCAGGCCGCTCTGGAAGAAGCCTGGAGTTATGCCGAGGAGCGCGTGCAGTTCGGCAAGCCCATCGCCGCTCACCAGGCCGTGCGCCACAAGCTGGTGACCGCCCGCACCAAGCTCGAGGCCTGCCGCCACATGCTCTACCACGCCGCCTGGCTGGCCAACGAGAGCCGCCCGTGCGCCGCCGAGACCAGCATGGCGAAGCTGTTCTGCGCCGATACCGGGGTGGAGATCGCCCTGGCCTGCCAGCAGGTCATGGGGGCGTATGCGCTCTCCGACGGTTACGACATGGAGCGCCACGTGCGCGACCTGCTCGGCATGCCCATCGTCGGCGGCTCCTCCGACATGCAGCGCAACAACCTGGCCAACATCTGGGGGCTGGGGCGCGGCTGAGCAGCCGGCCCCGGCTTGGCGTTACCTCCCGGTGCCAGGGTGCTGGTGGATGACCACTGACCCTCCTGCCAAAGCGGCCTGGTTGTCGTACATGACTGCGCCATCGTCGCTGTTCCAGATTCTGATCTGCACCTGGTCGACGCTCAGATCGGGCGTCAGCGCCGCGTCGCTGACAGTCATGAGCAGCCGGTAGTTTCCGGCTCCGTTGACCGTTCCTGCTGCCTGGAACCGAGCGCGACCGCCTTCGATCACCAGCCATTCCTGGCGGCTCGAGGTGAAGCTCAATCCGTCGGCCTGAAACTGCACGTTGCCGGAGGGCGCATCGCGGCCTGCCTGGTAGCGGGACACCAAGCCGAAGCTCGCACGGCCCGACACCGCGTTGATCCAGCCGCCGCCGGTAACCATGCCGACCGTGCTCGCCACCGGCTCTTCATCATCACCGCCGGACGGCCGGGTCCACACCACGCCGTCACAGCGGAAGTCGTCGCAGGCCTCGCCGATCACCAGCGAGCCATCCGCCGACGTGAGGTACGCGAAGACCCAAAGGTAACCATCGACGACCAGAGGCTTGGTGCCGAGCGGTGCGTTCCACGCGAAGTTACGGCACTGCGCCTCGATGCAGGATTGTCCCAGCACGGTAGAGGCATCCTGGGAAAGGCCGCGGCTGAAGAAAGAGGAGCGAGAGTCCCCCTCCAGGATCATCAGTTGCACGCCGAGCTCCCTGGTCCAGACCAAGGCTTTGGGGTCGACGTTGCTGGCCGTTGATCCGACCGCTGTCAGGCCATCGTCGGATATCAGCGAGAACAGTGTAATGGCGTCCGGGTCGCTGTCGAGGATCAGCGGGTGGGGTGCGTCATCACCCGGGTTCCAGACCCAGCCCCTGACCAGACCGTCGGCATAGCGGGAAGCGCCTACGGCGGTGCCGTTGGCTGTCAGCGCACGCACGTCGCTCCGGGATTCCCCGCCCAGTTCGAGCAACTGGATGCCTTGGTCCAGGCTCCACACGAAGCCGCGTCTTTGCCCTGCCTTGGTCAGCGTTCCCCGCAGGAAGCCGTTGCCCGCGATTCCGTCGACCCTCACGTTAGTAGCATCCTCGAGCGTCAGCGGCTGCAGCCCGAATTCCCGGGTCCATATGAATCGATTGGTAGAAACCACAACGGTGACGACGGAGCCGTCCGCTGACACCAGCCCAGGCTGTCTGTGCAGCCCGAGGTTCACGATCCCCTCGTCCCGCGTCCAAATGAGGCCGGTGCCGATGGAGAAAGAACCGGGGAGCGACGTGCTGATGGCGGTGGAGCCATCCGCCGACAACCGGGGAGCCGACGACAAGGTGTGGTTCTCCAGGAACAGCGGCTGCAAGCCTTGCCGCGCCGTCCACACGAACGCCCGGCATGCGGAGGACACTTGGGTCGGGCACGAGGTGCCGGCCACGGTTGCCCCTTGCGTCGCTACCGTGAGATCCCGGACCCAAACGTCGCCGTCGAGGATCAACGCCCGGATGCCGCCCATCGCGGTCCAGACGAAGCCCCGCGTCAGGCCGGCGCCCAGCGAATAGCCGATGACGGTGGAGCCGTCCTCCGACATGGCCAGGTCGCGCGCCAAGACGTCGCCGGGAAGAATCAGCTCCACGAGATCCGCGCCCTCGCGCCAGACGAAGCCGCGGCAGTCGGAGAGCTGCGCATTGCATGACCGCCCCAGCAGGGTCGAGCCGTCCGTCGCCAGGGCGACGAACTCGCTGCGCACATCCCCCGGCAGAATGAGCGTCCGATAGCCGGCGGCCGCGGACCAGACGAAGGCCTGGCAAACGAAGCTACTGTCGCAGATCTGCCCGGCCCGAATCGAGCCGTCCGCTGAAATCCGCTGCACGCCGACGTAATCAAATCCCGCGGGCGGTTCGAGAATCTGCGCCTGCCATTCGTCATCTGCCGCGACGGCTCCGATCGTTCCGAGCCAGCCGCACACGGCCACCCAGATGCAACGGGCCAAGCGCGACCTCCATGGATTTTCCATGCCACCTCCTTTTTTGAATTCTTGTTGGCTGCTCTGCAGGCGCAGGCATTAGAGCACGCGCCGCGACCGCCGTTGGACGGTTGTTGTGGCGTCATGTGGGCGGGCTGGTGTGGAGTTTGTAAGAGGCTGTGGTAGTAACAGGGTAGCTAAGGCTGCCGGGTGGCGAGCGCGCCCGGCCAGGACGATCGTGACCGATCCGCCTGGCGCGTGGCGGTGCCGCGACTACCGGCCCATGTTCCAGGTGAAGTCGACCCCATAGGTGCGGGGTGCCCGGAACAGCGACATCTCGTCGCCGAAGAACTCGATGACGTTGCTGCGCACGTCTTTGTCGGTGAGGTTTTTGCCCCAGACGGATACGGACCACTGGGCGCCGGGCCGGGCTACGCTGATGCGCCCGTCCAGCAGGCCGAAAGAGTCTTCCTGCGACAGGTTGTTCGGGCCCCAGTAAAGCTTGCCCTGCCAGGCGTAACGCAGCCGCAGATTGAGAGCCCGACCCCAATCGCCCAGCGGCAGGGTGTAGTCGATGCCTGCATCGAACTGTTGCTCGGGCGTTCGCTGCAGCGTATTGCCGGTGTTGTCTTGGGTGATCACGGCGCCCGAGCGGATCACGAAGTCGTCGTACTCGGTGTCGAGCAGACTGCCCGACAGGGTGAGCAGCAGGTAATCGATGGGCGCCAGCTTCATTTCCGCCTCGATGCCGCGAATGCTGGCGTCGGATGCGTTCTCGACGATGTTGCACAGGCAGACATCATTGGTCTGTTCCACCTGCAGGTCGCTGTAATCCATGTCGAACAGCGCCGTGTTGAGCTGCAGCCGGCCGTCGAGCAACGTGGTCTTCAGGCCCAGCTCGAAGCTCTTCACGTGCTCGGGCTCGTAGGCGATCTGGGCGGTGCTGCCGTCGAACGGCGTGTCCTGGAAGCCGCCGCCCTTGAACCCTTCGGCGTAGCTCAGATAAACGAGCAGATTGTCGCGAGGGGTGAACTCCAGGATGGCCTGCGGCGTGTACTCGCTCCACTTCTCGCCGTAGCTGGCCTCATAGCCCGTGCCCTCGGCGAAGCGCGCCGCCAGCGGGGTCAGTGCTGCCGGGCTGTTCGGATTGAAGCGGTCGCCGGTTCGCACCGCCAGGCCGATGATGCGGCCGGATTTGTCATCGCGCGTGTAGCGCACCCCGGCGGACAGCCGCCATGCCTCGCTGAAGCGATAGCCCGCCTGGGCAAATGCCGCGAGGCTTTCCTGCTTGCCGTGGTTGACCCAGTGCGACTCGCCGCTGAGGATCGGAATCGGCGCGATGATCTCGGCCAGGAACCGGTCGAACTTGTCCATTTTGTCGCGCTGATAATAGCCGCCGACGATCCACTCCCATGGGTTGTCTGCATAATCGGACATCAGCCGCAGTTCCTGGCTGAACTGGGTGATTTCCTCGAATTCGTTCACCGGGAACTTGAACGTCAGGGCCAGGCCGTTCTCCAGCACCCCCGGGCCTGCCGGGCCGAGGCCCGTCTGGCTGTACAGGGAGCTGCCGTCGCCATCCCGATAACCGGTGATCGACGACAGCAGCAAGTCGCCGAAGCCGCGCTCGATGGTCAGGTTCAGGCCCCACGCTTCGCGTTCGACGTTCTGCACGCTGTCGGCCGGATCGCCGGCGTAACGCACCGGCTCAGGCAGGCAGTCGCGAATTCCGAGCCCGCCGATCAGCGTCCGTGCGGTGCTCCAGGGCTTTGGTCCGGGCGCGCCCGGGCCGCCATCGAGGCCCACCGGGCACACGCCATTCGAAGAGTCGTCGGTGTAGTCGGCGATCAGTCGGATCTGCATGTCGCGGTCGTCGTCGCGATACAGCAACTGCCCGCGCAGTTGCAGCGAG
>JBLRXD010000062.1:0-17821 GCA_047920935.1 Pseudomonadales bacterium | reverse complement strand
GGCGGTGTGGGCGCCGCCCAGAGCGCCGGTGATCAACAGCTGGCCGGGGGCGATGACGTGACCCTGCTCGATGACGGCGTTAACCAACCACAGCAATGCCTGCCACTGATCCCCCATGAGCACGTCGGCCCGCACCTCATGCAAGGGGTCGCCATCACGCTGCAGGCAGACGGTCAGGGCGTTGACCGGCAAACCCTGCGCGCGATGGGCCGGCCCGCGGATGAACCCCGCCGTCGCTGCGTTGGTGGCGACGAGGTCGGTGCCCCTGATGGCAGCGCCACCGAAGCCGGGATCGGCGAGTTCGATCACGGCACAGCAGGTCGACACCGCTTGCTGCAACTCGCCGACCCCGGAAACCGGCCTGTCGATGGGCCGCGCCGCGTGAAAGCCCACTTCGGTCTCGATCATCAGGCTGCGGTAGTCGCCTCGCTGAACGACACTACCGGCGGCACGCTCGCCGCTTGCGAACAGCACCCCGGTAACGGGCCCGGCGAGACCCAGCGCCCGTTGCAGCGCTGCGGCGTTGGCGGCGGCTTTGAAGCCCGCCAACGGCTCCGTTCGGGCGCGCAGCGCGGTAAAGGCTCGCTGCACCGCATAAGCCTCGGCGAGATCCAACGCAGCCTCGCGGGAGGGCGCCAGATAGGGGACGTTGGCCCGCTGCGCCGCGAGGAGCCCCGCGGCCATTGCCTCGACATCGGGCACAGCGCTCATGGCAGGCACCTCAACGGACCAGCACTCGCGGTTGCCCGGTGAGCACGTAGCGCTCCAGACCTCTGAGCATATGGTTGTAACGGCTGCGCAGCAGCGGCTTGTAGATCAGCCCGAGGGGATAGCCGAGCCACCCCAGAGGCATCTGGAAGGACACCCGGTATGCCAGCACGCAGGAATCCTCGCTTTCCGGCTCCACCGAGATCTCGATGACGTAGTGGCGCACCCAGTGCTCGCTCTCGATCACTTCGATGATCATGGATCGACCGGGCTGATAGTCGACGATGCGTTGGCACATGGACGACCCGTCGTAGAGCCGTACCTCGCGCTCGGCACCCTCCCCCACCGGAACGTCATTGGTGATGATCGTACTCTCGATCAACGGGTTGAAGCGGTGATGCCCGCCCAAATCCTGAACCACCTCCCAGACCCGTGGCCCCGGCGCACGCAGACGTTGCTCTGCACAGACGGTAAACATTTCCCCTTCCCTCGGCACCGTACGCCAAGGCGCCATCATACGCTTGGCTCGCATCCCGGACCTGGCTGTCCTTTTTCGCAAATTCTCCGGTGAATTGCCAGCAAAACCCCAGCCCCGGCCGTCATAATGACGGTCATGCGGCGACAGCAAGTAATCGTGGGGATGACCTTCATTCCGATCATCGGCGGCTTGATCGGCCTGGTCATCGCCGGACTCCCGGGCCTGGTCATCGGGCTGGCGGCCGGTTACGGCATCCGCTGGGCGCTGCCGCGCCTCGTCCGCCACAGCCTGGGTCTGGTCCAGTCACAACTGGTCGATTCCACCTTTGCCGCCATGGGCGCCCTGTGCAAGGCCGATGGCCGGGTCACCCGGGAAGAAATCCGCGCGGCGGAGGCGCTGTTCGACCGCATGCACCTCAGCGGGGCGCAGCGGCAGGCCGCCAAAGCCGCATTCAATCGCGGCAAGGCCGTGGATTTCGACCTCGACGCAGAGATGATGAAACTCGCTCGAATGTGCCGCGGCCGCGCCGAATTGCTGAACCTGTTTCTTCAGGCTCAGTTGCTGGCCGTCGCCGCCGACGGCCAGGTGCACCCGGCCGAGCACGTCATGCTGGTGCGCATGGCGCAGCACCTCGGCCTTGCGGAAATCGACGTGGCCCGACTCGAGGCACTGCTGCGAGCCGCCGGAGGCGGCGCTGGCGCGCCGTCGATGTCGATGCTCGACGATGCATATCAGGCGTTGGGTGTGGACCCATCGGCAAGCGACGCGCAGATCAAACGCGCCTATCGCCGGCTGATGAGCGAGAACCACCCGGACAAGCTGGCCGGCAAGGGGCTGCCGGAAAGCATGCGGGACATCGCCGAGGAGCGAACGCGTGAGATCACCACCGCTTACCGGCTGATCAGCGAGGCGCGCAAGCCGGGCTGAGCGGCGATGGCGGACGCCGGCTAGGCGTTGACGAGCAGCGCGAACCCGGCCGCGCCAAGCAGGAAGAAAATCACCAGCGTGCTGGCGACCCAGCGGATGTACTGATAGAGCATGCCGACTCTCTCCAATGGTGTGAATCCGCTGACGAAGCGGTTGCCGCCGCGGTGGTGCTCAGACGATCTCGAATCGCTCCGACATGATCATGCGCAGGGGAACATCGCGCCGCACGAATTCCTGCTCCACCATGTCCATCAGCGGCTTGGGGCCGCAGATGTAGTAGAACTGGCGATCGAACGGTCGCGGCAGGTGCCGATCGAGCACATCGCCGTCCACGAAGCCGCGCTCTCCCTCCCAGCCTTCGGGGGGGTGCTCGAGCACGTGAATCACCTGCAGATTCATCTGCTGCTCGAGGTCGCCGATCTCGTCCCGAAAGACCACCTCCTCCCAACTCCTGTTGGCGTAGAACAACATGCACGGCCGCGGATCGCGCCGCTCGGCCAGCGTTCTCAGGATGCTCATCACCGGGGTGATGCCTATGCCGCCGGCGACGAACACCGACCCCAGCGATGATTCCCAACGCAGCGTGAAGGTGCCGTAAGGCCCCTCGAGAAAGGCGCGGGTGCCCGGCTGCACCTGGGGCAGTGTCGCGGTGAAATCGCCGCTCACCTTCGCCGTGAAGCCCAAGCGCTCGGGATGCTCGGCGCTGGACGCGATGGAGAAGGGGTGCTGCTGCAGGCTGAACGGCGAGTCGCCCAGGGTGATCCAGGCGTACTGCCCGGCATCGAAGGTCATGCCCGGATGATCCACGGGCTCTACCAGCAAAGTCCAGGCATCGGCGCGCCCCTCGATGACGTCGGTCACCACGTAAGGGTACCGGCGCAGAATCCACGGCTTGCCGAGCCGCGAGTGCACCAACAGCAACCCGGAACCGCCGGCGAGCACGATCATCACCCCGCGCTTCCACCAGGGGTCGGTAAACCACGACACCTGAATCAGGTGCGCGAGCCCGACGCCGACCACGAACACGGCCAGCAGCCCGTGGCTGAGGCGCCACCACTCGTAAGCCAGCCGGAAGCGCTTGCGCCACAGCGACAGCACCACCACCAGCAACGCCGCGCCGCTGACCGCCCACAGCGCCAGCGCCCGCAGCAGATCGACGCGCGGGTCCAGAAACGCCAGAAACTCCCGGTGGGCGAGGATGATCACCGTCGGGTGGGCGAGCACCATGAGCATCGCCAACACGCCGGTGGCCAGATGGAACTGGAGGATGTTGTCGTTCCCGAACCCCATGGCGAAGCCGCGGTAGCGCCCGCTCACGGCGAACTGCAAGACGAGCATGGTGAACCCCACGAAGCCCAGGGCCACACCGAAATCTATCCAGAATCCGCGGCCTGCTGGCACCGGGCCGAGCAGCATCACGCCCAGCGGCATCAGCACCAGCGCAACGTAGAGCGCGGCCCAGAGGGCGGCCTGTAAGTAGCTGTACTTCATTGGCGCGTCCTGATCCGGTGGCTTGCGCTGCGCTGATTGTCGCGCATTCGCCGCGGTGGCTGCAGGCCATTCCTCAATCCGCGCGATGACGACCACTCGAGCCGGCCGCTCGACGCGGCTGCCGAGCGCGGCTACCATCCGGCGCCAACAGGGGAAAACAAGCCGATGAACAGGATTCTGGCGCGGACGCTCGCAGGCCTCGCCGCCTGCATCGGCTGCAACTCGGCGCTTGCCTCCGATGCCGCCGGCGCACGAGATGTGGGAGCAGATCGTTCTGGACGGTGCGCTGGCCGGCAACGGCATGGCCGCGTTCGACGACGTGTTGGACGCACAGAGCGCTCGGGACATTCACAGCTACGTGATCGACCAGGCGCTCCAGAGCACCCGCTGGACGCGGCGCGCCATGCAGGCGGCCGCGGACCTGGTGTGCATACCGGCGGAGTGGCTGACCGACTAGCCAGCGCCGCTCGCTCAGTCGAAAGCGATGCCGCGCCGGTAAACGAAATCGAACGAAAAGCTCTTGCTCTTGGTGCGGCGCTCGAGAATCTCGGCCAGCCGATCCAGCCGTTCCGGAATCGCCAGCAGCTTCTCCTGTGCTTCGCGCCCGGCGGCATCCGCTGGCCGCAACTCGGCGATGCCCCAGGTTTCGAGAACCTCGGATACCACCTTGCGGTAGTCCCTGGGGCCGTAGATGCCCGCGCGCAGCACCACCTCGGCCATATCCATGTAGCCGCTGATGTTGTGGCCGGGCATGGCCAACCGTGGCATCACCTCGAGTGCAGACTCCATGGCCCGGGTGGCATCGATTTGTAGCAGACCGACGAACGCATCCCGGTAAAACCGGTAGTGACGAGCTTCATCCGCGGCAATATGCCCGAGAATTCTCTGGATCAAGGGCTCGTGCTTCGACGCCAGCTTGCCGGTGTTGGCGTGCGCCGCCTGAGTGGCGCGCTCCTGCAGGCTGGTGTATGCCAGCAGCTTGTAGGGGTCTTCGTCCCATTCGGGGTCGAAACCGGCCTCCAGATACTGATACTGCAGATGTTCGAACGCCTTCATGTCGAACAGCCGCGTATCGCGAACGTAATCGTGCAGCACGCAGCCGTGGCGATCTTCTTCTGCCGTCCAGAGAAAGTTCCACCGTGCCCACGCATTGCCGCCGCCCATGTACACGGCGATCAGCCGATGGAAATGCGGCAGACCTTCTTCGGTGAGCAGGTTGAGCGCCAGGGAAACCCGCACTGCATCGGGAATGCCCTGAGCCCGCTCCGGCAGCTCGCGGAGATCTCGTTCCTGCTCGGCGGTCATCTGCTCGCTGGCAGGCAGCAGATCGCTGGGCATCCACAGTTTCCGCTCGTCGATGTGACGCGCCATGTTCGCTT
Organism: Pseudomonadales bacterium; assembly: GCA_047920935.1. Classification (GTDB taxonomy): domain Bacteria; phylum Pseudomonadota; class Gammaproteobacteria; order Pseudomonadales; family Azotimanducaceae; genus UBA7803. The sequence continues at coordinate 12,838 of JBLRXD010000062.1, read as the reverse complement.
CGACCAGTGGCTCGAGGGACGCCAGCACCTCGGCCTTCGAGGGAAGTGAGGATCGGTGTGCGGTTGAAGTGGCGATACGCTGCGCCTCCTGTAAGTAGACAGTGTCAAACGATTACCCCGAATAGCTCCGGGGCGGCAATGTTTTCAAATTAGCGGGGGCGTGGCAACTCACCACGAACCATCGCTATTCCCCTCTGGCGGCGCCGTCCATACGCGGATCGGCGCCGCCCCGCCAGCCGGTCTGGACGCGCTCGATGCCGTGAGTGCCGCTTTCCAACTCGACCACCACGACCTTGTGCCCCAACTGCCGCAACGGTCCGGCATGCTCAGCAAGCTGCGTGCCTGATTCCAACTCGATGCCCACATCCTCATCGCGGTGCAGGAAGTTCGGCAGCGCGATGGCCTGCTGCACCGGGAGGTTCCAGTCGAGCACGCCCACCAGCACCTTCACCACGTAGCCGATGATGCGGCTGCCGCCGCGGGAACCCAGCACCAGCCGAATCTGCTCGTGCTCGTCCAGCACCACGATGGGCGCCATCGAGCTGCGCGGCCGCTTGCCCGGCTCCACCGCGTTGGGCATGACGTAGCCCGCCACCTGCGGGTGCTGGGAAAAGTCGGTGAGGGTGTTGTTCAGCAGGAAGCCGCCCGTCATGATCCGGCTGCCGAACGGCGCCTCGATGGAGGTAGTCATGGCCACGACGTTGCCGTCGCCATCGATGATGGTGAAGTGGGAAGTACCTGCGGTTTCCAGCTCCTCCGCCTCGGGCGCGTCTTCCATGAAGGGTTCCCCGGGCGCCCCCGGCCGGGCCGCGGGCAGCGCCACCTCCGGCCGGATCAGCGCCGCCCGTGATGCCAGATAGTCGCGATCCAGCAACTGCTCGGTGGGCACATCGACGAAGGCGGGGTCGCCGATGTAGTAGAACCGATCGGCGAAGGCAAGGCGGCTGGCCTCGGCGACGAGGTGAATCGCCGGCGCTGAGCCCGGCTCCATCCCGCCCAGATCGAAGTGCTCGAGCATCCCGAGAATCTGCAGCACGGTAATGCCGCCCGAGGAAGGCGCAGGCAGGCCGCACAACGTCCAATGACGGTAACGGCCGCAGACGCTGTGACGTTTCACCGGCTGATAGTCGGCAAGATCCGCAAGCGTCAGATCGCCCGGCCACAGCCAGCGACTGCGCGCCGCAGCGACGACGGCCTCGGCAAGCGGGCCGTGGTAGAAACCCTCCACCCCCTGATCGGCGATCACCCGCAAGCTGTCTGCCAGGGCGCCGTTGACGATGCGCGGCGGGTCCTGATGGCGGGCCGCTACCAGCGTGCGGCGGAGATCACCGAACAGTCGCAGGGTGGGATCGCGGTCGATCTGCCGCTGCAGCCGCGGCGCCATCGGCACGCCCTGCTCCGCCATGCGGATGGCGGGCTCGATCAGCCCCGGCCACGGCAACGAGCCGCGCTCGCTGTGGGCCTGATGCAGCATGGCAACCAGGCCCGGCACGCCCACCGCCTGGCCGGTAGGCACCGACAAGGCCAGCGGCCGAGCGAAAGACCCGAACCACAGGAAGCGATCCGGTCGAGCCGCTGCCGGCGCGACTTCGCGGCCATCGTAGACGGTCATCTCCCCGGTTGCGGCGTCGCGATAGAGTAGGAAAGCGCCCCCGCCGATGCCCGACTCGGCAGGCTCGACCACATTCAGCACCATCTGCACCGCGACCGCCGCGTCCAGCGCATTGCCGCCGTTGCGCAATACGTTGACGCCGGCATCGACGGCCAGGGGGTTGGCGGCGCTGACCATGAAGCGGGGCGCCAATTGCTGCTCGGGCGGCTGCCCTGGCTCGACACCGCCGACGGAACCGGAGCCTACGGAACAGGCGGTCAGCGCCATGACCGCAGCCAGCAGCAGCAGTTCTCCGGCTCTGATTGTCGGCACTAACGCCCCCGATAGTGATCCAGCGGCGGTTCGTCGTCTTCCTCGACCCGCTCGGCACGGGCGCGAGCGAGCGCCGCATTCTCGAACTGGATCTCCAGGGTCACGATGAAGCGCAGGTCGGAGCGGCGGCGACCGGTGTTCTCGTCGATGGGCCAGGCGTACTCGGGCTGCAGCTCGTAGAACAGCCAGTCGCGCAGGAACGACCGCCGGAAGCGAAAATTCACGAATATCTCTTCCGCCTCGAAATCGGGGCGGGTGTAGCCGAAGGCCCCGAGCTCACTGCGGATGGCCGTTCTGCGATTCAGCTGGCGGAAGCCGATGAGGCCGGCGCGCCAATCGACGCCGTCAGAGGCTTCCGAGAACGTCCCCCGGCCGGTAAGGCGCACCAGCGACTTGGAACTGGGCAACCACTCCCAGTCGAGCCGCGTGCTGGTGCCCAGGCCCTCTTCGCGCTCCCAGAAGCCGATCTGGGTGAAGCGGGCAAGGGTGGCATCCGTCAGCTCCACGGTGTGCCGGCCGCGGGCACGTACCCGCGGATTTAGCCCGCGGGTGTTGACCTTGACGGTGCCATCGACGTCGAACTGGGTACGCTCGGTTCCGCTCAGCAGCAGCCGCAGACCCAGCCGGGTTTGCTCGTCGTCTTCTTCCGTGCGCGCGTCGCTCTGACCGAGATCGTCCTCGAGGGTTTCGCCGCGACTGATCAGCAACCGGACCCGGTCGGAAACCCGCGGCAGGGAGATGTTCGCAGACAGCTGAACCTTATGGCCGAACTTCTCGTCCTCGTCCCAGCGCACGGAGTTCCGCAGCCGGAAGAAGCTGCCCACCGGGGTTTCCTCTTCTGCGCGGGAATCCCCGAAGAAGCCGTCGAACCAGGCAGCCGGCTCGCACAACCGTTCGTTGAAATAGGAGTGGGTGCGGTCGAGCCAGCTCTCCGGCCGGCCCTGGTCGTCCCGACAGGAAATCTCCACCACGCGCTCGATGTCTTTATCAGGCTCGTTGTCGTCACCGGCTTCATCTTCCGCCCGCGCCGTGGACGTCAAAACCAGCCCCGACAGCAGCACCAGCAAGGCCGCGCCCGTCCGCACGGTGCGCAGCGCTGCCGCGGTGCTCGATGGCCGACATTGTCTGAGCTGCAATCGCTCACCCTCCTGCGGTGCGCTCGCTTGCGAACCGCTACGCAACCGTGTGGAACACCCGCTGCACGTCTTCGTCCTGCTCCAGCTTGTCGATGAGCTCCAACGCTTCGGTGGCCTGCTCCTCCGGCAGCACGGCGGGCGTCAAGCATACATACTCGTGCTCGGCGGAAAGCGGGGCGATGTCACGCTCCTCGAGCGCCTTCTGCAGGCTGCCGAACGCCTCGAACGCGCAGCGGATCACCAGCTGCGGCTCGCCGTTCTCGCCCACGCTCTCGCCCATCTCCTCGAGCCCGTGATCTATCAGCGCGAGCTCCAGGTCGTCCTGATCGATGCCTTCGGGATCCAGCCGGAAGACGCCCATGCGATTGAACATGAACTCGACGCTGCCGGTGGTGCCAAGGTTGCCGCCGTACTTGCTGAAGGTGCTGCGTACGTTGGCCACCGTGCGATTGGTATTGTCGGTGGCGGTCTCCACCAGCACGGCGACGCCGTGGGGCGCGTAGCCTTCGTAGATAACGATTTCGTAGTCTTTGGCGTCCGCGCCCGATGCCCGGCGGATGGCGGCATCGACCTTGTCCTTCGGCATGTTGATGGCGCGCGCGTTCTGGATCACCCGCCGCAGCGCCGGGTTGCTGTTGGGATCGGGCCCGCCGGCACGGACGGCAATGGTGATCTCCTTGCCGATCTTGGCGAACTGTTTCGCCATGCGGTTCCAGCGCGCAAACATGGTCGCTTTGCGGACTTCGAAGATTCGCCCCACCATCGCCTCGCAGCAGTTGAATGCAGCCAATCTATGCGAGTTGGTCCATGGGCGCCAGCTTCCCAGCGACGACAGCCGCGGCTAAAGCCGCGGCTTCAGCTGCTGCTCCACGAACCTGAAGAATCCGGCCGGGTCATGCCCGATCTGGTGCAGCGACACGTGGCTGTAACCGGCCTTCTCGTAGGCACGAATGGCTTCGAGGTGGGCCTCCGGATCCGGCCCGCACGGGGTTTTGCCGACGATCTGCTCCTCGGTCAGCGGCCCGACCCCATCCTCGAACAGCTCGAAAGTCTTGGTCTCCCACTTGAGGTTGCCTTTGAGCCCGGACTGGGGCCAAAGTTCCATCAACGCGCGCCGCCCGGCCTGCTCGGATTCGGCCCAGGCCAGCGTCACCTGGCCGTATTTCGGCCGCTGGCCGTCCGCGGCCTGGTCGAACGCCTCGAGCATGGACTCATCCGGCGCTACACCGATCAGCCCATCACACATCTCGGCAGCCAGCTGCGCCGACTGCGGCCCGGACGCCGCCAGCAGGATTTCCGGCGTCTGCTCCGGCAGGGTGAACAGGCGCGCCTCGTCCACGTCGAAGTAGGCGCCGTCGTAAGACACCGTCTCACCGCCCCACAGCCGACGGATGATGTCGATCGCCTCCACCAGCATCTCCTGGCGCTCTGCCGGCGGCGGCCAGCGATCGCCGAGTATGTGCTCGTTCAGGTTCTCGCCCGCGCCCAGGCCGAGGAAGAAGCGCTCGCCGAACAGCGACGCCGTGGTGGCCGCCGCGTGGGCGATGATCGCGGGATGGGTGCGCAGCAACGGGCAGGTCACCCCCGTGCCCACCCGCAGGCGCCCGGTAGCCTCGGCGATGGCGCCGAGCACGGTCCAGACGAAGGAAGCCTGCCCCTGGGCCGACACCCACGGGTGGTAATGGTCGGAGATCATCGCAAAGTCGAAGCCGCTCTGTTCGACCTGCCGGGCAATCTCCACCAGTTGCCGTGGCGGGTGCAATTCGCTGGATAGAGAGAAGCCTAGACCCTGCATGGGGTTCCTCCGCTGCGCTCGACGCCGATGCTCGTCGTTACGTCAGCGGAGCAGCAATCACCATGCCAGTAGAACCTGCGTCAGCGACCCCCTGCAGCGAATCGCGGCGGCCGCTTCTCGAGAAACGCCCGCATGGCTTCTTCGAAATCGCCAGTTTCCTGACACAGGCTCTGAGCACGGGACTCAAGGTCGATGACGGTTTCGATGTTGTCGATGGCAAGCGCAGCATCCAGAGTGCGCTTGGACTGACGCAACCCCGTGGGCGACACGCTCAGCAGATCGTCGATCAGCGGCTGCGCCAGGTCGGCCAGGCTATCGTCGGGCCCCGACGCGGACGCCAGACCGATGGCCACCGCCCGCTCGGCATCGACGAAGCGGCCGGTGTAGATCAACTCCCGGGCGACGGGCAGCCCGACCAGGCGCGGCAGGAAGTAGCTGACCCCCATCTCGCAGCCGGACATGCCGATGCGGGCGAAGGCGTCGTTCATCTTCAGGCTTGCGCCGGCGAAGCGGAAATCCGCCGCCAGGGCCATGGCGAACCCGCCGCCGTTGGCCGCGCCATGCAGCAACGCAATGATGGGTTGAGGAACCCGGCGCATCAGCGGCACGATGTCGGTCAGCTGCGGCTCGCCGGCGTGAAACTCCACCGTGTCGCCACCTTCCTGCCGTTCTTTGATGTCCAGGCCGGCGCAGAACCCGCGGCCGGCGCCACGCATGACGATTACCCGGGTATCGATGTCGGCCAGCTTGCTCTGCAGATAGTGAACCAGCTCCCGAACCATGGTGCCGGTGATGGTGTTCAGCCGCTCGGGGCGGTTGAGCGTCAGCCACTCCACCGCGCCGCGCTTCTCCACCAGCAGGGTCTGATAATCGTTCACGTGATCCTCTTCGTGCAGATTGCTTTGGAGAAGCCTAGCGCGGATAGGATAAATTTAATATGCGTTATGGGTTGCGCTGCATCGCCGCGGCGCTCACAAGTCGCGCAGCGCCGGGATCACCTCCTCCGCAAACAGCCGCACGCTGCGCGTCGCCATGGCCACGTCGACGCCGGGCCATATGGCCCAGAAGTAGTGCCGCTCGAAGGGCGCGGCGGCGTGCTCCGAACGCAGCACTTCGACGATCTCTTCGGGTGTCGCCACGCAATACAGGCCGCGCGACTCCAGGTCCGGCAGGTCTTTCGGCGGATCGCCGAACGCCGGTTGCCCAGCCTCGGAAAACCAGGTGGCGTAGTTCCTGAGTTGATAAAACGCATGCTCGCGTAACAGCGCCCAATCGCGCGCCGGCTCCCGGGTGCAGAAAATCCAGCGCCCGGCGGAGGCGATACGGGGGTGCTCCGCGTCCTTGCCGTACTCGCGCAGCGCATCGACGTAGGCGGCGCGCGCAGCCACGCCGCCGCCGAGCAACCCATCGCCGAGGCGCGCCGCGCGACGAATGGCTTCCCCTTGGGTCGCGCCGATCCAGATGGGAATGCGCGGCTGCTGAACGGGCTTCGGCGTGCAGCGCACACCATGGAACTGGAAGTGGCGGCCTTCGTAGTCGAATTCTTCCTCCGTCCAGCAGCGCTTGATGATCTCGATGGATTCCTCGGTGATGCTGCCGCGATGACTGCGTTTGACGCCGAACGTCGCAAACTCTTCGCGGCGGTAGCCGACCGCCGGACCGAAAATGAAGCGCCCGTCCGACAGGTTGTCGACGACGGCGCAGTCTTCGGCCGTGCGGATCGGATGATGGAACGGCATCAGCAGAACGTTGGTGCCGATGGTGACGCGACGCGTCCGCGCGGCTACTGCCGCAGCGAACGGCAGCAGCGAAGGCAGGTAGCCATCGTCGACGAAATGATGCTCTGAAAGCCAGACATCGTCGTAACCCAGGGCTTCAGCCAATTCGATCTGGTCGAGGGTGTCCCGATACACGTCGGCCGTTCGCCGGCCGGAGTTCTTGGGGTTGCGCAGGTCGTACCAGACGCCGAACTTCATTGCCATTCACCTCCGGATACCCTTCACTGCATTGAACGATGCCTGATGGGCCCGCCATTTGCACGGGAACAGCACATCCGACCAGGGCGACGAACCACAGGAGTCAGCGACGTGACCCACAGCGAAAGCGAGAGCGAGAATCCGGCGATCCCAGCCCCCACACCGCAGTCGACCCGGCCGAGGACGAACCGGGACTGGTGGCCCAACCAGCCGGACCTGCAGGTGCTCAACCGGCCGGCGCCGAATTCCGACCCGCTGGGCGCCGACTTCGACTACGCCGACGCCTTCCAGGGGCTCGATGTGGAGGCGTTGAAGCAGGATCTCATCGAGCTCATGACGACGTCCCAGGACTGGTGGCCGGCCGACTACGGCCACTACGGGCCGCTGTTCATCCGCATGTCCTGGCACGCGGCGGGCACCTACCGCATCGCCGATGGCCGCGGCGGCGGCGGCAGCGGCGCGCAGCGCTTCGCCCCGCTCAACAGCTGGCCGGACAACGCCAACCTCGACCGCGCGCGCCGGCTGCTCTGGCCGATCAAGCAGAAGTACGGGCGCAAGCTTTCGTGGGCCGATCTGCTGGTGTTCGCCGGCGACGTCGCGATGCAGTCGATGGGCTTCAAGACCTTCGGCTTCGGCTTCGGGCGAGAAGACGTCTGGCAGCCCGAAGAGGTTTTCTGGGGGCCGGAGGATGCCTGGCTCGGGGACGAGCGCTACAGCGGCGACCGGGAGCTTGCCGATCCTCTCGGCGCCGTGCAGATGGGTCTGATCTACGTGAATCCGGAGGGGCCGAACGGCAATCCGGACCCGCTGGCCGCCGCTCACGACATGCGCGAAACCTTCGGCCGCATGGCGATGAACGACGAGGAGACCGTCGCCCTCATCGCCGGCGGTCACACCTTCGGCAAAACCCACGGAGCGGGCGATCCCAGCCTGGTAGGCCCCGAGCCCGAAGGCTGCCCCGTGCACGCCATGGGCATCGGCTGGAAGAGCGCGTTCGGCAGCGGCAAGGCCAAAGACACCATCACCAGCGGGCTCGAAGGCGCGTGGACGCCCACCCCGATTCAGTGGGACAACAGCTTCTACGAGACGCTGTTCGGCTTCGAGTGGGAACTGACCCGGAGCCCCGCCGGCGCCCACCAGTGGAAGCCGAAAGACCCGGCCGCAGCCTCGCTGGTGCCCGACGCCCACGACCCGTCGGTGAGGCACGCCCCGATGATGGCCACCACCGACCTCGCGCTGATCACCGATCCGGTCTACAAGGAGATCTCGCGCCGCTTCCACGAGAACCCGGATCAGCTCGCGGAAGCCTTCGCCAAAGCCTGGTACAAGCTGCTGCACCGTGACATGGGGCCGGTCTCGCGCTACCTCGGCCCGTGGGTGCCGGAGCCCCAACTGTGGCAGGATCCGGTTCCGCCGGTGGACCATGAGCTGATCGGCGAGTCCGACATTGCCGCTCTGAAGGCAAAGCTGGTGGAGTCGGGATTGTCCGTTCCCCAGCTGGTGTCGACCGCGTGGGCGGCGGCGGCGTCTTTTCGCGGCACCGACAAACGCGGCGGCGCCAACGGCGCGCGCATCCGTCTCGAGCCCCAGAAAAACTGGGCGGTCAACGAGCCGGCCGAGCTGGCGTCGGTACTGCAGGCGCTCGAGCAGGTCCAGCAGGATTTCAACGGCTCCCTGTCCGGCGGCAAGCGGGTCTCGCTCGCCGATGTGATCGTCCTGGGCGGCTGCGCGGGCGTCGAGCAGGCGGCGCGCAGCGCCGGCTTCGACGTCACCGTGCCGTTCGCGCCGGGCCGCACCGATGCCTCCCAGGAGCAGACCGACGTGAATACGTTCGACGTGCTCGAACCGCGCGCCGACGGGTTTCGCAACTACCTGGCGCCGGGGGCGAGGCTCTCCCCGGAAACCCTGCTGGTGGATCGCGCCTACCTGCTGAACCTCACCGCCAAGGAGATGACGGTGCTGGTCGGCGGCCTGCGGGTACTGGGCGCCAACACCGGCAAGGCGAAACACGGCGTCTTCACCGACCGACCGGAGGCGCTGACCAACGACTTCTTCGTGAACCTGCTCGATGCAAGCACGGCGTGGACGCCCTCGAGCTCCAATGCGCAGATCTACGAAGGCCGCAACCGCGCCGGCGGCGACGTCACCCGCACCGCCACCGCGGTGGACCTCGTCTTCGGCTCGAACTCGATTCTGCGCGGAATCTCCGAGGTCTACGCAGCCGACGATGCCAATGAGAAGTTCGTGCGCGACTTCGTCGACGCCTGGAACAAGGTCATGAACCTGGACCGCTTCGACCTGCGTTGACGGGTAACGGCGAGACCGCTACGAGGTGCGATAGGGCTGCACGAATTCCCAGGAGTGGAATCTCAGCATGGGATTTCCAGAATTCCTCCATTTTTTATCGTTACAGAGCAAAGGGATGCATGTTCTACTTAATGTAGTTTCTAGCTCTGGCAAGTTCCGTGAGTGTGCGAAAAACATCTGCCTTGACTGTACCGGTGATCCTGCTCCTGGGGCAGGTAGCGGCGCACGCAGACGGCGATTCTCGCATGAGCAGCCTCGAGCTGTCGTCCCCGCAGGGGCTCGAGGTGCGCTCGTTCTTTCAACAGCGGGGCGGCTACGCCGATGAAGGCGAACGCGCGTCCGGCAATCGGCTCCTGGGAATCCAGGCCGCGTCCCCCCTGCCCGTTTCCGAGGCCAGCGCCGAGTTCGAATATGCGGTCTCGATGCCGATGGTCCACGTGCTCGAAGGGTTCACCGACGAGAGCAACCAGTTGCTGCGCCTGCGGCTCGAAAATCGCTGGCGCGAACTGAACTACGGCGTTCGGTTCTTTTCAATCGGCGAAGCATTCGCCCAGAACCCGGTGGCGAGTGCGCGGCTGCGCTCCGCGGGTCTCCCCGGGCCCGGGGACGGGGCCGAGATCTGGTCGAGTTGGCGCTTCAGGCAACTGCAGTTGGACTCGACGGCGCGCCGCCTGGAGCGCTCGCTCGGCGATCGGCAGCAGGTCGAGGAGTATGCCAGCGTCACCCTGGCGCGGAACCTCGGCGAGCACGCCCGGCTGCTGTATCTGCTGGAGTCGTCGACCTCTACCAGCTCGCTCGATCCGGCGGCGCGGCCCACGGACCTGCGCCAGCGGTCTGCGTCGACCGTGAAGCTGAACGGTGCTCAGTGGAGCGTGTTCTGGAGGGCTCAGGGCGTCGATCAGGCCGAAGTCGGCCGATTGGATACGGCATCCACCTGGGAGCTGGGCGCGAGGCTGAACATGAGCGACCGCATCGCAATTTCCCCGCGGGTGAAGCAGCAGACCGACGAATCGAGCACGGCACAGGAACGGACGCTGACCACCACCGCACTGCGCATCGAGACCTCGTGGCTCGGGCTTCCGGAGCTCGACGTCAACCTGCAGCACCGGGCGCAAAGCGGCAGCGGCCCGACCCTCGAAGGCTTGGCCGCGGACGTCGCGTTGCGCACGCCACTCGGACCCAATGCGTACGTGCCCCCGGGGGTGACCATGAGCGCGGCGCTGAGCTTTCGCGACTCGAACGGCAGCGACTGGTGGGAGGACGGCGTCGGCTTCAGGATGACGCTGCAGTGGCAGCCCGATTTCTGAAGCGGCGGCGCCGCGCCTGGCCTGGATCTTGCTCTCCTGGATCTTGCTCTGATGTGGCCGGGAGACAAAGCCATGGCCTACACACGCTTCGCCGCAATGATCGCCACGTCCACCGTGGCGATGCTCATTCTCATGTATCTGAACACCTTCACGTGGGAACACGTGTTTTTCAGCGAAACGCGCGTTTACATGGCCATCGTGATGGGCTCCTGCATGGCGGTGATCATGCTGGCTTACATGCTCGCCATGTACCAGAACACGATGGTGAACGCCGGCATTTTCATCGGCAGCATCATCGTCTTCGCCCTGGCGCTCTGGCTGGTGCGCAGCCAGGCAACCGTCGGGCAGGTGAGCTACATGCGAGCCATGGTGCCGCACCATTCGATCGCGATCATGACAAGCGAGCGCGCGCAGATCACCGACCCGCGAGTGCGCAGGCTGGCCGATGAGATCATCGAGGCCCAGCAGCGGGAAATTGCCGAAATCCGCTACCTGATCGCCGATCTCCGAGCGAGCGGAGATGCCGCGCGGCCGGCGATCTACGAAGAGGAGGACACCGGCGAGGTGGTCTCCGTCTCGGAGGCGCTTCGTGCCACGCGCCTCGGCGCGCTGCATCCGGAACCTCTGGAGCCGGCCGAGGCGGATCAGGTGCTCGGGCCCGGCCGCGGCTGCTCGTTCTTGTGGACGGCGGAAAGCGATCCGATCCTGACAGCTCGCATCCCGGCCTCCGAGACGCCGGTTGCGCATGGCGTCATGAAGCTGAACGGCAAGCTGGTGGCGTTGCACGGGCAATCGCAAGGTGGCTTCGAGGCCCTGGCCGCAGGCGCCGCAATGGCTGCAGATGGCCTGCGCGTGTCTGTTGCACCCGTAGCGGATGCGGAGGCACAGGAAGACAACGGTACAACGCGCCGTCGCGCCGACCTGATGTTCGAACTCGAGCAGGGCCGCACGGTCGGCTACCGAGGCTTCTATCGTTGCTCCGGCTGAAAAGCATGGATCAACCCCACCACATGCGTGCGGGCATCCAGACGCCCATGAAAATCATCATGAGGTTCTCCGTCAGCGAGATGAAACCCAGCGGCACCCTGCTGTTGCCACCCACACAGGCGCACTTCAGCTCTCGCCGATCGATGTAAACCGCTTTGAACACGGAGACAGCGCCAATGGTTCCGATGAACAGCGCGATTGGTGCGGCGATCCAGATCAACGCTCCGGCAATCATCAGCACGCCCGCCAAGGCCTCGCCGTAAGGGTACAAATAGCTGTATCGGACCCAGCGCACGGCGAGTAGATCGTAGTTGAGGAACATGGTGGAGAAGCTCTCCACGTCCTGCAGCTTCTGAAGTGCCAGCAGCGTCATGGAAATCGCGACGAACCACTCGAAAGCACGAAGCGTGATCAGCTCCCCAACGGAGGCAAAGCTGATGGCCAATGCCATGAACAGGGCGATCGCGAACAGCGCCAGTACGGGGCGATAAGTGGTCTCGTCCTGACTCGCGCCCCGCTCTCCGAAATATTCCCGGAGTTCCTCATAACCCCCGATACGCTGCCCATCGATCCAGACCTGCGGCGTCGTTTCGACCTCATATCGGCTCTTGAAGTCATCCGTCTCGTCGCGCGTGGTGAGTTGGTGATCCTCTACCCGCAAGCCTTTTCGTTCGAGCAGTGCCTTGGTCTTCAGGCCGTACGGGCACAGATGGTCTGGCATCACCATGCGGTACAGCTGCGCGGTGCCACCTGGCTCTCTCGCTGGCTTGGCCATCTTCAGCCTCCCAATAATGAGCAACTAACTGGCGTTGCATGAAACGTGCCACGGGTTGGCGAAATTCTTGCAGACCTGGAGGTCGCAGCGGCAGGTGGTGGAAGCGCTCGCCGCACGGTCTGAGGTGGGAGGGACCCGACATGCGGAGCCTCGAGAAATCATGAGTAGCCAGGGCGGCTTCGTCCTGACCCGGCGTCTCGCCGACGGGACGGTGGAGTGGATTCCCCTCGAGATCCCGCATCGCGTGGTCGTCGGCCCCGGCGAACACTATACGCTGCTCGACCGGGCCAACTACGAAGCGCCGCAGATGCTGATGGCCCAACGCCAGGGCGAAGACCTGATCGTCGAGGTGAGCGACACCGAGGTGCTCGTGCTCGAGGGGTTCTTTGCCACCCGGAACGTGGCCTTCCACCCCACCACAGACGTCGCCGGTGGCGCCGGTGCCTTCGGGAATCCGCCAATTGACCCGGAATCGCCGGTGCTCAGCGGGTCACCCGATGGCGAGCAGGTGGTATGGACCAGCAAGACAGAGGATAGCGATGCCCAGGTCGCGCGTAGCGACCCAGGCGCTGGCGGCGCGCAGAACGGTGGCGCCGCCGGCTCTGCCCTGCTCTGGGGCGGGCTGGCTGCC
>JBLRXD010000061.1:0-17898 GCA_047920935.1 Pseudomonadales bacterium | reverse complement strand
GAGAAGATGTCCTCTGTTTTCTTGCGTCTGGTTAGCGGCACAATACGGAGTAACAAGCGTTTAGAGCGGACGGGTCAGGGCTGGAGGATCTGTTGAAGGCAGAGACCGCCGCCGCTCAAACACAAGTCAGGCCGCTCCGATTGCGTACTCGGGCCCTCATACCTGGCAGAATTTAGAGAACGCACAGCCGGAAGCTGATCCGTAGGACCATCGTCGAGAGGGTTGCTTGCCATGATCCACCTGACATGAGGACAGCGGAATGCGCCTGCTGATACTGCTCGCAGTCCTATCCGGGCTTCCGTTCGCGAGTCTCGCCGATGAGAGAGACTGGCAATCCATGGCAGAGCGCCATGACATCGAGTTAAGCGACTTCGCATTCCACACGCGCGAAACCCTGCCTTCCATCAGGATGACGGTATACACACTCGGGACGCCTCGCCACGACGAGCATGGACAGATCAGCAATGCGGTCATGCTGTTGCATGGCACCGGTGGCAACGGACGTTCGTTACTGCGACCGGGCTTCGGTGATGAGCTTTTCGGGCCCGGACAGCCTCTCGATATCCGAGAGAACTACATCATTTCGCCCGACAACCTGGGACACGGCGACAGTTCCAAACCCAGCGATGGCCTGCGCGCTGACTTCCCGCGCTACGACTTTGACGACATGGTGCTTGCGCAATACCGGATGCTGACCGAGGGCCTGGGGATTCAGCAGCTAGGATTGATCATCGGTACATCCATGGGATGCATGCATAACTTTGCGTGGGGCATTGACTACCCAGGCTTCATCCGTCGCTTCGTATCATTGGCCTGCAACGCCATTGAGATTGCGGGACGAAATCCTTTGCATATGTGGGCATTCTGATCGCTCCCAATCCGTATCGTATGCAAGCCGAGTATCCGACGCGTGAGGCCTCAGACGAGATGCTGCAGGCGTTCATGGCGCAGCGACTGACTAATCCTGTGGATCCCAACGACACGATGTACCAGTTCGACGCGTCCCGAAACTACAATCCGGCTCCGCAGCTTTCGAACATCACGGTCCCCGTCTTGTGGATCAATTCGGCGGATGATTTTCTAAATCCGCCGGGGCTTGGCGACCCTGAGGAACTGGCCTCGCGCATGCCAATGACCAGATTCATGCTGATCCCAGCGAGCGAAGAGACAAGGGGGCATGGTACTCATAGTGTCCTGCGGTTCTGGAAGCATGACCTGGAGCGTTTTCTTGCGGAGCATCCGTAAGCGAGGCCTGCGGGGTACAGGCCGCGGATGCGCGATTCCGGGTAAGCCCACCAGCACCCCTACGCGTCACGCCTTTTGAAAAGACCCGACACGGGGCCTTGGGATGGCTGCCAATACGCTCTTCGAAGTCAGACCGGCGGCGGACGGCTCTAAAGTGCCATTTGCTCCGCCGCTGATGCGCGACGTAAGGCGACAAGCAGAGCCGGAGCATGGGTCGGCGCCCGCCTACGTCCGCGTCAGCCACGGCGACTGGCGCATTGCGGCGGCCGTGGGCAGGCTGCCGCAATGCGCATTCGACGATTGCACCAGCGAGCCCGCCCGTTCCGCTACGCGGCGTTCTGGCTCATGGGCGGCGTATGCCTGCTGCTGTGGGAGCAACGCGCCCCCTCCCAGGTATTAACTGGCGCGGCGTTGTGTCTGCTGTGGCCGCTGCTGGTAGATGCCTTACTGCGGCGCCCGCTGGCGGGCGTTGCCGCCGAGCGCCTTGCCATGGGTGCCTATACGGCGGAGTGCGGGCTGGCCGCGGCGCTGTTCGCGTGGGTGAGCCTGCCGCCGCTGCCCGCTCTGGCCGCGGTGCTTTGCCTACTGTGCGGGGCGGCGGCGCTGGCCGGGCAGCGCCTGTTGCTGCCCTCTGCCGCGGCGCTGCTGCTGGGCGCCGGCTTCGGCGGGCATTTTGCGCCGCAGATGACCTTGGCTTCCAGCGCGGCGGCGGATGCCGTGGCCATGGTGCTGATCCTGGGCTTTGGCCTTGCGCTGGCGCAGGTGAGCTTCCGTCAGGCCCAACGGCTCGACGCTCATCGGCAGCTGCAGCGGCTGCGCTCGGAGGGTCTCGAGCGGGCCAACCACCGATTGCAGCGCTACTTGCCGCCGAGCCTGCGGAGGCGCATTCGCGAGGCGCCCGACGCCGCTACCGGGTCGGAGCGGCGCTGGCTGACGGTGGCGTTCGTGGATCTGGTGGGCTTCACCGAGCTGTCGGCGCGGCTGGATGCCGAAGCCCTCGCCGTGGTGCTCGACGACTACCTGGCAGCGGTCATCGAGGCAGCGGAACGCGGCCGCGGCGAAGTATCGAAACTGCTGGGCGATGGCGTCATGGTGGTGTTCGGCTCACCCGGAGACGCGGACCGGCATGGCCAGGTGCTCGAGGCGGTGGAATTCTGCCGGCAGCTACCGGTGCTGCTGGGGCGCCTGGCGAGCCAGTGGCGCGCGCGTGGTGATCTGGTGCAGTTGCACACCCGCGCGGGCGTAGCCAGCGGCTTTTGCACCGTGGGCGATCGCGGTGGCGCCGAGCGGCTCGACTTCACCCTGATCGGCCCGGCGGTCAATCTGGCGAGCCGGCTGCAGGCGCACGCGACCCCGGGCGGCGTGCTGCTGGATGCCGCCACGGCGGCGCTGGCGGAAAACGATTACCGGTTGACGCCAGCCGAGACCCTCGACGTCAAGGGCGTCGGCCCGGTGTTGGCGTATGGTCTGGTTGACCGGCCGCCCCCTTCTGTTAAGGTTCCGGCGCCTCTCGCCCACTCCACGAATCGAAGGGAACATTGATGGACAAGGTTTTTCTGCGCGCCTGCCGAGGTGAGTCCACTCCCTATACCCCCATCTGGCTGAACCGTCAGGCCGGGCGCTACATGCCCGAGTACCACCAGGTCAAGGGCGATACGCCGAGCCTGGATTTTTTCAAGAACCCCGAGCTGGCCGCCCAGGCCACGCTCGACGCTCAGCGCATTCTCGGCGTGGATGCGGCCATCATGTTCGCCGACCTGCTGCCTATCCTGGAGCCCATGGGGCTCGACCTCGACTACCTGCCCGGAACCGGCCCGGTGTTCGCCAACCCGATCCGCAGCGCGGCCGACGTGGAGCGCCTGCGGGTGGCGCCGGCCATCGAGGCGACACCCTACATCGCCGATACCGTGCGCAACATCAACAGCGGCCTGCCGCCGGAGATCGCCCTGATCGGGTTTGCCGGCGCACCGTTCACCCTGGCGTCTTACGCCATCGAAGGCAGAGGCTCGCGCAACTACGTGTACGTGAAGAAGCTCATGTACCAGGCGCCCGAGGTGTGGGAGCAGCTGATGAGCAAGCTCGTCACCCAGGTCACCAGCTACCTGCAGCTGCAGATCGACAGCGGGGTCGAGGCCGTGCAGCTGTTCGACACCTGGGTCGGCTGCCTGTCGGTGGTGGATTTCCGCCGCTACGTGCTGCCGCATCTGAAGCAGTTGATCGCCAACCTCAAGGGCCAGGTGCCGCTGATCTACTTCGGCACCGGCAATGGCCACCTGCTGGCCGACACCTGCGAAGCCGCGCCCGATGTGCTGGCGCTGGACTGGCGCGTGCCGTTGGGGGCTACCTGGCAGGCACTGGGGGTCGGCGCCGTGCAAGGCAACCTTGATCCCATCGTGCTCTGTGCCGATCGGGCTACGGTGTCGAGCCAGGCCCAGGAGGTCCTCGATCAGGCCGGGGGGCGGCCGGGCCACATCTTCAATCTGGGCCACGGCATCATTCCGGAGACGCCGGTAGACAACGTCAAGCACCTGGTGGATTTCGTGCATGAGCAGTCGGCCCGCCGCGGCTGATCGAGCCGCCTGGCTCTCGCTGCAGCTCGGGTTCTGGATACCGCTGCTGCTGTGCACCTGGCTGGCGCTGACGCCGAGCCCGCCCGAGGGTGTGTTCCGGGTCAGCGACATCCTGCTGCATCTGTTCGCTTTCACCTATCTGACCTTCGCGCTGGGATTGGCGCGGCCGGCCCTGCGGCTGCGCTGGGTGGCCGCCTGGATGCTCGCTTTCGGGGTGATGATCGAGGTGGTACAGAGCTTTCAGGCGACCCGGGTGGCAGAGCTCAAGGATGTGCTGGTCGATGCAGCCGGCATCGCCCTGGGCCTGCTGCTGCTGGCCGCTCTGGGCAACTGGAGTCGAAAAACCGTGCGTACGGTGTGGGGCATGCTGCTGCCCGGCTAGGCTACGTTCAGGTTGCGAACAGTTGCCCCTCGATGTCGGCAAATGCCTTGAATTCCAGCGCGTTACCGCTGGGGTCGAGGAAGAACAGCGTCGCCTGCTCCCCAGGCTGGCCCTCGAAGCGCACGTGGGGCTCGATGACGAAGCGCACGTCGGCGCGCTGCAGCCGCCCGGCAAGCAGGCGCCAATCCTCCATTTCGAGCACCACGCCGAAATGCGGCACGGGCACCTGATCGCCGTCCACCGGGTTGTGATGCAGGGCCGCCATGGCGGGCGCCAGATG
The DNA here is from genome assembly GCA_047920935.1 of Pseudomonadales bacterium. GTDB lineage: Bacteria > Pseudomonadota > Gammaproteobacteria > Pseudomonadales > Azotimanducaceae > UBA7803. Next base: position 13,421 of record JBLRXD010000061.1, on the reverse strand, counting down.
GCAGACCAGCTGATGACCGTAGAAATCGAAATCGACCCAGGTGTCGGCGCTGCGCCCTTCCGGACAACCCAGCAGCCCGCCGTAGAACGCCCGCGCCGCGGCGATGTCGCGAACGGTGATGGCCAGGTGGAACGGCTGCAGCTTCAACGTGGGTTCTCCTTGCTCGGTCGCGAATCGATGACGCGTTGTACCAGGCTGAGGTGGCTGTCCACCATGAAATCCGCCACCACCCGATTCTCGACGCGGCGATCCGGGCCGATGAGGAAAGTTACCCGCCGCACCCCGAAGCCCAGCGGCCCGTCTACACCGAAGGCGCGGATGACCTTCTTGTCGGGATCGGACAGCAGCGGGAACGGTAGTGAGAACGCGTCCGCGAAGCGACGATGGCTGTCTTCGCTCTGTGGGCTGATGCCCACCACGGGTACCGACAGTTCGACCAGAGCGTCGTATCTGTCTCTGAACAGGCACGCTTCGCGGGTGCAACCGGGGGTGAAGTCCGCCGGGTAAAAGTACACCACCGCGGGGCCGGCGCGGGTCAGCTCGCTGAGTGAGCATGCCTCGCCTTGCTGATCGGTCAGCTCGAACTCTGGCGCGATGTCGCCGATCTTCAACATTCCCGAGGGCTCCGGTTGATGGTGTGCTCGCGCCGCTGGGCCGGCACAGCCTGAACACGAGCCATTGTACGCGGTTTGCCCACCGCGGCACCGCGTACCGCAACGTCGAGCGACCGCGATGAAGGGACGGGTTACGGCTGGAGCTGCTTTGTAAGCAAACGGACGCGCTTACTGCCGCCCTCGGTGTCCTGCTCACCCACCGCCTCGAACCCCAGCCGCTGATGGAAGGCCAGTGACGTCTGGTTGCTGGGTCGCACGTTGACCTCGCAGGCGAGCAGTGGGCAGCCTTCGGGAAGGCTGCGCTGCAGGTCCTGGTACAGGGCGGAGCCCAGGCCCGCTCTCCGCACGGCCGAGCTCACCACGACCCTGTCGATGTAGACGAACCGGCGGTAGTGGTGCCGGAAGTAGGCGAAGTTGATGCTGTCATAGTCGGCGGTTTCCGGCAGGGCCAGAAGAAAGCCGATGGGCGCGCCATCGCGGCGCGCCACGCCCAGATACGCGCTGTGGCGATGGAGGTGTTGCAGCTTGGCGGTGGGGATGCTGTTGACGTGGGGCACAGCACCCTCGTTCAGCGCCAGCAGCGCCGGGTAGTCGGCCGGTGACGCCGCGGTGATGGCGATGCGCTCCATGATGATCATCTTCTCCGGCATCGCCCGGCCCGGCTCCGGGTCAGATGCCCATGCGACCCAGCGCGGCGATCACTTCGCGGAAGAAGCTTTCGGTATTGGGGTGTCTGGCGGCGAAATCCGCCGCCAGCGCTTCGACCCGGTCACGCAGCAAATCGATTTCGTTGGGCTGGCCCTCGGCGGCAGCCCTGCCACTGGTGGCGGTCTCGCCTTTGGCGGCAGCCCCGCCCTTGGCGAGCAGCGTGTGGATGTCGCCATCCACTTCCATGAGCAGCGAACGCAAGTCGTCGTCCAGCTCCGGGGTTCGCTCGAGTTCCGAGTGCAGCTCGACCAGAGTCTGCTTGATGTCGCGGTTGTCCATAAACCTTCCAGTGGGCGCGAGTACTACAGGCGGATATCTTACACGGATAGCACTCCGCGCCTGCTACGCCAGCCGGCTCAACGCCAGCCGGCTCAACGCCAGCCGGCTCAACGCCAGCCGGCTCAACGCCAGCCGGCTCAACGCCGGGTGGCGAGAAAGCGGTCGAGCTGGTTGGCAAACGCCTGCAGGTCACTCTTGCTGAGCGCGCTCTGGCTGGTGCTGATGGTGCCGCTTTCGCGCAGCTGTTCCATGAGATTGCGCCGTGCCAGGTGATCATGAATGTTATCGGCGGTGTAGACGGTGCCGCGGGGGTTGAGAGCGGTGGCGCCCAGCTGTACCACCTCGGCGGCCAACGGAATGTCGGCGGTGACCACCAGATCCCCAGCTGCCAGGCTGGCGACGATGGCGTCGTCGGCCACGTCGAACCCGCCAGGCACCTGGATGGACGACAGGTAGGGGGATGGCGGCACGCGCTGGTAGTGATTGGCCACCAGTACCGTGGCGGTGTGCGTCCGCTCGGCGGCCCGGAACAGGATGGCTTTGACGGGATTGGGGCAGGCGTCCGCATCGACCCAGATCTTCATAGCTGCGCGTCGGCCCGGACGCCGCTCAAGGGCGAATTTCGACCGGCGTGCCCAGATCGACCAGCGACCAGATTTCCTCGATCTCTTCGTTGGTGACCGCGATGCAGCCGTCTGTCCAGTCGCCACCGCCGAGGTGGCGCGAGCCGAGCCAGCCCTGGCCATTCTTCAGCCCGTGGATCATGATCTGGCCACCGGGAGCGACGCCCATTTCCAGCGCCCGCACCCGATCGGCTTCGCTGGGATAGGAGATCCGCAGGGCGCGATGGAAGTTGCTGCGGTCGTTTCGAAAATCGATGGTGTAGATCCCCTCCGGGGTGCGCTGATCACCTTCGAAGCGCTTGTGCCCCTTGGGCGCGGCACCGAGCGCCACCGGATACGTCCGCACCGGCTGGTCGCCCCTCAGCAGGGTCAGCCGGCGCTCGCTTTTCTCGATGATGATCCGATCCGCCCTTTCGCCGTTGGAGGCTCCAAGCGCCGGTGCGCTGAGCAGCCACGCCAGGCTGCCGGCCATCAATACTGCTCGCAACACGATCCCTTCCGTCCCTGTTCGATTTACCCGCATGCTCCGCTAGCTGCCCGCATACTGAAACAACCTGACGGGCATTTTCAATGAGTTTAGTCGCCGTCGGGAAAGCTCACCACCACCGCCGCGTTGGCAATGACGATGGCGTCGGCGCCACCCTCGCCGGGTATTTCCAGGCCGCCGCTCACCGCGGTCACGGTCACGACACCGTGGGGCAGTTCGGCTGCCACCGCAGCCAGATCCACGGCTTCCGGGTTCGGCACCCCGATGGTCACGGCCACGTGCATCTCATCCACAGACTTGCCCAGCAGGCGAAAGAACGACACGCTGCTGTGGCGGATGGCGTCGGACACCGCGCGCCGGGCGGCCTTGGTGTAGTCGCGGCCGTGGACGTCGACGCCCATACCCATTTCGGTGAGACAACGCACCAGGGTCACGATACCGCCCCCGCGGCCCGCAGCGGCAGCGCCACCTGGCTCGCCAGCGCTTCCACCACGCAGCGATCGCGTCCTGCCTGCTTCGACTGGTAGAGCAAGCGGTCGGCGTTGGACGTCATGCTCGTCAACGAGGTCTCGCTGGTCTCGCAGGTCACGCCGCCGATGCTCACGGTAACGCTGAGCGTCGCGTCGGCGTGCTGGAACGCGTGGCTGCGGACGGCGCTCATGATCCGCTCGGCCACCTTCGCAGCTCCCTCGCGCGCAGTGTGCGGCAGCAGCACGATGAACTCCTCGCCGCCGAAGCGGGCAAGGGTGTCGGATTCCCGCAGCGCTTCGCCCATGATCCGGGTCGCGTCCACCAGCACCCGGTCGCCGGTGGCGTGACCGTAGCGGTCGTTGATCTGCTTGAAGTGATCGAAGTCGACGAGCAGCACGCTGGTCGGGAAGCAATGCCTTCTGGCCAGGGCCAGTTGCTGCTCGGCCACCTCCAGAAAGCGGCGGCGGTTGCAGGTGCCGGTCAGGGGGTCGGTCTCCGACAGTGCGCGCAGGCGCCGATTGGCCTCGCGCAGCCGCGCCGCCATGGACAGCAGCGGATAGCAGCCGATGGGCACGATGATGGCCGGCGCCAGCATCGAGATGTACAGCCCGAGGCCGAGATCCAGCGCCCCCGTTGCCAGGTAAGTCATCGCCATGGTGATCAGCACCGAGGCAGCGACGCAAACCAGCGTAACCAGCAGCGTCTGCCGCATTGCCGAGCGTCGCTTCGTCTTCATCGTCGGAAACGCGTCATCGTCGGAACCACGTCGCTCCTGTCAAAGATCCTTGTCGGTCACCGCACCCTCGCTGGCTGAACTCACCAGGCGTGCGTACTTGGCCAGCGCGCCACGTTCAGTGTAGGCCGGTGGTCGTCGCCAGGCGGCGCGACGGGCGGCCAGTTGCTCATCGGCGACATGCAGGGTGATTTCGCGGCGCTCTGCATCCACGGTGATGTGGTCGCCGTCCTCGATCAGGGCGATGGGGCCGCCTTCGAACGCCTCGGGGGTGATGTGGCCGATGACGAACCCGTGGGAGCCGCCGGAGAAACGCCCGTCGGTGATGAGCGCCACGTCCTGGGACAGGCCGCGGCCGTTGATGGCGCTGGTGGGAGACAGCATCTCGCGCATGCCGGGGCCGCCTTTGGGGCCCTCGTAGCGCACCACCACCACGTCGCCTTTGACCACAACGCCGTCGAGTATCGCCTGCATGGCGGCTTCTTCGCCCTTGAAGCAACGGGCGGTGCCGGCGAACTGCAGGCCCTCGTGACCGGTGATCTTGGCCACGGCGCCGGTAGGCGCCAGGTTGCCGTAGAGGATCACCAGGTGGGAATCCTTCTTGATGGGATCCGACAGCGGCCGGATGATCTTCTGGTCGGCGGGGTACGGCGCCACGTCGGCGAGATTTTCCGCCAGAGTCTTACCGGTGACGGTGAGGCAGTCGCCGTGCAGCAGCCCCTCCGCCAGCAGGGTTTTCATCAGCGGCTGGATGCCACCGATGGCGATGAGCTCGCTCATGGCGTAGCGCCCGGCCGGGCGCATGTCCGCCAGCACCGGGGTGCGGGCGCCGATGCGGGTGAAGTCGTCGATGCTCAAGGGGATGCCGGCGGCGTGGGCGATGGCGAGCAGATGCAGCACCGCATTGGTGGAGCCTTCCAGCGCGATCACCGTGGTGATGGCGTTTTCGAACGCCTCCATGCTGAGGATGTCGCTGGGCTTGATGCCGCGCTCGATGAGCTGCAGCACTGCGGCCCCGGCGTTGTAGCTGTCCCGGCGCTTGTGTTCGGACACGGCCTCCTGAGCGGAGCTGTTGGGCAGAGACAGCCCCAGCGCCTCGATGGCGCTGGCCATGGTGTTTGCCGTGTACATGCCGCCGCAGGAGCCCGGGCCGGGGATGGCCGTGGCCTCCACCTCCTTGAGCTCGATCTCCGAGAGGTTGCCAGCGGAGTATCGGCCTACGGCCTCGAACACCGAGATGATGTCGCGGCGCTCCGCGCCGGGCTGGATGGTGCCGCCGTAGACGAACACGCTGGGACGGTCGAGGCGCGCCATGGCGATGGCGCAGCCGGGCATGTTCTTGTCGCAGCCGCCGAAAGCGACGAAGCCGTCGAAGCCTTGAGCACCCACCACGGTCTCGATGGAATCGGCGATCACCTCGCGGGACACCAGCGAGTAGCGCATCCCCGGGGTTCCCATGGAGATGCCGTCCGAGACGGTGATGGTATTGAACAGCACGCTCTTACCGCCGGCTTCGTCGGCGCCCATGGCCGCAGCCTCGGCGAGTTGATTGATGTGCATGTTGCAGGGCGTGACCATGCTCCAGGTCGAAGCGATGCCGATCTGCGGTTTGCTGAAATCCTGCTCGGTGAAACCGGTGGGGTAGAGCATGGCGCGGCTGGCCGCCTGCTTGACGCCATCCACAACCAGGGAGGAGTAGGGCCGTTTGTCAGTCATCACTTGGTCCTAAGGTCTTGAACATCACTTTGGAATTGCGCTGGTAGTTATACAGGGCCTGTTTCGGCGCCGGAAGGGCGGCGATGTCGCCGTCTTCGAAGCCATGCTCGAGAAACCAGTCACGGGTCTGGGTGGTGAGCACGAACAACCGCTGCAGCCCGGCCCTGACGGTGGCGGTCTCCGCCGCCGCCAGCAGCCGCTCGCCGATGCCCGGCTTGATGCCGGAGCCGCGATAGGAGTCGTGGACGGCCACGCAGGCGAGCTCGGCGCCGTCGTCGAACGGATACACGGCGCAGCAGCCGACGACGATGCCGTCGAGCTCCGCGACGAAGAAGTTGCCCACCTCGAGCTCAAGCCGATCCCGATCCCGCCGCACCAGCACGCCGGCCTCTTCCAGCGGGCGGATCACCTCGACGATGCCCGCCACGTCCTCGGCGCGGGCGGGGCGGACCATGTCGGTGCGCAGTTCCGAAAGCTCGGTGCCGTGGCCACGGGCGGTGAACAACTCCTGCAGCAAGGCGCCGTCTTCGAGGTAGCTCACCAGATGGCAGCGTGGCACGCCGCCGCGGCAGGCGCGCAGCATGGCGCGCAGCTGATTGGCAATGTGCGGGTCGAGGGTGGTTCGGTCGAGCAGGGTTTCGAGCTCGGCGGGAACGAGGTCGGAACAGTTGCGGCCACGCTCGTCCTTAACGTAGCCCTCACTGTCGAACATGATCAGCTTGTCTGCCGCCAGCGCGATCGCCACTTCGGCCGCCAGCTCGTCGGCCGGCAGATTGAAGGCCTGGCCAGAGGGCGAGTAGCCGACCGGCGACAGCATCACCAGGGTGCGGGCCTCGAGCAGCGTCTGAATGCGCTGTCGGTGAACCTTGCGCACCTGGCCTGTGAACAGGTGATCGACCCCATCGAGCACGCCGATGGGCTTGGCCACCACGAAGTTGCCGGTGACGGTGGCGATGTCGGCATTGCGCAGCGGGCTGGTGGGCAGGCCGGTGGAGAAGGTGGCTTCGAGCTTCGCACGCACCTGGCCGTAGACCCCCAGCAACGCTTCCATGCTGTCGCGGTCGGTGATGCGCCGATGGCCGTGGAAGCGGCTCTCCGGCAGGGCCGCGTCGATCTGCGGCCGGGCCCCGTGGACCAGCACCAGGCGCACGCCGAGCACGTGCAGCAGGGCCAGATCGTGGACGATGTCGGCCAGATGAGGATGAGCGACCGCCTCCCCGCTGAGCAGCACCACGAAAATTTTGTTGCGGTGCGCGCTGATGTAGGGCGTCGAGGCCCGGAACCACTTGGCGTAACCGCTGGTGTCCACGATGTGCGCTACCGGTGCTGGGAAGTGAAACCGCGGCGGCGCGACCTGGAGGGCGCCGCTGCGAGCAGAAACGGAGCGGAATTCTACACCAGCCATGTGGGGCGCTGCCCAGCATCCGCAATGAGATCTGCGTCAAACTTCAGAGGCTCGCCAATTGCAAAACCCCAGGGCATCCCGTTAACTCTCAAAAGTTGGCTAAATCAGGGACTTACGTGGCCACGCCTGTCATCCTTCCGACTCCGCATCCGACTCCCCATCCGACGCCGGACGAGCATCGCCTGACGCCCGTGGCGGCTGCCTCGTCGACGCCACGGCCGGCGGTCGTCGAGCCGATTCGGCAGGCTGAGGGCCCGGCCCGGGGCAAGCCGCTGGCCGCAAGGCTGACCGGCAACGCCACCAGCGACGGCAATGAGCGGCTGCTCGACCTGCCGTCTACGCTCGACCAACTGGTGCAGGATGGCTTCATCAGCCAGCGCCAGGCGGAAGACGTGCTGATCGCGCCGCGCACCAAGAAGGAGCTCATCCAGCACCCATTGGAAATCGTCGCGGCGCGCGAGTTCGAGCACCGCAGCAAGCCGGGCGCCACCGTCGACCTGGAGGTTTTGACCGACTGGTTGTGCGGGATCAGCGGCCAGCCATACCTGCGTATCGATCCGTTGAAGATCAACGTCAACGCCGTCACCGAGGTGATGTCGTACGCGTTCGCCCAGCGCCACAACATCCTCGCCGTGGCGGTGAGCGACGACGAGGTGGTGATCGCCGGCGCCCAGCCTTTCATGCATCAGTGGGAGGGCATGCTCACCCAGACGCTGCGCGGCCGGCGCATCCGCCGCGTGGTCACCAATCCGGCCGACCTCAACCGCTACATGCTCGAGTTCTACACCATGGCGCGGGCTGTGGCGAAGGCCGGAGAGGCCGGGCTCGAGGTAGGCAGCATCGGCAACTTCGAGCAGCTGCTCGAGCTCGGCGCCTTGAAGAGCCCCGAGGCCAACGACGCCCACGTGGTCAACATCGTCGACTGGCTGCTGCAGTACGCGTTCGATCAGCGCGCCAGCGACATCCACATCGAGCCGCGCCGCGACAAGGGGCTGATCCGCTTCCGCATCGACGGGGTGCTGCACCATGTCTACGAACTGCCCAGCGCGGTGAACGCGGCCGTGACCAGCCGCTTGAAGATCCTCGGCCGCATGGATGTGGCCGAGAAGCGCCGGCCCCAGGACGGCCGAGTCAAGACCAAGAGCCCGGATGGCGAAGAGATCGAGCTGCGCCTGTCGACGCTGCCCACCGCCTTCGGCGAGAAGATGGTGTTGCGGATCTTCGACCCGGACGTGCTGTTGCGCAGCTTCGGCGAGCTCGGCCTGGTGGGGCGCGATTACGACCGCTGGCAGCAGATGACCAGCTCCCCCAACGGCATCGTGCTGGTGACCGGCCCCACCGGGTCGGGCAAGACCACCACGCTGTATTCCACGCTCAAGCAGCTGGCCACCTCCGAGGTCAACGTCTGCACCATCGAAGATCCCATCGAGATGGTGGAGCCTGCGTTCAACCAGATGCAGGTGCAGCACAATATCGACGTCTCCTTCGCGTCCGGTGTGCGGTCGCTGCTGCGGCAGGATCCCGACATCATCATGATCGGCGAGATCCGTGATCTGCAGACGGCGGAGATGGCGATCCAGGCGGCGCTCACCGGCCACCTGGTGATTTCCACCCTGCACACCAACGATGCCCCCACGGCCATCACCCGGTTGCTCGACCTCGGGGTGCCGTTCTACATGATCAAAGCTACCCTGTTGGGCGTCATGGCCCAGCGGCTGCTGCGCACCCTGTGCCCCCACTGCAAGGTCGAGGACGAGGTGGATGCGCAGGCCTGGGAGCTGCTGACCCACCCTTTCAAGGCCAAGCCGCCGAGTCGCGTCTATTGGCCGCGCGGCTGTCTCGAGTGCCGTGACACGGGCTACCTCGGTCGGGTCGGTATCTACGAGCTGCTGCCGATGACCGATCGGGTGAAGCGGTTGCTTGCCGCCGATGCCGATGCGCAGCTGCTGCGTAAAGAGGGCATGAAGGAAGGCATGCGGACCCTGCGGCTGGCTGGCGCTCAGAAGGTTGGGGCAGGGCTCACCACCATCGCCGAGGTTCTGCGCGTGGCGCCGGCCTCCCACGACTGACCCCCGCATCGCCGGGTCGAGCCGTGGCGCCGAACTCAAGCCGCGGCATCCACCCGCAGGTCTGCATCCTGCTCGGCGGCGCCCGGTGCGGCGTCCGCGGCAAACATCCGCTGCAACTCCTCGGCCGACACCACCACTCGCCGCGCGGCCCGCAATCGGTGCAGGGCCAGCGTGCTCAGGCGATGCGAGGCCGCCAGCTGCTCCAGGGAAGCCGGCGGCGGCGCCTGGCGCCGATCCAGGCCGCGGAACCGCAGGTACGAGGCCACCGCCCACAGCAGATAGACGGCGCTTAGCAGCAGGATGCCGCCGCCATAGTGGCTGAGCAGCCGCAGCAGCTCGCGGAGCTCGAGATTCTGCAGCATGACCTGATAAACCAGGGTCGCGCCCAGCACCCACGCCACCAGCGACAGCAGCGGCACGAACAGGTACAGCCATAGAACCCAGCACGCCAGCGTGACCGACGCCCAGCCGAAGCGCTGAGCGCGGGTCTGCAGTTCGGGGCGCTCAATGATCAGCGGGCGCAACGAAGCGTTCTCCTCGATCCGGGCTGGTCCAGGTGGCGCGGCGGCTGCGGCCGCGCAGCAGTACCTTCGGCACCGCCACCAGCGTGGTCGCCACGTTGATCAGCCAGTAGGCCATGGGGTACCAGATGATCCAGTAGTAGTAGCGCGACAGGCCGCGCTCGAAGCGGCTGTCGATGGCCAGGCTCACCGCGAACTGCAGCAGGCAGGTGACGCCGAGCAGGGCGCCGCCCCAGCTCGGCAGCCAGTCGCGCGCATTGGGCAGTGCCGGCATGTCGAGCAGCTGCCCGAGCAGCAGGCTCAACCCCAGGATCAGCATGCTGTAAGACCACAGCACGCTCAGGCAGAACTCCGCGAGCACCGGCCACATGTGGCGCTGGCGCCAGCACAGCAGGCCGCGGAAGTGCCCGAGTGCCACCTCGACCCCACCCTGAGCCCAGCGCAAGCGCTGCCGCCACAAACCCTGCAGCGTCTCCGGCATCAGTATCCAGCACAGGGCGTTGCTCTCGAAGCGCACCGACCAGTGGTCCATCTGCAATCGCCAGCTGATGTCGATGTCGTCGGTGAGTTTGTTCAGATCCCAGAAGCCGACCCGCAGCAGTGCCGACTTGCGGAAAGCGGCCACGACGCCGGATACCGTGAACACCCGGCCGTAAATGCGCTGGGCGCGCTTGATCAGGCCGATGATGGAGGAAAACTCCGCCACCTGGATCTTGCCCAGCAGGGTCGAGCGGGTGCGCACCCGCGGGTTGCCGGTCACCGCGCCCACTCGGGGGCCGCTGACGAAGTGCCGGATCAGCCAATGGACGGCGTGGTGGTCGAGGATCGCGTCGCCGTCGATGCACACCAGAAACTCGTACTTCGACGCCATGGTGCCGACCCGCAGCGCCGCCGCCTTGCCCTGGTTGGTGGCGAGGTGGATGGCGCGAATGGCGCCGCGTCGGGCGTAGCCGTCCATGATGGCGGCGGTATCGTCGCTGCTGCCGTCGTTGATGACGATGATCTCGAAGCGCGGGTAGGCCTGGGCGAGCAGCGATTCGATGGTCTCCACCAGCGCGAACGACTCGTTGTGGGCCGGCACCAGGATCGAGACCCCGGGATAGTCGGTCAGCGCCGGCGGCTCCGATACCCGCAGCCGGCCGCGGTGCTCCCAATGAAAGAAGTAGTAGATGCCGCCGACCATCCACAGGTAGGCCATGAACAGTGGGTAGATGAGGGCGAAATCCTGGAGGATGCGAAAGAATGCTTCCATGGGCGCTACTCCAGCAGCGCCGGAAACGAGGCCACGGAAAGCCGCGAGCGGATGACGCCCAGGCCGGGGCGTCCGGCGATGAAGTCATCCGGATACCAGGCGATGTGCTGCGCGCCGGCATCCAGCAGGGCGTCCAGATGCCGCGCCAGGGTCGCATCCGCCAACGGCGTGCCGGTGCGCCAGTCCACCGTCTGCACTTCGAACACAGTCTTTGCCAGAGCGCCGGGAATGGCGTCCACCTGGCGCACCAGGGCGCTCAGCCACGGCTCGGGCTTGGCGGCGCCTTCCAGGTACGGCATGGCCATCACCGCCGGATGGTCGTAGGCCGCGACGAAGGCGCGCAGGTTCTGCGCGAAGCGCCGCTCGCTGTCGGGATCCGTCACCACCCGGGCGTAGAGGTTGCGCGCCGTGACCAGGGCCGGATGGTAGCGCCTGAGTTCGTCGGCAAGATCCTCGGTGAAAGCGATCAGCAGGCGCGTTTTCTCCTGCGCCAGGGCTGCGCCGTCGGCGTCACCGAGGTGCGGGTGACGGCGGAAATAGTCGACGGCGGCCGGGTTCACGTCCTCCTGCTCGGTGAGCAGGGCATCGTCGTGGAACAGCACCCCGCGGAAGCGGCTGGAGCGGCCGAGATCGGCGTAGATCTCGGTGATGATCTGCCGAGCCCGGGGATGAAACGGCGACAGCCGGTGATACTGCTCGACATGCGAGCCGTCGGCGGCGCGCACCGCCAGATTCCGGTTGGCGGCCGCATCCGGCAGCTCGAACGCCAGCACCGGCATCCACGCGAACACCTCCACCCCCGCCCTCGTCTGCAGCTGCCAGGCCACGCGGTTGAACAGATCGGCGCGCATCGGCAGGTGGCGATTCGGGAAGTAGAGAGCGTCCGCCACGCCGTCACCGTCGGGATCGGCGAACGCCTGCAGGAACACGCGGTTGATCCCCATGGCTTTGATGCGGTCGAGCAGCTGGTCCAGGTTGCGCGCCTGTTGCTGCGGATCGGCGTCGTAGACGTAGTCCAGATCGATGTGGGCGGCGCGCAGTGGCTGCGGCGGATAAAGACCGCGCACCGTCATCACGAAGTGCTGCAGGTTCATGTCGGAGCCGATGAGCTTGCGGTGCACGCGGTACTGGCCGAGCGCGTTGGGTGCGTCGTCCAGGGTGAACGAGTAGTCGAGACCTGCCTCGCCGGCCACCCCGGCGGCCTGGGCGTTGTAGGCCCCGTAGGGCCATACGATGGCTTCGGGGCTGACTCCCGCGTGTTGCTGCAGCAGCGCCGTGCTGCGCCGCAGGTCGGCCCCCACCCGCTCCAGGTAGGCGTGCTCCGGTTCGTAGCGGCCGGTGTCGGCATCGTAGCCTCGCGTCACCGCCGCCGGTTGGGTGTTGCCGAATGGGTTGCCGACAATGCCGTGGTGCAGGTCGTGGCTGTGGCTGGCGAGTTCCACCAGGCCGGAGGCTACCGCTTCGCGTATCTGCTCCCAGTTCAGGAACAGATTGCGATCGACCAGTTCATCGCCGTAACGAACGGCGCCGTCGGCGGGCGCGTCGACCCAGCTGGTGACCGGCGCCAGCACCGCAGGGAAGTCGAACAGTCGCAGCAGCGGCAGCACGTGCTGGTGGAAGCTGGCGTAGCCGTCGTCGAAGGTCAGCAGCACCGGCTTTTCCGGCAGCTCGCCGCCATGCTCCGCGGCGGCCCAGTCTCGCAGGCTGATGGGCTGATAGCCGGCCGCCTGCAGCCAGGCGAATTGCTTCACCAGGGCGTCCAGGGTAACCGCGGTAGAGTCCGCCAGGGCGGCGGATTCCGACTCCACCACATCGTGATAGCACAGCGCCAGCAAGCCCGGCGATGCGGCCAGCACGGCCGTGGGCGCCACCAGCAGAAGCGCCGGCAGCAGCGCCAGCCACAGCGCCAGATTCGCCAGGCGGGTCACAGCCGCTGCTCCAGGCTCAGGTGCACCGCTTCCACCCGCTCCCGCTCGCCGTCGTACACGCGCCCACCGATGCTGGCCCCGTAGCCGAGACGCGTGCGTGGGCCGAGCATCCAGTCGTGGCCGAGCGACAGCGTCCAGACGTTACCGCTGCCGAAATCCCGCTGCCAGTAGCTGCCGACCTCGAGCCCGAAGCGTTGGGTCAGCTCGCGCCGGTAATGGCGGAACACGCGCCACTCATGGGTGAGCGCCGCGGCGGCCTGGGCGTCAGAGCGTGGGTTGTAGTATGCCCGGCCGGTCTCGCTGTTGCGGCTGGCGTAGCCGCGGACGTCGGCCAGCAGCTTGTGCCGCGATCCGTTGCGCAAGCGCCAGTGGTAGCCGAGCTGCAGCTGCTGCCGCAGGTTGTCGTCGTCCAGATCCAGCATCCCCGCTCCGGCCGTCAGCCTGCGGCTCTCGTCCCAGCGATAGCTGCCGCTTACCTGCAACTCGTTGCCGCGTACGCCCGCGCGGGTGGCGCGCAGCGGCACGTTGCTGGAGTTCGCCTGGGCCTGGATCTCGACCGTCACCTGATCGCTGCCGTACCAGTGCAGAGTGGCAGCCGCCCCGGTGTGCGTGTTC
>JBLRXD010000060.1:15717-18030 GCA_047920935.1 Pseudomonadales bacterium | reverse complement strand
ACGCCGAGCGGCGCCAATCTCGGGCTCAAGAACGGGGTGGGGCCTACGGGAGCGCCCTATGTGCCCGGCCAGCATGCGCGTGTCGACCGGATGGCCGAAACCGGTCTCTACCGCGACGGCGAACAGGACATCCGCCGGGTCTCCGATCCCCACCTGCGGGTTCGCGACATGGACCTCGACGGGGTCCAGGCCGAGGTGCTGTACGGCATTCTCGGCGCGGCCAGCCGGCTGGGAGACACCGAGGCCGTCAACGAGATGCTGCGAATCTACAACGACTGGCTGGTGGAGTTCTGCAGCCATTATCCTGAGCGCCACATCGGCCTGGCCTGCCTGCCGTACGGCGACATCGACGCAGCGGTGAGAGAGGCCTACCGGGTAGCCGATCTCGGTTTGAAGGGCCTCGAGTTGTCCTGCTCGTGGGACATGCAGCCCATGCTGCATCCCTGCTGGGAGCCCTTGTGGCAGGCCGTCCACGAGGTGGACCTGCCGCTGCACTTCCACACGTTCCCGAACGTGTCTCCGGACGCCATGCGCGCCATTCCCGCCGAGCGGCGGCGGGCGATGTTCTTCAGCGTGGTTTCCGGGTTTCAGATGAACCTGATCAACATTCTCTCGGCGCTCATGGCCGCCAACGTGTTCGAGCGTTATCCGAACGTACGGGTCGCCTTCGGCGAGAGCGGATGCGGCTGGATCCCCTACGCCCTCGAGCGCATGGATTTCGAGTGGGAGGATCGCTTTCAGGACCTCGGGCTCGAAATGAGACCCAGCGACTACTGGCGGCGCCAGTGCAAGGCCACCTTCCAGTTCGACATCGTCGGCAGCAAGCTCATCGACGACATGGGCGTGCAGACGCTGATGTGGGGCTCCGACTATCCCCACGGCGACGGCGTGTGGCCCGAGTCAGACCGCTACATTCGCGAGCAGTTCGCCCACCTGCCCGCGGCCGACGTGCACCGCATCACCTGCGCCAACGCCGTCGAGTTCTACCGGCTGAGCTGAACCGAGGAAAAGCGGGCGGCAGCCCGGCACGCCGGCTACTTGCGGTAGTAGGCCTCCCGCTCCCGCGACGCCGGCACCACCGGCACGTCCTCCTCCGCGAGCGGCGCCAACCAGCGCTTGCGCTCGAGCGCCTGCTCCACGTAGGGCCCCAGCGCTTCGGCCTTCTCGGCCTCGCGGCGGGCACGGCCTTCCTCGAACCGGGGCAGCACCTCGGCGCCGAACAGCTCCAGGCTTTCGCAGATGTGCTCGTGGCGGTTCTTGCCCCCCTGCTGGAGGAAGATGATCTGATCGACGCCTACCTCCTCGAACTCCTCGATGTGGCGCGTGAGCTGCTCCGGCGTGCCGATCCCCGGTGCCGCGATGGTGGGAAGGTCGCGACCCTTGAGCGTCTCGTATTCCTCCCAGAGCGTCGAATGCCCGGGCTTGGCGTCGTTGGCCACCAGCGCGTTGATGGCGTAGCGGAAGAAGGCGAAGCCATCCTCACCGCGCCGCCGTGCTTCCTCGGCATCCGGGTGCAGGGAAAACCCCGCCACGAGCGCGATGTTGGCGTTGACCCGGTGGCCGATCGGCACACACTCCTCCGACCGGATGATGCCGTAGTAGATGTCCGACCAGGTTTTCGCCTCCTCCGGATCGACGAAGGTGAACGCCAGCGCGCCGAGCCCGTTCCTGGCGGCGGTCTCGATGGTCTTACGGTTGGTGCAGGCCAGCCACATGGGCGGATGAGGCTTCTGCAGAGGCTTCGGGATCACGTTGCGACAGGGCATCGAGAAGCCTTTGCCCTCGTAGCCGGGGTACGGCTCCATCACCATCATGTTGGCGATCTGCTCGGCGGTCTCGAGCGACAGCGCCTGCTTCTCCTTCGCCGGAATGCCGAAGCCGTGCAGCTCGAGCCGCGTCGCCCCCTCGCCGATGCCGAATTCCACCCGGCCGCTCGAAATCAGGTCGAGCATAGCCACGGATTCGGCGGTCCGGGCCGGATGGTTGTAGTGGGGAATCACCTGGCGGATGCCGAAGCCGAGGCGGATGTCCCGGGTGCTGGCGGCCAGCGCCGAGAGGAACACGTCGGACGCGGAGCAATGGGAATACTCCTCCAAAAAGTGATGCTCCACCGCCCACGCGTGGTGAATCCCCAGCCGGTCGGCGAGGCGCACCTGCTCCAGAGCCTCGTGGATCAGCCGATGCTCGCCACCATCGTCCCAGGGCTTCGGCAACTGCAACTCGTAGAAGACTCCGAATCTCATGAATGGCTCCTATAGGTATCCATTGCTCGGCCCGGCCGGCTCACGCCGCCGATGGCAGGCCCGGCAGGGG
>JBLRXD010000060.1:0-15617 GCA_047920935.1 Pseudomonadales bacterium | reverse complement strand
GTATCCATTGCTCGGCCCGGCCGGCTCACGCCGCCGATGGCAGGCCCGGCAGGGGGCCCAGCTTCGCCAGCTCACGGTGAATCTCGTCACCCCGCGGGTGGCCCGCCAGTTCATCTCGGTCTGAATGTTGTCGACCATCGCTGGCGCCCACTCCGGAGCGGCAGAGACATCCGGGTCCGCCAGCACCTCCCGCGCCCATTTGAAGGTCGTATAGGCGCCATACTCCACGTGAAGGATCCGCGCCAGCGCCAGGAAGGTGAGCTCGACCATCGGATCGATCTGTTCGAACAGGCGCGTGACACTCCCGACCGAGGTGGCCTCTGGCGCCGCCTTGGCCTTGCCCTGATACCCCGGCGGCGGCGCCAGAGGCAGGTTTTCGAACATGTCGTCGGTGATTGTCGGATCCTCCAGCGCCCGGTCACGGATGGCGAACCACATCTCGTCGTGACCGTATTCATCGTCGCTGCCCGCTTCGTCCTGGCCGTGGGCAACCAGCAGGCCGCGGTGCAGGTGGGCGATGCAGGTGCCGTCCACGAGCAGGCCGCCGTGCAGCGTCTTGTCTTAATGGCGGATCTTGGTCGCGTAATCGTGCTCGGCCATCAATTCGTCGAAGCTGTAGTTCAACTGGCTCATGCTCTCACCTCCGTAAGCGTCTGCTCGCACCCGGACCATCCGGTCGTCACCTCGAGACGTTCGATGGATTCCTGCGCACGTCGCGAAACGGCACGTCGACGTCGTCTCGGGGTTCCTTCGGCAGTCCGAGCACCCGTTCTGCGATGATATTGCGCTGGATTTCGTCCGTGCCGCCGGCGATGGAGATGGCGGGTACCGACAGCAGCACCTCCGCCACCATGCCCTCGGCCGGGGCATTCTCCCCGGCCAGCAGGGCATCGGGGCCTACGGCGGCGGCATGGGCCCGGGCCGCTGCCCGGGCCACGACGCTGGCGGCGAGCTTGCCGAGCGAGCCCTCCGGTCCCGGCGGTTGTCCCAGCGCGCGGGCCGCACGTGCGCGCCGCGCCGTCCACTGGGCCGCCTGCTCTAGCATCAACGCCCGGGCGATCTCCTGGCGCACCACCGGGTCGGCGAGGCGACCGCTGGCCCGAGCGACCGGCAGAATCAGATCGACGCGCCCGGCCCGCTGCGGGTACCACTTGTAAGGCTCCATCACCCGGGCCTGCTCTTCCCGTAGCTCCCGGTAGACCCGGCCTTCACCCCGTTCGGCCCGGCCCCAGGTGCGCATGCCGTCGGCCAGCCGCCGCTCATGGGCGAGCGTCGTCAGCGCCACCTGCCAGCCACCGCCCGGTTTCCCCACCAGCATGTCCCGGGGCACACGGGCGTCGGTCATGAACACCTCGTTGAACGAGGCATGCCCGTTCATCTGCCGCAGCGGCCGTACCTCCACGCCCGGCTGCTCGATCTCGAGCACGAAGAAGCTCAAGCCACGGTGCTTCGGCACGTCCCAATCGGTGCGGGCCAGCAGCATGCCGTACTGGGCGTGATGCGCGCTGGTCGTCCAGACCTTCTGCCCGTTGACGATCCAGGTATCGCCGTCGAGCCGTGCGCGGGTGGTGAGCCCCGCCAGATCAGAGCCGCTGCCGGGTTCGCTGAACAACTGACACCAGGTGTCTTCCCCGGTGAGGATACCCGGCAGCAGCTTACCCTTCTGCGCCTCGCTGCCGTGCTCGAGCAGCGTGGCTGCCGCGAGCATGCGCACGCCCGACGACGCCACCCCCACGGCACCGGCCCGCCGGAACTCCGCCTGCACGACTTCCCCGAGCGCCTCGGAGAACCCTTTGCCGAACCATGCCGCCGGCCATGTGGGACAGCCCCAGCCGGAAGACACCAGGCGCCGGCGCCATTCCGCGAGGGGCAGATCGGGGTCCCAGTGTTCGGCGAGCCAGGCGCGCACCTCCTCGCGTACCTGCTCGGCGGCCGGCTCATTCATGGGTTGCCTCCCGTGCGCTCACGTATTCGACGAAGCGGTCGCGAAACTCCGCCGGTGTCCCCAGCAGCACTTCGGAGCCTCTCGCCCGCTTGAAGTACAGGTGCGTATCGTTCTCCCACGTGAAGCCGATGCCCCCGTGGATCTGTATGGTATCCGCCGCCGCCTGCAGAAAAGCCTCTGCGGCGAGGGCCTTCGCCAACGCCGCAGCCTCGCGCAGCTCGTCGGCAGACGCCTCCCGAGCCGCCACCTCCGCGGCCCCGTAGGCGGCCGACTTGGCCAGCTCGACGGCGAGCAACATGTCCGCGCACCTGTGCTTTATCGCCTGGAACGACCCGATCAGGCGGCCGAATTGCACGCGCAGCTTGGCGTAGCTCACCGCCGAGTCGAGCAGCGCCTGAGCGCCGCCGACCATCTCGCTGGCCAGCGCCACCGCCGCGCGGTCGAGCACCCGGCGCAGCACGGGCGCCGCGGCCCCTGGTTCTCCCAAGAGCTCCGCGTCGACCCCCGACAGGCGCAGACGGCTCAACCGGCGGGTGGCATCGATGGACTGCAGAGGCTCTACCTCGAACCCGGCGGCGCCCGCCTGCACGGCGAACAGTGACAATCCGTCGGAGCCGGCACTGCCGGGCTCCCGGGCGGCGACGATGAAAAGGTCCGCGATCCGCCCGTCGAGCACGTAGCTCTTGGTGCCATGCAGGCGCCATCGACCGGACGCTCGCCGCGCGCTGGCCTGCAGTGCACTCGCTTCCCAGCCGCCTCCGGGCTCGGCGAGGGCCAGCGAGCCGATGGTGTCTCCCGCCGCCAGCGCCGGCAACCAGCGTTCCTGCTGCGCCGCCGTGGCCCCCTCGAGCAGTGCGTACGTCGCCAGCACCGCGGAGCCGAAGTAGGGCCCGCAGTACGCGACCCGACCCATCTCCTCGAGGACAATGCCGAGCTCTACCGCGCCGAACCCCTGGCCCCCGTATGCCTCGGGAACGTGAACGCCGGTGAGCCCGAGCTCGCCGCCGAGCCGCCGCCACAGCTCGGGATCGTAACCCGCTTCGCTGAGCATCAGCTCCCGGGCACGTGCCACCGGCGACTGCTCACGGAAGAATCTGGCCACGAAGTCGCGGAACTGACGCTGCTCGTCACTGAAGCTCAACTGGCTCATCGACCCGGGCTCTACCTGGTTTCGTAACCATATATACTATCCGTCTGCGATGGAGCCCCGTCAACCGTCGTCCGCTCATCGAGCGCCGATACCCATCGCGCGGGCCACCGCGTTGCAGAATTCGGTCGTGGTGGCGGCGCCGCCCTGATCAGCCGTCAAGCACCGGCCTTCGGCATAAACCCGCTCGACCCCCTCCGTCAACCGCCGGGCCGCCTGCGCAAAGCCGAGATAGTCGAGCATCATCGCCGCCGACAACAGCGTGGCCGTCGGGTTGATGGTGTTCGTACCCGCGATGTCCGGGGCGGTGCCGTGGGCGGACTCGAAATAGGCGTAATCCTCGCCGTAGCAGCCGCTGGGGCCGAGGCCGAGACCGCCCACCACCGCCGCGGCGGCATCGGAGAACAGGTCGCCGTAGAGGTTCGGCAGCACGATCACGTCGAACGCCTGCGGCCTCATGACGAGCTTGTGCACGAGATCGTCCGCCAGCAGGCTCTCGAAAGCGACCTCCGGGAACTGCCGTGCGGTTTCGCGAGCCACCTCGAGGAAGTATCCATCCGCCACCGGCGAGATGTTGTGCTTGGTGCCCGTCGTCAGCTTCGGCGGCCGTCCACGCTGCTCGGCGCGCTCGAGCGCAAGGGTGCAACCGAACTCGACGATTTTGCGGGTGCGCGCCTCGGTGATGACCTTGAGCGCGAAGCGCCCCTCACCCATCTGCGCGACCGGCCGGCGATGCAACCGGCTGACCAGCCCCACCCCGTCCAGGGATCGCAGATCGCCTTCGACGCCGACGTAGACGTCCTCCGTGTTCTCTCGGACGATCACCAGATCCACCCCGCTCGGGTCGCGCAGCGGGCTGCGCGCACCGGGCATCCACCGGGCCGGACGCACGTTCGCGTAAGTGTCTCGCCCCCAGCGAAGATAGCGCAGCGCCCGACCGCTGGGACCGCTGGTGGCGCCGAACAGGGTCGTATCCGAGTCGTCGATGGCCTGCCGGGCCTCGGGCGGAAACGGATCGCCGCTGGCTTCCTGCGCCGGGATGCCCACCTGCGGCCATACCCAGCCGATGTCCAGATCCAGGCGCCCGAGCAGCTCGACGGTGGGCAGGAACGCTTCCGGCGCGGCGTCCTCGCCCGGTATCAGGGTGACCGTTTTGCTCATGCCGCCGCCCCCGTCACGGCGCGGGCCACCTCCCCCCAGCGCGGCAGATCGGCGGGATTCCGGGCGATCGACTCGCCCGCCAGATACATCACCAGCCGCGACGCGGCGCCGGCATAGCGTTCGCACAGGGCGTCGGCCAGATCGTCCCAGCGAGCGATGACCGCGAAGTGCTCGAGGATCTCGTCGGTGATGACCGCCTGGGCGCCCTGAAGGTCACCGGCTTTCATCCGTTCGCGCAGCTTCGCCGTGGTGCCGGTGAAACCGAGATCGTCGAACTGGAATGCATAGTTCGGCGTCGAGCCGTAGAACGCGAGCTGCATCCGTGCGCGCTGGAGCAACGGCTCGCGCTCCTCGGCGCTGTCGCCGGGGACGGCGAATACCGGAATCATCAGATCGACCGCGTCGATCGAGCGACCGGCGCGCTCCGCGCCCTCCCGCAGCGCCGGCAGCAGGCGCTCACGCACGTAGTGCATCGAGTGCATGGGGTGCACGTGCACGCCGTCCGCGAGCTCGCCCGCCACCCGGCACATGAGCGGGCCCACGGCAGCAATGTCCACCCTGACGTCCTCGTGATCGTGGCGCGGCGGCGCCCACTGGGCCGGCAGATAGCTGAGCTGGTAGTACGGTCCCTCGTAGTCGAGCCGCTCTTCGCCCCGGAACGCCCGCAGACATGCTCTGACCGCAGCCAGATAGTCGCGCATCTGCGGCGCCGGCTTGTCGAAGACGGCACTGTAGCGGCGGGTCACGTGAGCCTTCACCTGACTGCCCAGACCGAGGCGGAAGCGGCCCTCGGTGTTCCCCGCGAGTTCCCAGGCCACCTGCGCCGAGATCATCGGACTGCGCGGAAATGCGACCGCGATGCCGGTGGAAAACTCGAGCCGGGGCGCCGCCAGGGCCGCAGCGGTGATCATCATCCACGGCACCTGGCCTGCCTCGGTGAACAACATGCCGGAGAAGCCCGCCTTCTCGAGCCCTGTGGCGAGTTCGGCGGTGCGGCGCCACGACATGTTTCCGGCCATCAGATCGAACTTCATGAGCGACTACCCCCTGTGTGTCTACCTGTATGCATGATGACAGAATCGGTGCTAGAGTGGCGAGCACAGGTTGATGGTTAGGTGCGTGGAAACCCATGGGTGAGCCGGCAGCAACCCTCGAGCGCCGTCTGCAGAGTTCGCCCTTCTGGCGGCGGGTGGGTTTTCGTCTGGAATCGGCCAGTGAGGGGACCGTGCGCGTGCGTCTGCCCTACCATGAGGGCAACACTACAGCCGCCACGGCGCTGCACGGCGGAGCCATCGCCGCCACGCTGGACGCGGCCGCCATGCTCGCGAGCTGGTCGACCATCGAAGGCGACATGGAATCACGGCTCGGACGCACCCTCGCCTGCGACGTGAGTTATCTCGCGGGCGCACTCGGTGAGGATATCTTCGGCGAGGCCGAAGTGCTGCGCCGCGGCCGGGAGATCGTCTACAGCCACGCCCGGGCCGTCAATGGCGACGGCAAGCTGCTGGCCGCCGCGAACCACATCGCGCAGATGGCTCCGACCGAGCCCCTCCCGACGGCGCCGACCGATCCGGCGGCGTCGGACTGGCCCGGCGCTCGCACCTCGCGAGGTCTCGGCGCCCTGCCGCAACCGGATGCCGCCCGCGTCGAACGCAACCTGGAAATACTTCGGGAAATGGACGGCCGCATGCCGTACATGGCGCAGCTCGGCTGGCGGTTGCGCAGCGGGTCGTTCGGCGAGGTGCAATTCGACCTGCCCTGCGCTTCGCACGCCCGTGACGAGGCGGATGGCATTGCCGGCGGCGCGTTGCTCTCCGCCGTGGATCATGCCGGGTCGCTGGCTGCCTGGATGACTTCGGAGCTGGGCCGCCGAGAGCTCTTCGGCTCCACCGTGAACACCAAGCTGCATACGTTCGCGCCGCTCATCTGCCGGGATTGCACGGTCAGGGCCCGCGCCACCGGCGGCACGGGTAGTTTGATCCATTCCGAGGTGAGTCTGGTGACGGCCGCTGGCGAGCCGGTTGCTGCCGGCTCCACGGTCTACCGGATCGTCGAGCGGCCACGGCGCTGACCATTCATCGTAAACGGAAGGCATCCATGGAAACCTGGCAGATCGGCAACGTCAGCATTCATCGGGTGGTCGACGTCCTGCAGGACATCGACCTCACGTTTCTGCTGCCCGATGCGACTGCTGAGAACCTCGCCCCCATGAGCGCCTGGCTGCGTCCGCACTTCGTCAATGCGGACGGCTCGGTGCCTTTGAGCATTCATACTTTTCTGGTGCGCACGGGGGACGCGACGCTGCTGGTGGACACCTGCATCGGCAACGACAAGCCGCGGCCGCTGCCGGAGTGGGATCACCGGCAGAGCGACTTCCTGAGCCGCCTGGAGGCCGCCGGGGCGCCCCGGCACGGCGTCGACGCGGTGCTGTGCACCCATCTGCACGTGGATCACGTGGGGTGGAACACCATGCGCGAGAACGGCCGCTGGGTGCCGACCTTCCCGAATGCCCGGTATCTGATCGGCCGCGAGGAATGGGGCTATTGGGAGCACGAGGACGATCCGTTCGGGGCCGAGGCGAAGAACGACTCGATCCGGCCGATCATCGAATCGGACCTCGTGGATCTGGTGGAAACGGACCACCAGGTCACCCCGGAAGTCCGACTGGTGCCGACTCCGGGGCACACGCCCGGGCACGTCAGCGTGCTGATCGAGTCCGCCGGCGAACGCGCCATCATCACCGGCGATCTGTTCCATCATCCGGTGCAGTTCGCGCGCCCGCACTGGAAGGACATCGCAGACGTCGACTCCGCCACCGCCGAGGCGAGCCGGCAAGCCTTCATGCAGCGCTTCGGGCGCGACACCCTGGTACTCGGCACCCACTTCGCCTCGCCCACCTCCGGTCGCATCGTCGCCGACGGTGATACGTTCCGGTTCGATGCCACCCTCCGACTGAATTCGCCGCGACCGGCAAGGAGCACACGAACATGACACAGCACGACATGGTCATCCGCGGCGGCCGCGTGATCGACGGCACCGGCCGGGCCGCCTTCACCGCCGACATTGCCATCGACGGCGGCCTCATCCGCGAGGTCGGACGGGTGGCCGCCCACGGTCAGCGGGAGATCGACGCCGACGGCGCGCTGGTCACGCCCGGCTTCGTCGACATCCACACCCACTACGACGGCCAGGCCACCTGGTCGAACCGCATGTCGCCGTCGAGTCACCACGGCGTCACCACGGTTGTAATGGGCAACTGCGGCGTCGGCTTCGCGCCGTGCCGGTCTGCCGATCACGAGATGCTGATCGAGCTGATGGAAGGGGTCGAGGACATCCCAGCGGCTGTGCTCGCCGAAGGTATCCGCTGGCAGTGGGAAACCTTCCCGGAGTATCTGGATTTCCTGGGATCGCGGCAGTACGACATGGACCTGGGCGCCCAGCTGCCCCACGGGGCGCTGCGCGTCTACGTGATGGGCCAGCGCGGCGCCGACCGGGAACCTGCCACCGCCGACGACATCGCCGCCATGCGCGCGATCACCGCCGAAGCCGTGCGCGCCGGCGCGCTCGGATTCTCGAGCTCCCGCACGCTCAACCACCGCAGCAGCCGGGGGGAGCCGACGCCGTCGCTGAAGGCCGAGCTCGACGAGTTGCTGGGCATTGCCGCCGGCCTCCGGGATGCCGGCCGGGGCGTGATCGAGATGATCTCCGACTTCGGCGACCTGGACGAGGAATTCTCGTTCCTCGAGGCCATGGTGCGCGCGAGCGGGCGGCCCATGTCGATCTCCCTCGCCCAAGGCATCAGTCCCCAGGGCTGGCGCAAGCTGCTGGAGCGGATCGAGCGCGCCAACGCCCGCGGCCTGCCCATGCGCGGGCAGGTGGCACCTCGCGGTATCGGCATCCTGATGGGGCACGCCACCACCTTGAACCCGTTCTCCACCCGTCCGAGCTTCAAGGAGATAGCCGACCTGCCGCTGCGCGAACGCCTCGCCGCCCTGCGCGACCCGGGTCGCAAGGCCCGCATCCTGGATGAGCAGCCGACGCCGGGCTTCGCGCGACTGTTCGCCGTGATGGCCGGCGGCCAGAAGCTGTGGGAGCTCGGAGATCCGCCCGATTACGAGCCCGCTCCGCAGGATTCCATGGCCGCCCGGGCGCACGCTGTCGGCGCCGACCCCTGGAGCTTCGTCTACGATCTGCTGCTCGAGCGGGACGGCCAGGTCATTCTGTACACGCCGTTCGCCAACTACGCCGAGAACAACCTCGACTGCTGTCGGGAGATGCTGCTGCACGAGAACACGGTGCCCGGCCTGGGCGATGGCGGCGCCCACGTCGGTACCATCTGCGATGCGAGCTTCGTGACGTCGCTGCTGACCCATTGGGGACGGGACCGCAAACGTGGCGACCTGATCGGTCTCGAGACGCTGGTCCGGCGGCAAAGCCGCGATACGGCCGCCGCGGTTGGCCTCGACGACCGGGGTGAGCTCGTGCCGGGCAAGCGGGCGGATCTGAACCTCATCGACTTCGATGCGCTTCGGGTGCGCGCCCCCCACATCGTTCACGATCTGCCGGCTGGCGGGCCGCGGCTGCAGCAGCAGGCCGACGGCTTCCTGGCCACCCTGGTTGCGGGGGAGATCACCTACCAGCAAGGAGAGCCCACCGGCGCGCTGCCCGGTCGGCTGATTCGCCCGTGAATGCGCGGCTGAATCTGATGTCGCCGTCGTTTCTGGCGGATCCCTATCCGGCCTACGCGCAGCTTCGCGCCGGAGCCGAGGCGGTGCCCGTGGACCCCGGCGGCATGTGGGCGGTGACGGCGTTCGACCGGGTGGTGGAGGTGCTCAAGCGTCCCGAGGCGTTCTCCTCCGAGCCTTCGGAGCATGACCGAGAGCGTCTGTTCGAACGCGCCTTCGGCGGCGCCAACATGATCGCATCCGACAATCCTACCCACGACCGGCTGCGCGGCATTCTGCACAAGCGGTTCACTCCAGCCCGGATGCGCTCGCTGGCGGGGCGCATCGACGCGCTGTGCCGCGAGCTGCTCGACGACGTGGCCGACGACCCTGAATTCGACCTCGTCAGCGCGTTCACCGTGCCGTTACCGGTGATCATCATCTCGGAACTGCTGGGCGTGGAGCGGAGCCGGATCAGCGACTTCAAGCGCTGGTCGAACGGCCTGGTGGCGATCATCAACGGCGCTTCCGGGGAGGCGCGGGAACAGGCGCTGGCCGAGGTATTCGAGCTCGCCGGTTACCTTGCGGCCGCGGCCGACCAACGTCGCGCCGCAGCGAGCGACGATCTGATCGGCCTGCTGGTGGCCGCCGAGCGCGAGCCCGGGCGCCTGTCCGCGGGCGAGGTGTTGTCCTATTGCATACTGCTGCTGGCCGCCGGCAACGAGACGACCACGAATCTCCTCGGCGGGCTCACCGCTGCGCTGGCCGCGAACCCTGATCAGCTCGAGCGCCTCGAGCGCGACCCCGCGCTGATCGAACACGCGGTCGAGGAGGGGCTGCGTTACTGCTCGCCGGTGCAGGGGCTGTTTCGCCGCGTACGCGTCGACACCCGTCTCGGCGACACGACGATTCCCGCAGGATCGCGGGTCTGGGTCAGCTACGGCGCGGCCAACCACGATCCCGACCGCTTCGCCGAGCCCGATCGCTTCGACATCGGCCGCGACTGCCGGGGCCACGTGGGCTTCGGCTGGGGGCTGCACTTCTGCCTGGGCTCCCATCTCGCGCGCACCGAGGCCCGGGTCGCGTTGACGCACCTCGTACCGCTGCTGCGACGCGCGGAGCTGAAAACGCCGGTGCCCTGGCTGCCCTCCTGGGTGGTACGAGGGCCGCAGGCGCTGCTCATCAGGCGGGTGGCCTGATGGGTGGCCCGACCGCAGGCTCGAGCGGCACATCGGGACGAGTCAAGAAAAAACCGGAGGTCCAATCATGATTCCCAGAGGTATCATTTCCGCCGATGGCCACATCTGCGAGCCCCCGAACTGCTACGTCGACTTCATCGATCCGAAGTACCGCGACGACGCGCCACGGATCGTCGAGCAACCGGACGGCACCGAGGCGTTCGTGATCAAGGGCATGAAGAAGCCGGTGGCGCTCGGCTTCATCGACGGGGCCGGCTTCGGCGTCCGGGAGCGCCTCGAGCGCGCCAGGCGCATCCGTTTTTCCGACATCCGCGAGGCCGCCTACGGGGGCAAGGCCCGCCTGCCGTACATGGACCAGGACGGCCTTGCCGCCGAGATTATATACGCGTCCGTCGGCATGGGCCTGTGCATGCACCGCGAGCCGGACTACAAGGACGCCTGCATGCAGGCCTACAACCGCTGGCTCCAGAGCATGTGCAGCGAGGCGCCCGACCGCATCTTCGGACTCGCCCAGACCGCCGTGCTGGACGTGGACTCCGCCATTGCGGATTTCCGTCGTGCCCGGCAGATGGGCATGGTCGGCATGATGATGCCGGGGGACCCGGTTCACGAGGACTATGACCACCCGGATTACGATGCGCTTTGGGAGTGTGCGGTGGATCTCCAGCTTCCGGTCTGCTTCCACATTCTCACCTCACGCGCCGGCAGCCTGCACACCAAGCCCCGCGGACACGCCCTGAACAACTTCCTCGGCATCATCCGCGCCGTGCAGGACGTGGTGGGGCTGTTCGTGCTGGGCGGGGTGTTCGAGCGGCATCCGAAGCTGAAGCTGGTGGTGGCGGAGAGCGATGTGGGCTGGCTGCCGCACTACATGTACCGCATGGACCACGCCGCCATGATCCACGCGGAAGACGGCATCATCAAAGGTCTGTCGAAGCTGCCCAGCGAATACGTGCGCAGCAACGTCTATGCGACCTTTCAGGACGACCGCACGGCATTTCAGTCCCTGCACATGATCGATCACCGCCACCTGCTGTGGGCCAGCGATTTCCCCCACACCGATTCCACCTGGCCACGCTCACAACAGCTCATCGCCGAGCAGACCGGGCACCTGACAGAGCAGCAGAAGCAGGACATCCTGCGCGACAACACGGCCCGCGTGTTCAACCTGCCGGCGGGCGCGGAGAGCTGGCGGATCGCGGAAGAGGCGGTGGCCTGAACCACGCACTGGCTGCCTGAGGGAAGGGCAGGGTCTCGACGTGGTCACCCAAGTCGGAAACCTTCGTAGCCATTGCTCGCACAGGTGTCGCAATGCTCGAGATAGATTCGAACGCCGGGGTGAAACAGCAGCTCGCGGCGCTTGCCCGGCACGTTGGCGCCCATGTACCACGAATCGGCGCGGGACAGGAGGGTCATCTCCGAGAGGTCGTGCATGTGCTTCACCCAGGCATCGGCCGCCTCCTCCGTGGCCTCGATGCGCGTCCGCCCCTGCGCCCGGAGCCGGCGCAGACAGTCGACCACCCATTCCCCCTGAACTTCGGCGCAGGTCGGGCCGTTGCAGAATGCAGTGGGACTCTGCGGGCCGTAGAGCATGAGCATGTTGGGAAATCCCGGCACGCCGTAGCCGAGATGCGTGCGCACGCCATCGGCCCAGTAGTCCCGCAGCCGGCGGCCGTCCACACCGCGCACGTCCATGCGCGTGAAGCCGCCCGTGCCGGCGTCGAAGCCGGTGGCCAGCACCAGCACGTCCAGTTCGTGTAGCGCCGCTGCCGTGCGCACGCCCCGGGGTGTGATCTCCTCGATCGGGTCCTCGCGCAGATCCACGAGGGTGCTGTTGTCCTGGTTGAACACCTCGAAGTACCACTGCTCGAGCGACGGGCGCTTGGCGCCGAACGGATGCGGCGCCTCGGCAGGCGCCAGCTTTTCCACGAGTGCAGGATCCTTGATCCGTGCGCGTGTCTTGTCGCGCCAGAAGCGGTAGGCCTCCCGGTTGGAGGCCTCGTTGTACAGCACGTCGGCGAAGGTGCCCGCCCAGAAGTGGAAACCGCCCTTCTGCCAGGCGTCCTCGAATACCGCCAGCCGCTCGTCCTCGGAAACCTCCATGGCCGAGCGCGGGTCGGGAACGAGGTCGTAGAACGATGACGGCCCATGATTGCGCTGGTGGAAGATGGCCGGATACTCCTCCTTCATCTTCGCCTGCTCAGCCGCGTCGAGGCGCCGCTGGCGCATGGGCAGAGCCAGCATCGGCGTGCGCTGGAAAACCGTGGTGTGGGACGCCACCCGCCCGGCTTCCTGAATCACCTGCACGCCACTGGCGCCGGTGCCGATCACGCCCACCCGCTTGCCGGCAAGCTCGACGCCGTGCTGGGGCCAGCGGGCCGTGTGGTGGCAGGGGCCGGCGAAGGTCTCGAGTCCGGGATAATCGGGAACGTACGCCTGCGCCGCGAAGCCGAGACAAGGGATGAAGAAGCGCGCCCGTACCTGATGCCCATCCTCGGTGCGGATCAGCCACTCGTCCTGCTCGGCGTCGAACCGCGCCTCGGTCACCCGGGTGTTGAACCGGACATCGCGGCTGATATCCAGCTTGCGGTCGACGTGCTGGAAGTACGCCCGCAGCTCCCGCCAGGAGGGAAACCGCTCGCTCCAGGTCCAGTCCTGCCACACCTCCGGAATGGAGAATTCGTAGTTCGGCACGTGAGAATCCACCCGGGCGCCGGGGTAGCAGTTCCAGTACCAGATGCCGCCCAGCTCGTGACCGGCATCGAAGATCCGGGCCTTGAAGCCTTCCTGCCGCAGCCGGTAGAGCTGGTACACGCCGTTGAACCCCGCGCCCACGATGAGCGCGTCCAGCCGTTCCGTTTCCGCTTCGACTCTGTCGACCATGTCCTCGATACCTCATCACGCCGTTGTGCTCGATGGTTGCCACGCTTACGTATTCCAAGTGGGACCGTAAACAAGTGGGACCGTAACAATGGACCGGTCATGGGGTCACTCTCGCGTCGAAGCCGCGGATCCGGGCGCCTGACAACAGTCCGTAAGCGCGCTTATCATACCCCAGACCCGCGGCCGATTCGAAGCGGCAACGGCCGTATCACTCCTGCAACCCATGCAACGCAAAGGAAACCAGCCCATGCCCCATCTCGACTACCAGAAACGCGACGGCATCGCCTACCTGGTCATGAACCGCCCCGAGCGGCGCAACGCGCTGAGCCCGCAGATGATCGTGGAAATGGCCGAGGCCTGGCAGGACTTCCGCGACGACCGGGAGGCGCGCGTGGCGATCCTCACCGGCGCGGGCGACCGCGCCTTCTGCGCCGGCGCCGATCTCGGGCTGCTGATACCGCTGTTGTCCGGCTCCCGCAAGCCGGAGGACGAGCACGACGAGGCGCTACTCGCTGACCGCTCGCTGATGCAGAAAGCCCTGCTTCGCGACTTCGAGCTGTACAAGCCGGTCATCGCCGCCGTCAACGGCTTTGCCTTGGCGGGCGGCACCGAGATCCTGCAGGCGACCGATCTGCGCATCGCCGCCGAGCACGCCGAGTTCGGGCTCTCCGAGGTGATGCGCGGCATCATCCCCGCCGGCGGCACTCTGGTGCGCCTGGCACGGCAGATCCCCTACTGCAAGGCCATGCAGATCCTCTTGACCGGCGATCGCATGAGCGCCGAGGAAGCCTACCGGATCGGGCTGATCAACGAGGTGGTGCCGGCTGCCGAGGTACTCGGCCGCGCCGAAGCACTCGCGGCCCGCATCGCCGAAAACGGCCCGCTCGCGGTGGCCGCGTGCAAGGAAGCCGTCATCCGCACCAGCGGGCTACCGCTCAACGACGCGTTTCGCATCGAGAACGAGCTCGCCGGCCGGGTAATGCGATCGAGGGACGCCGTCGAAGGCCCGCGTGCCTTCATGGAGAAGCGCAAGCCCGAGTTCCGCGGTGAATGAGCGCCCCTAGCAGGGGCCGGGTCATCGTCGAGGGATCAGCCGAACCTCGGCTCACGACGCTCCCGGAAGGCCGCCAGGCCTTCCGCGGCATCGTCGCCGAGCAAGACGTCCACGACCCGCTCGCGCTCCAGCGCCAGCGCGTCCTGCAGCGGCAGATCGAGCCCCTCCCGCGCGAGGCACTTCATGGCCGCCAGACCTGTCCGGCTGCGGCCGCTCAGCTCGGACGCCAGTTCGAGGGCCCGTTCGTCGAGCACGGCTGCGGGGACCACGTCGTTGACCAGCCCCCAACTCCGCGCCTCGTCCGCCTCGAGCCAGCGCGCCGAGTACATCAACTCGAGGGCACGCCGAAGCCCCACCAGACGCGCCAGCCGCTGGGTGCCGCCCCATCCCGGCACCAGGCCGTAGCGTGCGTGCTGGCAGCCGATGCGGGCATCCTCCGCCGCCAGCACCACATCGACCGCCATCATCAGCTCCAGCCCGCCGGCGAGGCAGTAGCCCTGCACCGCCGCGACCACCGGCAACGGACAGGCCTCGAGGCGCAGCAACACCTCGTGGCCCCGGGCGATGAACTCGGCGAGCCGGTCCCGGTCTTTCCGCCGCGCGCTCACCTCGCCGAGGTCGGCGCCGGCGCAGAAGTGTGGCCCCTCGGCGACGATCAGTATCGCGTGCACGTCGTCCGCCGCCTCCGCCGCTATGAGCCGCGCCTCGATGGCGTCGAGAAGCTCGAGGCACAGGCTGTTCAGACGATCGGGGCGGTTCAGCGCCAGCACTGCCACCCCGCGCTCGTGCCTCCACCTCAGCATCCCGGCCATGTCGCCCCCTCCCGCTTCGATCGGCGCCGTCAGTACGGCACCGCCACGCGCCCGATCTTCTCTCTAGCGATGATCATCTTCTGAATCTGCGCCGTGCCATCGCCGATCTGCAGCCCGAGGATGTCGCGCAGCCGCTGCTGATGGGGCAGCTCCTTGCTGTATCCACCGTGGCCGTGGGTCAGCAGACAGCGGTGCACCGTGTCGAACGCCACCTTCGGCGCCCACCACTTGCACATGGCGGCCTCCGCGGTGTGTGGCTCGCCGCGATCGCGCCTCGCCAACGTCTCGTAGCAGAGCAGCCGCGCCGCCCGCAGCCAGGTCTCGGATTCGGCGAGCGGCTCGGTCACTCCCTGATAGCGGGCGATGGGCGCCCCGAACGCTTCGCGCTCGGTCACATACTGCCAGGTCTCCTCCAGCGAAGCGGCAGCCGCCCCGAGACACTGAAGCCCGATCAGCGCCCGACTGTAATCGAAGCCGCGCATCACCTGGCGGAAACCTTCGCCCTCCGGGCCGACTCGCCAGCGCTCCGGCACCGCCACGCCGTCGAAGAACACGCTGCCGCGCCCCACCGCGCCGGAACCCACGTCCTCGAAGGCGGTACGGGTGATGCCTTCCTGGTCCAGAGGAACCAGAAACGCCGAAACCCCTCCGGCCCCCGGCACGTCCGGGTCGGTGCGCGCGAAAAGCAGGATGCGATCGGCCTGACCGATGAGCGAGATCGAGGTCTTCTCCCC
The DNA here is from genome assembly GCA_047920935.1 of Pseudomonadales bacterium. Taxonomy (GTDB): domain Bacteria; phylum Pseudomonadota; class Gammaproteobacteria; order Pseudomonadales; family Azotimanducaceae; genus UBA7803. The sequence goes on along the minus strand of JBLRXD010000060.1, from coordinate 18 downwards.
GCTCAAGTGATATCCGCC
>JBLRXD010000059.1:0-18218 GCA_047920935.1 Pseudomonadales bacterium | reverse complement strand
GCCCCGCTGCTGGTGGGCATCGGGTTTGCGCCGGTGCGCGCCGTGGTGCTCGCCCTCCTGGGCCATGCGGCGGGGGTGTCTTTCGGGGCCGTCGGCACCCCGGTGCTGACACAGGCCGAGATCACCGGTCTCGATGGCCGCGAGATCGCCGCTGCGACGGCGCTGCTTCACGCCCTCGTCGGCTCCATCCTGCTGCTGACGCTGGTGCGGCTGGCGGGGGACGAGCCGCTCTGTCGCCGCGATTTCGTCTGGAGCGGTGGCGCGGCCCTGTGCTTCTTCGTGCCGAGCGTGCTGCTGGCCGCATTCGCCGGCCCGGAGCTGCCCACCCTCGGCGGCGCGCTGATCGGCAGCCTGGTGTTTGCCACGCTGTTGTGGCGAAGGCAACCGCGCCCGGCGACGGAGATCGCCAGCGCAGACGACCCCCGCATCGCCGCCGGCCTGCGCCCCACCCGGGGGGTCGGCGACCGGCGGCTGCTGGCCGACCTGGCGCCGTACGCCATCATCCTCGTGCTGGTGCTGGCGACCCGCCTGCTGCCGGAGGTGCGCGCCGCGCTCACCGGCCCGGCGCTCGACTGGACGCTCTTCGACACCTACCGCGGCCGCTTCGAGCCGTTGTTCCATCCCGGTTCGCTGCTGTTCGTGGGGCTGCTCGCGAGCGCCGTGCTGACAGGCCGGGGCGCCCACCTGCTGCCGTCGCTGGCCGCCGCGCTGCGGCGGCTGGGGCCGGTGGCCCTGGCGCTGCTGGCGATGCTCGCGCTGTCGCGCGTCATGGTGCACTCGGGCATGATCGCCGAGCTCGCCAGCGCCGCGGCGCGCGCCGGAGCCGTCTGGCCGCTGCTGGCGCCCGCCGTGGGTGTGCTCGGCACCTTCGTCACCGGCTCGGCGACAGCGTCAAACATCCTGTTCAGTGAGTTTCAGCTGGGAACGGCGACGGCCCTGGGGTTGTCGCCGATCGCCATGCTCGCCGCGCAGTCGTTCGGCGCCGCGATCGGCAACATCGTGGCGCCGCACAACATCATCGCCGGCGCCGCCACCGTCGGCCTCAAGAACCGCGAAGGCGAGGTGCTGGCGAAGACGCTGATGCCTTGCGCGCTGATGGTCATCGCGGGCGGCGCGCTGCTGCTGGCGCTCGTGGCCATCAGCTGACGCCGCGCCGAGCCGTCAGCCGACCAGAACTACCCGGCCATGATCGTCGCAATGGTCGCCATGAGGGTGGTGAAGATGGCCATCCACCAGATAGTCGACGTGGTCGCCGTGGGGCACCGACTCGTGCCCGCAGTCGGGCCCATGAATGTGACCGGCGGCATGCCCGCTGCAGGCATGTTCCGGCGTGCAGACGATCGCATTGATCTCGCTCACGGCGATCTCGTGCTCGTCGACGTGGTCGCCGTGCACATGGTGCAGGTGGCCCTCGTGCAGATAGCACACATGGCTCTCGTGGCTGATCGCGGTGTGCCCGCAGGTGGGGCCGTGCTGGTGATCGTGGTCGCTGTGTTTGTTACAGCTCATGTTTCGTCTCCTGTGGGCATGGGTTCCGCGGCGTGTGCCAGCGCATTGCTTACCAGTTGATCGACGTGCTTATCCGCGAGTCGATAGTAGATGTGCTTTGCCTCGCGCCGCCGATGCACGAGCCTGGCCTTGTAGAGAAACTGCAGGCGGGCGGAAACGGTGCTCCACTTGTCCGCCGGGGTGACCAACTCGCTGACGCAGCGCTCGCCGCTCCTGAGGATCGCCAGGAGCCGCAGGCGCTCCGGGTCGCCCATGGCCCGGAACAGCATCGCTGCCGGCTCCAGGTGCTCGCGGCGGGGCTCGCTGACCGATTGGTCGTGATCACAGACTGAGGCAAGCAACTTTTTATCGTTCCGTCGTTCCATGGTTTGATGGAATGTAGGGGCCTGAGGCAGAAAAGTCAAACCGGAGCGCGATCGCCGTCTGGGGATCGCCGTCTGGAGACGGCTCCTACGGGGGCTCCGCTCAGTTGCTGAAGCGCCAGCGCAGCTTGACGATGAAGCTGTTGATGATGGGGTCACGATAGACGTCGCTCAGCAGGTCGCCGAAGCTGGCGTCCACCTGGTTGGGCAGCGCGTTGCTGCGGTTGTAGACCAGATACAGATCCGTCAGCGGGGCGATCTCCCAGCGGTAGCGTGCCTGCAGGGTGAACAGACTGACCGTGAGCGGTCAGGTTCAGCACCACGGCGTCGACCTCGACGGCCCCGAAATCCGGCAGCAGCGTGGCGGCGAATTCCGCCGCCGGAGATGGCTTCCACGTCAGGTCGACGCCGATGCGACGGTCATCGTCGTCGTAAACGCGGTCGGCCGTGTACGCCGCGTACGGCACCGCCGAAAGCTCTCGCCGGGGCTCCACCCGCCCCACCACCATCCGATTCAGCGCCGTCACGAACTGCGGTGACGAGTATGCGTGGCCCGGCCACTGATAACGGACATTCTCGTGCGAGACCTGGCGGCTCAGCGCGAAGCCGATGGTGCGCAGGCCGTCCACCGCCGGCAGGCTCATCATCGACCACGGAAAGAACATCTCGGCACTCCAACCGTCGTCGCGGCGCACCGTCCGCCCGACCCACGGCCCGTCCCAGTCGAGGGAATAATTGCGCTCGGGCAGCACCTTGCCGTCCTGCACCGAGTCGCCCAGTGCCAGAGTGAACCAATAGGCAAACTTGCCCTCGCCGCTGGTGTCGAGGGTAATGCCGACGGTGTCGCGATCCATCTGCAGATCGCGGATCGAGGACACCGTCGGCACGACGATGCGGTGCATGGGAATGCCATCCAACGCGCCGATCGGTTCCGCCTCGGCGAGCCCCTGGCGCTCGGCGGCCGCCATCACCGTCGTCACCAGGTCTGCAGCATCGAAGCCGGTCATCGACTCCGCCGCAGCCGCGCTGCAAACACCTGCACAGAGCACCACGATCATAGGGCGTAGCGCCACGGGGGAAAAGGAACCCGCATTTTGCGTGCTTTCGCTTGTCAATTTCCGGCGGGCGGGCTCGAGGCCCGGGTTGACCACCGTCCGCTTTGCCTTCGCTGCCGGTCTCGCGCAATCTAAGCCCTTTCACGGGCAGGGCACTCCCATGGCGAATACCCACTCCCGCCTCGACGTCGCCGTGATCGGCGCCGGCCTCGCCGGAGCGGCATGTGCGCGGGCGCTCGCAGCGGCCGGCCACCGGCCGGTCCTGTTCGACAAAGGCCGCGGCGCCGGCGGCCGGCTGTCGACGCGGCGCAGCGAGACGCCGCTCGGCGAGATCCGGATCGATCACGGCGCGCAATACGTGACGGCGCGGAGCCCGTCGTTCGCCACCTTTCTCGGCGGGTTGAGCGAACGCGGGCAGGCCGCGCTGTGGAACGGCCGCGTGGTCTCCATCGACCCCGGCGGCAAGATGCTGGATCTGCGCCGCGAAGACCGCTGGATCGGCGTGCCGGGGATGAGCGCGATCGTCAAGGCGGCGCTGGACGGCCTCGACGCCCGCTTCGCGATGCGTGCCAGCCACCTGAGCGGCGCGCCCGGCACGTGGATGGTTCATTGCGACGCGGGCGACGCCAACGGCCCCTTCGATCGCGTCGTGCTGGCCGTTCCGCCGGAACAACTGATCGACCTGCTCGCGGGCAGCGACGGCGACTTCGACACCATGATCAGCGACGCGCGCAGCGCCGTGGTGGCGCCCTGCTGGGCAGTGATGGGCGTGATCGACGCACCATTCGATTCGGGCTTCGACGGCGCGAACCTGCTCGACGGCGACGTGCGCTGGATGGCGCGGAAGAATTCCCGCCCCGGGCAGAGCGGGCCGGACGTCTGGGTGCTGCACGCCTCACCCGAATGGTCGCGCGCTCATCTCGAGGATGCCGCCGAGGCGGTCGGGCTCGCGCTCTGGGAGGCGATGCAGGCGCGATTCCCACAGCCACCACCGGTCTTGCTCAGCGCCCACCGCTGGCGCTACGCCTTGAGCGAGCAGGCGCCGGGCACGCCCTTCGCCTTGGACGCCTCTGGCACCGTCGGCTGCGCCGGCGACTGGCGCCTCGGCCCACGAGCGGAATGCGCCTGGGAATCCGGCGAGGCGTTGGGTGAGGCGCTGGCGGGATCCGGCTCGCGCTGAGGCGCCATCCCATTCGCCCGCCCTTGCTGGCACGCTATATGCAGCCAGCCCCTTGACCAAAAACTCGAGCAATTTCATTCAAACCTTCACCGTGAGCAACAAGCCACTAAGTCGCGGCTGCCGACGTGATTAAGTGGCCGCGCGCCTGGCTTCTGGCAAAACGCGCCCTGGCAGTCGGCTTCATGATCCTGGTACTGGCGCTGCTGGTGGTGCAGGTGCGTGAGGTCGATTGGGCGGATGTGCGCGAAGCGCTGACTCGTTACCGTGGGCTGGTTCTGGTGTTCGCCCTGCTGCTTGCGCTGCTCAGTCACGCGCTTTATGGGCTGTTCGACCAGATCGCGCGCCTGTGCACCGGCCACCGGCTGACCCGTTTGCGGGTCGCGACGATCGCGTTCGTCAGCTATGCCTTCAACCTCAACATGGGCGCGATGGTCGGCGGCGTCGGTTTTCGGTACCGGCTCTATTCCCGTTACGGACTCGACGGCGGCACCATCACCCAGATCATTGGCTTGAGCGTCGGGGCAAACTGGCTCGGCTACCTGCTGATTGGCGGCATCATGTTCTCGATGCAGGTGGTCGCCCTGCCGTCGGGTTGGGAAGTCGGCGCCGACGGATTACGGTGGATCGGCTTCGGCATGATGGCGGTCGCACTCGGCTACCTCGCGGCTTGCGGCCTGTCGCGGCGCCGGTCGTGGACGGTGCGGGGACACGAGATCCTGCTGCCTTCGCTTCGCATCGCCGTGTTTCAGCTGCTGGTCTCCGTGGCCAACTGGATGCTGATCGGCGCCCTGGTCTACGTGCTGCTTCTCCAGCAGGCGCCGTACCTGACGGTCCTGACGGTAGTGCTGGTCAGCGCAATCGTCGGGGTGATCGCACACATCCCGGCAGGCCTCGGGGTGATCGAGCTGGTGTTCATCACCATGCTCAGTCACCTGCTGCCGAGCAGCGAAATGATCGCGGCGCTGCTGGCCTACCGCGCGGTTTACTATCTGGTGCCGTTGGCGGTCGCGCTGCTGGTGTACCTGTTGCTGGAGGCAAGAGCGAACGCGTCGGCGCCCGCCACGGACTGATGGCGGAACACCAGCGCCACTCATCCCCCGCCGCTGCCGGAGCCAGAGGCGCCGGACGACAGCCGCGACCGGCACCACACATGTAACGGCCAATACACCAGCACCGGCACCACCAGCAGATAAAGCGCGACCCACACCAACCCCGGCATCCACTCCAGATCGTGCTTCTCCGGCGTATGCACCCAGTTGATGTTGGTTCTCCAGCGATGCGAGCAGCCCCGGCAGCTCGCGCATGTCTTCGAAGACCGTGGTGCGCGGCCCGGCCAACCGCTCGGCCGGCGTCACCCCGCTGCCGTACGCCAACGCCCACATGCCGGCCGCCCGCGCCGCCTGCACGCCGAAGGCGCTGTCTTCGACCACCACGCAGGCGTGCGGGGGCACGCCCATCCGCGCCGCCGCATGCAGGAACAGATCGGGCGCGGGCTTGCCTGCTGGCACCTCGGTGGCGCTGAAGATGCGACCGGCGAAACGCGGGTAGAGCCCGGTCAGACCCAAGGTGAAGCGCAGCTTCTCGTGGGTGCCGCTCGAGGCCACGCAGGTTCGGTGCGGCAGTCGGTCAAGCGCCTCGACGATGCCGTCTACCGCTCGCAAGCTCATCTCGAATGCGCGCCGGTAGCGAGACTCCACCTGAGCATCCCAATCCTCGGGTAGCGGGCGACCCAGATGCGCCTCGACCTCGCGCCGGAAGTAGGCGTCCGAAGAGCCGACGAACCGGCTGACCACCTCGGCTTCGGTGAGCGGCCACCCGAGTTCGGCGAGCACGGCCACATCGACGCCGATGGACAACCGCTCGGAATCGACCAGCACGCCGTCGCAATCCAGGATCACCAGGTCGATCACCAACAGTAACGCCCGCCACCATTGCCGAAGGAACCTGGATGATAACCCAGCCCGGCCAGCGCGCCGCCCACACGGACGCCGACATTGGCATGCAAACTGCTCAGCCGGGAGCACAGGAGAGAGCAACGGTGACTTCAGTGAAGCGAGCAGAGACCCGCGCGTGCCGCTAGCCCGTCTCATCCGGTTGTTGAGGGATGCGATCTGCGGCAGAACAGCGCAGGCGCCGGCCAACGTGCAGCAGCCCCATCCGCTCGTGGAGGATCCGATGGCTGCATGGTATCTCCACCGCGCAGGAGGGCAGGTGGCGTTCCTGGCGCCGCTGCGGGACTGCGTGGTCTTCAATGGATTGACGTTCGCAGCGGCGGGCTGGCACCCGTTCGTCGCCACGTTGCGGGAGCGGGCAGACGGTGCGGCCGGGGGGTATTGCGGTAGCCTCCTGGAGACATTCTTCGACAGATGGCAGCCCACAACGGCTGCGCAGGCGCTCATCGGCATCGAACCGGAGCGAGGCAACGCGTTGCACAGCCTGCCCCCGTACGCGCCACCACTGCCGTGGCAGGCAGAGCCTCCGAACGAGTGGGTGACACAGGTGGAGTCGATCATTCACCGCCAGAATCGCGAACACGGCTCGCCGGATCTGACCATCGAGGCCGGCTTCAATCACCACGGCCCGGTGAGCAGCAAAAAGGGCGCGCTGGAGTATCAGCGCCTGGTTCGGGTATTCGAGTCGTTGCGCTGCAGTGGCTACGACCGCAGCCGGGGAGACGTCAAGGTGACCGTTATCCGGCGAAAAACCGCCCTCAGATATCTGGTGATGAGCGGGCATCACCGCGCTGCCGCAGCGGCTGTCTTGAAGCACGAGCGGATCCCCTGCGTTTTCGGCAGACCTGACCTGGTTTCCGTCGACGAGGTTCAGTACTGGCCCCTGGTACGAAGCGGCGTCTGGACGATCGATGACGCGCGGGCGTATGTCGATCACCTGTTCGACTTCGATGCGCGCGAATGGGCCCGGGAGAAAAATTTGCCGAGGCCCGCGAGTGGGCAACGGCGTGAGACAGGCAAACGGCGCAAATGTTGAGAACCCTATGGCGCCGCATCCGCGCTAAGCGTTCATCGTGGCGAAATCAGCGAGAGCGCCGGCAAACGCCCGTGCCGATCTTTCGGAGTGCTTCCGAGGCGTTGCTGATCGAGCAGGGCGGCGGTGGCGAGACCGCGTTCTGGTGTCCGGTGGCGGAGTGCGTGACCTTCATTGGCTTCGGCTTCGGAGCTGATTCCTGGCATCCGTTCGTCGCATTGTTGAAAGACCACGTGGAGGGCCGATCTCAGACTTACGAGGGCTCACTGCTGGAGCGGTATTACCAAAGATGGCAACCGATAGATGCGCGAGCCACGTATGCAGGGTTCGAGCAGGCACCGGCTTCTCTTGCCGGGCGCGATCCGCACCTGGTTCACCTGGTTCCCTGGACGGCGCAGGGTCCGGAAGACATCCTCCGCGTCGTGCGCGCTTTCACCAGCTACGACAACCGAATGGCCGGCAAAGCGCGGCTCGACCTCAGCCACGGGATGGGGCTCTTCGGCCCTACGCACCCGGAGAAGGGCAGGCTGGAGTTCGAGCGCCTGATCTCCATCTACCGCATCCTGAAAGCGAGAGGTTACGACCGTTCGTTCGGCGATATCTGCGTGGTGCCGGTGAAGCGCCGCAACGATCTGCGCTTCATTGTTTACGGGGGCGGGTTCCATCGCGCGTGTGCGTTGGCGGCGCTCGGCCACGAGCACCTTCCGGCGCGATTCTTACATCCGTTTGTCGTTGACGTCGCAGACGTCGACTTCTGGCCCCAGGTGCGAAACGGCACATGGTCACGCGAAGAAGCCAGTGCGTATGTCGACTATCTCTTTGACTTCGACTGTGCGGCCTGGGCGCGGACACGGTTCATCAGGCCTTCGACACGATCGGCGCACCGGCTCTACCAGGCCGATGACGCCGGCCATCTCTGCAGATGACCAGTGTATGATCTTTCAGCTGAAGGCTTCCGCTGCTGATTCATCACGAGGCGCACTGAGCCATGCCCCCGGCGCCTCCGTCAGAGCATGTACCTTGCTCCAAACTCGAAGGAACGCTCCGGCCCGACGTAAATGCCCTGACGCAGCCCGGTGATGTAGCGCTTGTCGGTGAGGTTCTTCACGGCGCCGAACATCATCAGGCGCGGGTTCAGGTCGTATTGGGCGGTGAGATCCACCAGGGTATAGGCGTCCAGGCGGCCGCCCCAGATGCCATCGGCGGCGTCGGCCGGAATGTCGCGGCGGTTGCTGCCGTCGCCGAACTGCGAGCCGCGGTGGTGAACCATGAGCGCGGTGCGAAAGCCCTCGTGGTGGTACTCGAGCGCCGCGTTGGCCAGCACCTTCGGCGAGTACGGCACCCGATTGCCGGCATCGCTGCCGGTTTCGAGCTTCGAGGTGGGGATGTAGGTGGCATTGCCGCTTACCGCAAAGCCGCGGCCCAGGTCATAACCCAGGGCCAGCTCGAGGCCTTGATGCAGGCTTTTGCCGGCGTTGGATTGCGACAGGTTCGGGTCGGTTGTTGCCGGTGAGGGTGTCCTGGTAGACCCAGCGGCCGGCCGCGTTCGAGGCCGGCGTGTCGACGTCGTAGCGCCAGTAGTCGCGGGTCATTTCGCTCCAGTAAACCAGGGTGGTCAACGTCGCGCGATCGCCCAGCGTCAGTTCGTGATTGGCGTCGAAGGCGATCCGGTCGGTGAGGAAGTAGTCGTCCGGCGCCGGGTTATCGGTGACGCCGGCATCGAATTCATTGAGCAGCAGCCCCCGATACGAGATGTTGGCCTCGTTCTCGTGGTAGGAGAACTTGACGCCGAGTTGCTGGTTGTCGCCTACGGCCATACCGCCCTTGAGCATGACGTCCGTCATCTCGTAGCCCTTGTCCATGAAGCCGTCGCTGCGCGCGTAAGTTGCCACCACCCCGCCGATCGTCGACGGCCCGTAACGCAGCGCCGCCGACCCTTTGAGGATCTCGATGCGCTCCATGCGCTGGATGCGCGGATTGAAATAGCGCTCATTGCCAATGAACAAGCCCGGCGCGACGGGAACCCCATCCTCGAGGATCAGCGACTTGGATTCGCTGGCGCTGAGCCCGCGCAGACCGATGTTGGCGACGATCGAGGTCTCTTCTTCCGATTTGGTGTTGATGCCCGCCACGCGCCGCAGCACGTCTTCGGTGGATACGGGTTGAATACGCGACAGATCCTGCTCGGTGATAATGACCACCGAGCCGGTCTGGCGCGATACCGCATCGACGTTCCGGCCGATCACCTCGATGACCAGGATGGACGGCGCGCGCTTGGCCGCCACGGACTCCTCCGCAGCGGCCGCACCGGCCAGCGTTGCCTGAATGGCTATGCCCGCGATGACCGCGCCGGTACGCGACGCGCAGTACGAGTGGAAGGAACGCGGTGATTTCATGCGCCGGGGCTCCAGTGGGGGCGAAGTTGTGACACCGGATCAGATCGTAGTGAGAATGATTCGCATTTGCAGCGAAGATCGAAGAAAAGCAAATCCTCAGCGCGCGCTACCCCCATGGCACAACAACCCGCAAGCCACTATTTCGGCCAAACGCTCCCCACCGATTCCCGCAATCCGCTGCAACTGCTCCGCATCCTCCCACGGGCGCCCGTCGATGATGGCTCGGGCTCTGGCCGGGCCGATGTGCGGCAACGCCTGCAGCGCCTCGAAATCGCTGCGGTTCAGATCAATGCAATCACCGGCGTCATTGGCGGCCACAACCGAGGCGTCGAAGCTTGCGGACGGGAACGGACGAAGCTCCACCGCGGCATCACCCAAGGCGACGTACACCGGGGCATGATCCGAGACCACAGCCCGGGCCCGGGCGTGATCGAGGCCCAGCAGCGTGGGGAACTCGATGACTCCCCGGCTGGAGACGTCGAGCCTGCCGCCGATCTTCCAGATGTTGTCGTAGAGGTTGGCGTAGCGGCCATCGGTGGGGCTCAACGTGGTCGCCCCTTCGGTGATCGCCGGGATCACGCCCTGCGCGCGCAGCGACTCCCACGCAGGGTGCTGAGGGGCGAGGTTGAAGTCACCCATCAGCAGCCGCGGCGTGTCTTCATACACCTCGCCCAGCCACTGCCAGTAATCCACCAGAGCGGCGATCTCCGGCAGCCGGTGGCCGACGCTGCTGCCGTGCACCACATGCACGTTGGCGGCCGCGAACGTCTGGCCGCTGCGCCGACTGCGGAATCTTGCGGAGTACGGCTCGCGCGCGAACACATCGGCGTTGTCCAGGAATACCACGGCGCCGTCCAGATACTCGATGGCGCTGTCGCGCCACAGGAACGCGTAGTGCTCGCGATACGAGGCGCGCCCCAGCGCGTGGCTGGCCATGGACGACCATGACTCTCCGGAGAGCGCTTCGAGCTCCTGCTGCAAACGTTCCAGCGCGGCGTTGTTCATGAGCTCCTGTATGGCCAGGAAGTCGAAGTGGTTGGCGACATGGGCGAGTTTGTCGTAGCGCTTGGCGTTGTCCCACCCCAGGTTCTGGATGTTCCACGAGCCGAGCACCACATCGGCCAGCGCCGCAGACGGCGCCAACAGCACGACGAGCAGCACCATGCCCGCGATCCGGCGCCATCGTGGCTGGTGATCGTCTGCCGTCGCGCCCATCAATTCCCTCGCCGCCATTGGCTGATCGGCAAGTATAGGCCCAGCGAGGCAGCGCGCCTTGCTCGCCACACCGTCCAGTTGCTTTCCCATGCAACTCGGCTATCTTCGCCTGAAAAGCCGGAGCCTCGACATGAAACGCATCGTCCTTTGTGCCGATGGCACATGGAACTCACCGGAAACTGACACGCCTACCCACGTGATGCGCCTGGCGCGGGGCATCGCGCCGGAGGATGCCGCCGGCAACAAGCAGGTAGTGTTCTACGACTGGGGCGTCGGCAGCGACGGCGACCGCATCAAGGGCGGATTGACCGGCAGCGGCATCGACAAGAACATCATGGATTGCTACCGGTTCCTCGTGCACAACTACCAGCCGGGGGACGCGCTGTACCTGTTCGGTTTCAGCCGCGGCGCGTACACGGCCCGCTCGCTGGGCGGATTCATCCGCAACTGCGGAGTGCTGAAACCAGCGCACGCGGCCCGCATACCCGAAGCCTTCGAGCTGTATCGGCGCCGCCCCAAATCCTCGAGCCCGGATTCGCCCGCGGCGAAAGCCTTCAGATCCTCGTACGCGGTGGCCGACCGTACCGAGATCGAGCTGATCGGCGTGTGGGATACCGTGGGCGCGCTGGGCATTCCCGCGCCGTTCATCGGCACCTTGGGTGAGGCCCGCTATCTGTTCCACGACGCCGAACCCAGCAGCATCGTGCGTCACGCGCGCCACGCCGTCTCCATCGATGAAAACCGCCGGGATTTCGAGCCGACCCTGTGGACGGAGAAGCCGGGCATCGACCTCGAGCAGGTATGGTTCCCCGGGGTGCACTCCGATGTGGGCGGCGGCTACCTGGATCGCGGTCTGGGCGATTGCGCGGCACTGTGGATGGTGCGGGAGGCCGAAGCCTGCGGGCTGCGCTTCGCGCCGCACTTCATCGACGATCTGCAGCCGGATTGCGCCGGCAAGCAGCACAACGAATACACAGGCGCCTACCGGGCGCTGCGCCGCTCCACGGTGCGCAGGGTTTCCCCGAAGCTGCACCGCTGCGTCAAGGAGCGCCTCGATGCGCTCGGCGACAAGTACAAGAGCCCGGCGCTGCGAAAGCTGCTGGAATCCGTGGGCGGTGATTGGAGTCGCATCGAGGTGGTGGGCTAGGAAGAGGCCGGCGCGCTCACTCCGTTCTGACGGCGGCGATGCACTCCACCTCGAGCCGCGCGCCCAACGCCAGGCCGTTGGCGCCGAAGGCGCTGCGCGCCGGGTAAGGGGCCGTGAAGTACTCAACGTAGATCTCGTTGAACGCGCCCCACTCGTCCATGTCGGCAAGCATCACCGTGCACTTCACCACGTCGCTCATGTCGTGGCCATGGGCCTGCAGGGTAGTCCTGATGTTGTCCATGGTCTGGCGGGCTTCGGCCGCCATGCCGCCCTCCACCAGTTCCAGGACGCCGGGTTTGACGCCGATCTGCCCCGAGAGGTAGAGCGTTCCGTCGACCCGCACCGCCTCGGAGAACGGCAGATTGGTGGGCAGCACCCTGCCGGAGTTCAAGTGCTCCACGCGTGCCGGTTCCGCCGCGAGGGCCGGCGCTGCTGCAACCGCAATCAGCGCCGCGAGAACTACCGCCGCCGGTCGGGGGCCATGCCATCGCGTGGTGTTCGAGATCATGCCGATGCTGCTCCTGTGTTGCGATTCGGCTGGTGCGGGCCAGCCAGTGAGAAACGCCGATCGCGATCTGGAGATCGCTTTCATGGAAAACTCCGCTTTTCCTCAAGCGACCGCGGCGGCCGCAGGCCGGCTTGGTCGCTCCTACGAGCCAGGCTGCCAGATCTCCGGCCCGCCGCAGATTTTCGGGTCGACCTGGCCGACTACTGCCGCATCTTTGGCCGGGTAGTCGAGCGCGCCGAGAACCGCCCGGATCGCCGTCAGACGGGCGCGATACTTGTCGTCGGCGCGGATCACCGTCCACGGCGCCACCGCGGTGTGGCTCGCCGCGAACGTTTCACGGATCGCCTCGCTGTAGGCGTCCCATCGCCCCAACCCGTCGATGTCTATGCGGCTGAGCTTCCATTGCCGCAATGGATCGGCCTCGCGGCGCAACAGGCGACGCAACTGCTCGGCGCGGCCGACGTTGAACCACAGCTTCACCAGCACGATACCCTCGCCCACCAGCATGGCTTCGAAGTTCGGCAGCTGCCCGAAGAAGCGGGCTCGCTCCGCGGCGGTGCAAAAGCCGAAGACTTTCTCGACCACACCGCGGTTGTACCAGCTGCGGTCGAACAACACCAATTCGCCCGCCGCCGGCAGGTGCTCGACGTAGCGCTGAAAGTACCATTGGGTGCTTTCGCGCTCGGTCGGCGTGGGCAACGCCACCACCCGAGCCCCGCGTGGATTCAGGTTCTGGGTAATCCGGCTGATGGCGCCGCCCTTGCCGGCGCCGTCGCGCCCCTCGAACACCACCGCGAGCCTCGCGCCGCTGTCCTTCAACCAACGCTGGCACTTCGCCAGTTCGATCTGCAACGGCGCCAGCTCGGCCTCGTAGTCGGATTTTTTGACCCAGCGGTCATACGGATAGCTCGGGTCGAGGATGTCGCGCTTGCGACTGTCCTCGATCGCGGTGCGAATTGGCGCCGGCACCTCCTCGGCGAGGAACCTGCTGACGGCGCCGTCGAAGGGTGGCGGGAATGGCATGGTCTGATCTCCGGCCGCGAAAGGCTGCTGGCGATGGCCGTTCCTAAGATATGCCGGCTTCAAGCCGCATTCCACCTCGAGCGGATCGACGAAGGGCTCGAGCCGCGTGCCGCCTCGGTGATGGTTCCCCTCTGTAACATCTGAAACTCCGAAACGTCTAGCCCCAGGACCGCAATCGGTCTGTCCGCCATCAGGGTTTTGGGGAGAAGAATCATCATGTCTAACAAAACAGCGATCGGGCTCGCTGCGCTCATAAGCACAGCAGCTCTGCCATTCAGCGTCGCTTCGTGGAGCGCGGAGCGCGTAATCGAAGAGGTCGTGGTTACCGGGTCGTATATCAGACGCGCTCCCGAGGACGCGCCGTCGCCGGTGCGGGTCATCGGTCGAAACGAGATGGAAGCCTACGGGCGCCCCCAGTTGGGTGACTTCATCGCGACGCTGCCGTCCGTCGTAGGTTCAGAGAATGTTACGGCCCAGGAACAGAGCGTCGGTGGCGCCGGGGCATCGAACATCAACATTCGCAACCTCGGCCTCGCCTCGACATTGATCCTGCTCGACGGCAAGCGCCTGAACGTGGGCACCTCTGTCTCGAATCAGAGCGAGCAGTTCGTCGATATCAATCGGATCCCGTCGATCATGATCGACAACATCGAGATCCTGAAAGACGGCGCGTCTGCCATCTACGGGTCGGATGCGGTTGCCGGCGTCGCGAATTTCAAACTCCGCAACCGGTTCGAAGGTTTCGAGATCACCGGCATGTACCAGGACGGCTTTCGGGGCAAGGACACAAGCTTCGACCGCCTCGGGCTGCCCGAGATGTTTCGGGAGTCGGTCAGCGCCCGTCTCGATGATGAGCACAGCGATCTGGACGTGGGCGTGATCTGGGGCTTCGGCAACGACCGAACGCACTTCGTCATCGGCGGAAACTACTTCGAACGTGACCCGCTGGAAACCTTGAACCGCGGATTCGCGTCGGACCGGGTGAGAGATCCTACCGTCGGAGGGCCGTCGCCCTTCAACCTGCCGCAGGACATGTTCGCCGCGACCCGTATCGCACTCGGAGAGGGAAACTTCGTCGACGTTCCGGGCACGGTGCTGATCAGTGACTCGTCGTGTACGGCGCTGGCCAGTGATCGGGTTCGGAACTCCGGGTTGTGCAGCACCAAAAACGATCTGCTGTCGCGCGACATTTTCTCGGAGGAGACCCGCAAGCAGTTGCTGGCTACCTTCACCCACGACGTCAATGAAAGGGTCGAGATCTACGGCCACTTCGGCGGTTCGGAAAACGACGTTCGAATCAACCAGTCGCCCTCGTTTCCGCTGACATCGCAACCGACCTTTTCACCGAACAACCCCGGTTTCATCTTCGAGGTGCAGAACGCCTTCGCGTCACTCGCTACGACCGGCCAGGTGCCGTTCGGCGACGACGTCGCCAATCGCCTCAGCTCACAGCTTGCCGGTCAGCCATTCCCGCTGCCGGTACTCGGCTTCGTTCCCGTGGCTGCTGGTGGGTTCGATGTGACGGACCCGGCGGCCGTACTGGCGGGCGTTGGCCAGATAAGTTTCAACGGCGTGATGCGTCCATCGCTGGTGCATCTGGAGCAGGTCAGGGGCGTGCCGGCAGATCTCAACGGCAACGGCATCGTCGAGCCAGGCGAGACCTTCAGAAACCGCCACCAGAGTACCATCGACCGGGAAACCCGGGTATTTACCCTTGGCGCACGCGGATCGTTGAACGACGCCTGGGACTTCGACGCATCGTACGGCTACAGTCAGGAAAAGAGCGCGACCCACTTCTACGATACCGTCACATCTCGAATGAGCGACGCGCTGAACGGCTTCTTCGGCGTGAATTGTGACCGCAACGCGCCAGGGCAGGTGGCGGGTGAAGGCCCATGCACCTGGTTCAATCCCTTCGGCAGCTCGATTCTGCTCCCCGACACCGTCGTCGCCGATGGCAACGGCAACCTGCACACGCTCGGCAACGACGCGTTTGCGGTACATCAGCTCGAGGCGCAGGGCCTGGTGAGCGCCCGCACGTCACTGACCGTTCTCGACACCGTTCTCTCCACACCGTCGCTGTTCGACTGGGCACTGCCTGGTGGCGGAGTGGGATTCGCGCTGGGTCTGCAGTATCGGAAGGAAAAGATGAGCACCGGCGGCAACGAAATCGCGACCGATGCGAGTTTTCCCTTCGCATTCACCGGCCCGAGCATCCCGTTCAGCGCCCAGCAGGAGATCGTCGCGGCGTTTACCGAGTTCGCCTTTCCAATCACGGACGATCTCGAGGTGCAATTTGCTCTGCGCTACGAGAACTACAGCGGTAACACCGGCGATACGCTGGATCCCAAACTGGCGGTACGCTGGTCGGCCACGGAAGATCTGGTCTTCCGGGGATCCGTCGGCACGTCGTTCCGCGGGCCTTCCCTGGTGCAGAAATTCGGTACCGGCACGGGCCTGCAATTCATCACGCCACCAAGCGCGGAGGTGCTCGAGGCGAACTTCGGCAGCCCAGCCCAGCTGTTCGGCAGCGGCGTTTTCGCACGCCTGCCTACATTCGGCAATCCCGACCTCGGGCCGGAAGAATCGATCAACTTCAACCTCGGCGTGATCTGGTCGCCGCTCGACACCCTCACCGTGTCCGTCGACTACTGGAACTACAGTTACGACGACATCATCATCGGCGACGACTTCGCCGGCCTCGTCAACGATTGCCAGATCGCCTGGCAATTTGCGGGCCGACCCGCGTCATTGAGCGACGGTGCCGTGACCGATGCTTTTCTGGCAATCGAACCCTGCAACTTCCGCGACGTCGACAGAAATCCCAACACTGCCGACATCCTGCTGGACACCCAGGGAAACCCGTTGTCGGTGCAGCGCAGCTTCACCAACGGCACGGAGTTGGACGCCTCCGGCATCGATCTGCTGGTCCGCTACGAGTATCCGACGGCCATCGGCCAGTTCAGTGCGACCCTCGACCTGTCGTGGTTTCTCGAGTTCGACATTCAGCGCGCGATCACGCCTTTCGATACCCGCTTGAACCCCGGCGAGACGGTTGATCTGGTCGGCGTCAGCGAGAACGTCCTGATCGGTCGGCCGCTACCCGAGTACAAGAGCACGCTACTGACTGAATGGGCCCGAGACGCGCACTATGCAACGCTCGCCATCAACTATGTCAGCAACATCAAGGAGCCCAACTCGTTTCCGCCTGGTCTGCGCGTCCGCAGCCATACCACGGTGGACGGATCCTACAGCTACTTGTTTCCGAACAATGGCCTGGCGCTGACGGTCGGGGCTGTAAATCTGTTCGATCGGGATCCACCCACCGCATCCGGCTTCAACGCGTTCGAGTCCACCATTCACGATCCGCGCGGACGGCTGTGGTACCTGCGAGCGCGCTACACCCTGTAACAGCTGCCGGCAGTGGTGGTCGCCGGCCCGATCGCGGTGACCACCCCTGCAGGCCCATGACGGAAGGAGCATCCTTCCAGCGCCTCGTAGCGTTGCTAAAGCTTCCGGTTTCTCCTTCCGGAGGCTTTATTGGCGATGACGGGCATCTGCGGCCTCTTCGATGCCCCACACCGGCGGACGCTGCCTCGAACCGACCGGGAGCCGTGCTGGTGCGACAGCGGCCTCAGCGTCGGCCGTTGCTGCGGCCCGGCGCTGTCCAGGGCTGCCGCGGCGGTTACGGCGGAGGCGCTGATGCGCTCCCGCTCTGGGGCCAGACGAGGCCCTCGAGGTTGCGGAGGAAGAGACGCGTGCCGCACGCCGCCGATGACCGTACCCGTCTTCGTGGTCGACACCAACGTGGTGGTCGCGGGCCTGTGGCGCAAGCCGAAGCCGGGCAACCGCGCGCCCGATCCCGGCGATGATCACCTGTGGGCACTGCTGCAGGCGCATGACGGGAGCATCCTCATCAGCGGTGATCAACTGTTGCTGAACAACCCCCCGGCCAATCGATCGGTGATCACGCCCAAGCCCTGGCACGGCGAGCTGGGATGACGAATCACCGCAGCGGATGCAGCATGCCACCCGCGCCGTCAGCATCCAGCCGCTGCAACTCGGCACTCAGCGTGGCGTCGAGATGCCGCAGACGCTGCTCTGGGTCGGGATGCGTCTTGTAGAGCAGCGCGACGCGATCATCCGTCTGCTCCACGCTCGCAATCTTCTGCAGCACGGCTGCCAGGCCGAACGGGCTGTAGCCGGCGCGTGCGGCCAGCACCACGCCGTGTCGATCGGCTTCGAACTCGGCATCCTGATCGAGTCGCCGCGCGAACAGCTCGGCCCCGGTACCGACCAGTCGGCGCACCAGCGCCTCGCGATCCCGCAGAAACTCGCGCTCGAGCACTTCGATGCCGAACTGCAATGCCAGCGACGAGCGCATCAGCTCCACGTGGTGGCGCTCGACGACGTGCGCGATCTCGTGGGCGAGCACACCCGCGAGCTCGGCTTCGTCGCTCAGGCTGGCATACAGCGCGCGCGTGATCAGCACGTAGCCGCCAGGGGCGGCAAAGGCGTTGACGTCCGCGGAGTCGATGACGCCGAAGCGCCACGGCAGATCGGGCCGTTCGCTGCCCATCGCCACCCAGCGCCCGACGGTGTTGACGTACTCCTGCAGGCCCGCGTCGGCGACCAGCGGCGCGACGCCCAGCAGGTTCGCCGTCGCCTGCTGTCCCGCGCGGATTTCTTCGTCCTCGGACAACGCCAGCGCGAAGCGCAACTGCTCGGGGATGTGACCCCTCAACCGGTCTTCGAGCGTTGTTGCGGCGGTCGCTGCGAGGGCGACTACCGCCAGCGCGGCCATCAGCCATCGTCGGTACATCAGCCATCGTCGGCGC
>JBLRXD010000058.1:0-18230 GCA_047920935.1 Pseudomonadales bacterium | reverse complement strand
CGCTTCGAGATCACGGCGGAGAATGCGCCCGCGCGGCCCGGAACCAGCAACCTCCCGCAGATCCACGCCGGCTTCCTTGGCACGACGGCGGATGGCCGGCGAAGTGATCACCTTGCCCCGCTCCAGCCTCGCTTCGGCCCCGCCACCAACCGGTGCAGCATCGGCTGCCGATGCTTCCACCTGCGCGCGGGCCGACTGTTCCGCCATCGGTGCCGCGGGCGTTTCGGCCGCCCGAGGCTTCGCCGCCGGCTTGACGCCCGTCTGCGCACCGGTCTCCAGGGCGATCAGCTCGGCACCCACGGCCACCAGGTCGCCGGGTTGGCCGCTGGTTCGCAGCACCCGGCCGTCCACCGGCGCAGGCACCTCTACGTTGGCCTTGTCGGTCATCACGTCGGCGATGATGTCGCCTTCCTTGACCTGGTCGCCCACCTTGACGTGCCACTCGACGATCTCGGCGTCCACCGTCCCCTCGCCGAGATCCGGCAGCTTGAATACGTACTCGCTCATTCCGCCTCCAGCACCCGCTCGATGGCCGCCATGATGCGCTTCTGGCCGGGAAAGTAGTCCCACTCGAAAGCGTGCGGATAAGGCGTATCCCAGCCGCACACCCGCTCGATCGGTGCTTCCAGGTGGTAGAAGCACTCTTCCTGAACCGTAGCCGCAAGCTCGGCGCCGTAGCCGGAAAAGCGCGTCGCCTCGTGCACGACGATGCAGCGGCCGGTTTTTTCCACCGATTTCCTGATGGTGGCCACGTCCAGCGGCGCCATGGTACGGATATCGATGATCTCCGCATCCGCCTCCGCTCTGGCCGCCGACGCCTGCGCCACGTGCACCATGGTGCCGTAGCACAGGATGGTCAGATCGCTCCCCTCGCGCACCACCTCGCAACGGCCGATGGGCACGGTGTAGTAATCATCAGGCACCTCGCCCTTGGCGTGGGTGTTCCAAGGCACCGCGGGTTTCTCGGGATCGCCGTCGAACGGCCCGTTGTAGATGCGCTTCGGCTCGAAGAAGATCACCGGATCGTCATCCTCAATGGCGCTGATCAACAAGCCCTTGGCGTCGTAGGGGTTCGACGGCATCACGACCTTCAAGCCACTGACGTGGGTGAACAGCCCCTCCGGGCTCTGGGAGTGGGTCTGCCCGCCGCGGATACCGCCGCCGCAGGGCGTGCGGATGGTCACCGGCGCGAAGAAATCCCCCGCGGTGCGATAGCGAATGCGCGCCAGCTGGCTGGCGATCTGATCGAAACCCGGATAGATGTAGTCGGCGAACTGAATCTCCGCGACCGGACGCAATCCATTCACCGCCATGCCGATGACGGCGCCGATGATGCCGCCTTCGGCGATGGGCGCATCGATGACCCGATGCTCGCCGTACTTGCGCTGCAGCCCGTCGGTCGCGCGGAACACACCACCGAAGTAGCCCACGTCCTCGCCGATGATCACCACGCTGGGATCCCGCCCCAGCATGATGTCCTGGGCCGAGTTCAACGCCTGAATCATGTTCATCTGCGGCATTATTTGTTACCCCTTTTCATCCAGCGCTCGCAGCCGCTCACGCTGCTCGATCAAGTGGGCGGGCATGTCCTTGTAGACGTCTTCGAACAGCTCGTTCTTGTCGAGAAACGGCCCCTCGGTCATGGTGCCGTAGCTGCAGGCTTCCTCCCAGCAGGCGCTGACGTGGGCCCGCAGCTCGTCCACCAGCTTGTCGTGGCGCTGCTCCGACCAGTTGCCCTCGGCAATGAGGTGCTGCTTCAGCCGCTCCACCGGATCCCCCAGCGGCCACGCGGCCCATTCGTTGCGCGGCCGGTAGCGGGACGGGTCGTCGCTGGTGGAGTGAGCGCCGGCGCGGTAGGTCAGATGCTCGATCAAGGTAGGGCCGTGGCCGCGCCGAGCGCGCTCCGCCGCCCACTGGGTCACCGCATGAACGGCGAGAAAGTCGTTGCCATCGACCCGGATCGAGGCGATGCCGTAGCCGGGCCCCCGGGCAGCGAAAGTCCGCCGCTCGCCGCCAGCAACCCCTTGGAAGGTGGAGATCGCCCACTGATTGTTCACCACGTTGAGGATCACCGGCGCCTGATAGACGGCAGCAAAGGTCATGGCGTGATGGAAGTCGGCTTCGGCAGTGGACCCCTCACCGATCCATGCCGCGGCCACGTCGTCCTCGCCCTTGATGGCCGCCGCCATCGCCCAGCCTACGGCATGGGGAAACTGCACCGTCAGGTTGCCGGACACGGAAAAAATGTTGCCTCGAGCCCAGTGATACATGATGGGCATCTGCCGCCCCTTGCACATGTCTTTCGAATTCGACAGACATTGGCACATCAGATCCACCAGGCTGCGGCCACGGGCGATCTGCAGCCCCTGGGTGCGATAGTGGGGAAACAGCATGTCCGACGGCGCCAGCGCCTGAGCCGCGGCCACTGACGCGGCTTCTTCACCCAGGCTCTGAATGTAGAACGAGATGCGGCCCTGACGCTGCATGCGCACCATGCGCTCGTCGAACAACCGGGTGAGCAGCATGTGACGCAGCCCCACCTGCAGGTCATGCTCGTCCAGATGCGGATGCCAGGGGCCCTTGCCGCGGTGATCGTCGTCGAGCACCCGCACCAGTTCTTCCGACAGGTGCACCATGTCGCGCACCCGGGCGCTGATCTCCGGCCGCTCAACGGCTCCCGCCGGTGACAGATGCACATAGCTGAAATCGGGTTCGTCGCCCGGTCGAGCGGGAGTGGGTGGTACGTGAAGGGTCGGCTTGCGGCTCATAGGCGCCTCCGGAATCTTCGGCCACTGACTGGACAGTTCTGGCAATTGTGCGGGAAACGCGGCACGTCTGCAGCGCCGCTTACACTCGCACGCCAAAGCCGCTGCGGCCGGAGATTCCGCTGGGCGCTGGCATGCACTTTGCCAAGCTCCAGCGAGCCAACCATGGAGCACAGCGATGATTCCCTCGACCACGGAGCGGGTGCCCGCCCACAGCGCCGACAGGATCAATCGGCGCATCGAACGCGAGATGATCCAGCGCCTGTATTACTACCAGCAGCACCGGGACGAAATCGATCAACGGCTGGACGAGCTGGATCAAGAGTGGGATATCGAGCGCACCCTGGAAACCAGCGCCTCGGCGTTCATATCCAGCAGCGTGCTGACGAGTCTCTTCACCCGCAAGCCGTCGCTGCTGGCGGCCGGGGTGGCGCTGTTCCTGCTGCAGCATGCGATCCAGGGTTGGTGCCCGCCACTGCCGCTGTTCCGCCGCCTGGGTTTTCGCACCAGGACGGAGATCGATACCGAACGCTACGCGCTGAAGATGCTGCGGGGCGACCTCGACAGCATGCAAGCCAACACCGAACCGGAAACCGCGGTGGAGGTGCTGCAGAACGCCCGCGGCCCGGGGCACCACCTGCACTGACGGCATCAGCTGGCCCCTCGGCGGCGGTTCGGTAGCGCGATGGAGTTCTCCGGCGATGCTGGTACATTGACCGGGCAGCAGCAGCAGCTGCGGATGCTTCTGCAGCTTGGAGCTCGGAGAGTGAATCATGGAAACCGCACCCCTGCTGGCCGGCTTCTCGCCTTCGCGCCTGGCGCGAATCGATGAGCATCTGATCAGCCAGTACGTCGAGCCCCAGAAGATTCCAGGCTGCCAGCTGGTAGTCAGCCGCGGCGGCCACGTGGCGCACTACAGCGCGCTCGGCTTGATGGACATCGAACGCAGCCGGCCCATGGCCGATGACGCCATCTTCCGCGTCTATTCGATGACCAAGCCGATCACCTCCATCGCGCTGATGCAGCTCTACGAGCGCGGCCTGTTCCAACTCAACGACCCGGTGCATCGGCTGGTTCCCGAGTGGCGCGACGCGCGCGTTTACGTCTCGGGCGAAGGCGACGCCATGGAAACCCGCGCTCCCCATCGACCCATCAGCTTTCGCGACGTGCTGTGCCATACCGCAGGGCTGTCCTACGGCGCCAGCGCCCACCCGGTGGACAAGCGCTATCGGGCACTCGAAGTGCGGCGCGGCGAGGGCGAGACCCTGGGAAGCTTCATGAGCAAGCTCACCCAGGCGCCGCTGCATTACGCGCCAGGCGAGCGCTGGATGTACTCCTACGCCACCGACGTGTGCGGTTACCTGGTGGAGGAGTTGTCGGGAATGCCGTTGGACCGCTACTTCCAGACGCACATCTTCGAGCCGCTGGGCATGCGCGATACCGGCTTTGCCGTGCCGGCAGGCCAGGAAGACCGCTTCGCCGCCAACTACCAGCGGTCGCCGGACAAAACGCTGCGGCTCATCGACGATCCCCAGCACAGCAGCTATCTGACTAAGCCGTCGTTCTTCTCCGGCGGCGGCGGCCTTGTGGGCACCACGGCCGACTACCTGCGCTTCTGCGAAATGCTGCGCTGCGGCGGCAGCCTGGACGGCAAGCGCATCATCGGCTCTCGCACCTTGCGGATGATGACGCGCAATCATCTGGCCGACGGCCAGGATCTCACCGCCATGGCCATCGGCGCGTTCTCGGAAACCGCTTACGCGGGCACCGGCTTCGGCCTGGGCTTCGCCACCACGCTGTCGGAAGTCGGCGCTGGCACCCTGGGCGCTGGCGATTTCTTCTGGGGCGGCGCCGCCTCCACCATCTTCTGGGTGGATCCGCGCGAAGATCTGGTGGTGATCTTCATGACCCAGCTCATGCCCTCCGCCACCTTCAACTTCCGCGGTCAGCTGAAGAACATCGTCTACGCAGCCCTCGACGACTGACGAACGACAGCGCAGCTTCTGTGGGAGCGATCTCCCGATCGCGATCCCCAGCCCAAGCTCAGACGATGTCGATCATGCAGACTTTGCGAAACCCTGGCCGCTCGGTCAGACGCCGATACCAGGCTCGCAGGTGCGGCAAGTCCGGCTGATCAGGGACCAGTTCGAACCAGCGGTGCGCCTGCGGGCCCAACGGTATGTCGGCCATGGTGAAGTCGTCGCCGGCCACGTAGCGGTGACGGCCCAGGTGAGCATCGAGAATTCCCCAGATGCGCTGCCCCTGGCGGATGCTGCGCTCGATCTGCGGGTAGTCGCGATCTTCGGCCGGAGTGCGCACCAGACCCCAGAAAATGGGCGTCATCATCGGCATCACCGTGGACAGCGTCCAATCCATCCACTGATCGGCCAGCGCCAGCGCCCCGGCCTCAGCCGGCCACAGTGAACCGTTGGCATACTGCCGGGCCAGATACCGGGTGATGGCATTGGATTCCCACAACAGGAACCCACCGTCATCGATGGTGGGAATGAGGCCGTTGGGATTCTTCAGCAGATAATCGGCCTGATCGGTGCCGCCGAACGGGCCGCCCACATCCACCTGGCAGTACGGCAAGCCGATCTCCTCGGCCAGCCACAGCGGCTTCATCACGTTGGCGGACGTCCGCCTCCCATACACCGTCAACATCTGGCTTGCTCCCCGGCTGCCGATGCCGCAAGAGTAGCATTCCCGCACCGACGGCGCGCATGGCCCCTGCCACTCTCGTGGCCCATAATGGCGCGCACCTCAGACGCCACCGACAGGAGCGCGTAATGAAGGACAAGCACCTCACCACCCATATCGGTACCCATCGGCTGTCGCCCCAATCCCTGATGATGGGCTACGGCTACGACCCCGGCCTCTCCGAAGGCTCGCTGAAACCGCCCATCTTCCTCACCTCTACCTTCGTGTTCGAATCCGCCGCCGAGGGCAAACACTTCTTCGAAGGCATCACCGGTATGCGACCGGGCGGCTCGGAAGGGCTGGTGTACGGGCGGTTCAACGGCCCCGACCAGGAGATCCTCGAAGATCGCCTGGCGTTGTGGGAAGACGCGGAAGAAGCCGCCGTATTCTCTACCGGCATGTCGGCCATCACCACCGCGCTGATGGCCCACGTCAGGGCCGGAGATGCCATCATCCACTCCGGGCCGCTGTACGCCGCCACGGAGAAACTCATCGACGCCGTGTTCGGCAAGTTCGACGTCAGCTACCGCAACTTCGCCGCCGGCGCTCCACTCGACCAGGTGCGCGCCCTGATCGAGGAAACCCGGGCCAGTCGCCGCATCGGCGCCATCTATCTGGAGAGCCCGGCCAACCCCACTAACGAACTGGTGGACATCGAAGGCATCGCCGCGCTGCGCGACGAGATCTATGCTGATGCCGAGCACCGGCCGTTGATCATGGTGGACAACACCTTCCTCGGGCCCGTCTATCAGCAGCCGATCCGCAACGGCGCCGACATTTCGATCTACTCGCTGACCAAGTACATCGGCGGCCACAGCGATCTGGTGGCCGGCGGCGTGGTCGGCAGCAAAGCCGCGCTGCTGCCCATCATGACACTGCGCAACACCATCGGCACCATCACCGACCCGCACACCTCGTGGATGCTACTGCGCTCCCTGGAAACCGTGGCCTTACGCATGGAGCGGGCCGAGAGCAACGCCCGGGCGGTGTGCATGTTCCTGCGCGATCACCCCAAGGTGGAACGGGTCGGCTATCTGGGTTTCCTGGATCCAACCAGCTCCCAGGGGCAGATCTTCGCTCGCCATTGCAGCGGCGCCGGCTCCACGTTCTCGCTGCTGCTGAAGGGCGGCGAGGCGGAGAGCTTCCGGTTCCTCGATGCGCTGCAGTTGGTGAAGCTGGCGGTGAGTCTGGGCGGCACCGAAAGCCTGGCATCGCACCCAGCGGCCATGACCCATCTCAGCGTACCGCTGGAGCGGCGAAACCAGCTGGGCATCAGCGACAATCTGGTGCGAATCTCCATCGGCATCGAAGATGCGAACGATTTGCTGGTCGACTTCGAGCAGGCGCTGGAGGCCATGTGAGCCTGATACGCTTCAGCCTGGTCATGGGGGAAGACGGAGGCGAATCAGGCGCGCGCCGAGGGCGCTGAGCCAGCCAGGCGCGTAAACCCATTGCACCGCGGCGTGCATTCGTAGAACACTCGCACCTCATTCTTCAGCGGGAGGGTCGACATGACCACAGTAACGGTATCGGAAGACATCAACGCCAACGCAGCACAGGTGTGGGCGGCGCTCAGCGACTTCGGCGGCATCAAAGTCGGAGGGCCGGTGACCTCGTTCGAAACCGAAGGTGAAGGCGTCGGCATGATCCGCACCATCGGTATGGGCGGCGGAAAAATCGTCGAGCGACTCGATCGCCACGATGCAGCCGCCATGGTGTTCGGCTACTCCATCATCAACGACGATGGCCCGCTGCCGGTCTCCGACTATTCGGCAACGGTGACGATTACCGACCAGGGCAACGACACCTGCAACGTCAACTGGACCGGCAATTTCGAGCCTCGGGGCGTGGCGGAAGCGGATGCGGCGAAGATCGTCGAAGGCATCTATCGCGGCGGCATCGCCGGCGCTCGCAAAGCCGTCGGCGGCTGAGGGTAGCCCATGACCGATTCAGCTTCCTACACGCCGCCCAAGGTCTGGACCTGGGATGCAGAAAGCGGCGGCAGATTCGCCAAGATCAACCGGCCCGTTGCAGGCCCGACCCACGACAAGGATCTGCCCATCGGCAAGCATCCGCTGCAACTGTATTCCCTCGCCACCCCAAACGGGGTGAAGGTGACGGTGCTGCTCGAAGAACTGCTCGCGCTCGGCAAGCAAGGCGCCGAGTACGACGCCCACCTCATCAACATCGGCGAGGGCGATCAGTTCAGCAGCGGCTTCGTGGCGGTGAATCCGAATTCCAAGATTCCCGCCCTGCTCGACGTCAGCACGTCGCCGCCAACGCGGGTGTTCGAATCCGGGGCGATTCTCGTCTACCTGGCAGAGAAATTCGGCGCGTTCCTTCCCACCGAGCCCTCCGCACGCGCGGAGTGCATGTCATGGCTGTTCTGGCAGATGGGCAGCGCTCCCTATCTGGGCGGCGGCTTCGGGCACTTCTACGCCTATGCCCCCGAAAAATGGGAATACCCAATCAACCGCTACGCCATGGAAGTGAAACGGCAACTCGACGTTCTGGATCAGAACCTGTCGTCACGCCGATATCTGTGCGGCGACGACTACAACATCGCCGACATGGCCAACTTCGCCTGGTATGGCGCCCTGGTGCTGAGCAACATCTACGACGCTCAGGAGTTTCTCGACGTGGCCTCTTACACCCATGTGGCCCGCTGGGCGTCGGAGATTCGGGAACGGCCGGCGGTGAAGCGCGGCCAGCGAGTCAACAGAACCTGGGGCCCGGAGGAGCAACGGGTACCGGAACGCCACGACGCCAGCGACCTGGATTGAGCCGCCAGGTCACCGCACGCGGTGGCGAAACGCCTCCGCCACCGCGTGAATTTCCTCCGCCGTGGTGCCGCGCCCCAGGCTGAAGCGGATGGCGCCCATGCCGACTTCCGGCGCCACGCCCATGGCGGCGAGCACCGGCGACAGCTCCACCCGCCCGGCATGACACGCCGAGCCGGTGGAGGCCGCCACCTCGGGCATGGCCGCCAGAAGTTCCGCTCCCTCCTGCGCCACGAAGCAGACGTTCAAGGTGTTCGGCAGGCGTTGCTGCGGATGCCCGCTCAGGACGATGCGCTCATCGAAATGCTGCCTCAGGGCATCCCAGAGAAGATCGCGGAGGCTTTTTACCCCCGCCATTGGCGACAGGTCGCGGACGAGCACGCAGGCGCGTCCGAGCGCGGCGGCAAGCAGGGCACTCTCGGTGCCCGCGCGCCGGCCACCTTCGTGCCCCGCACCATGAATCAGCGGCTCCAACTCGACGCGGTTGCGCACGTACAGCGCGCCCACACCTTTCGGCGCGTAGCACTTGTGCCCGGCGATGGTCAGCAGATCGACCCCCAGATCGTCGACCCGCGTGGGAATCTTGCCCACGGATTGGGCGGCGTCGGTATGGAATGGGACGCCGTGATTTCGCGCCACGGCGGCGCAAGCCTCGATCGGCTGAATCGTGCCGACTTCGTTGTTGGCATGCATGACGCTGATCAGCACGGTATCGGCCGTGATGGCGCGGCGCAGATCGTCCGGATCGATGCGCCCGGCGCCGTCCACCGGCAGCCAGGTTACCGACGCGCCTAGGCGTTCCAGGAAGCGCAGTGGAGCGACGATGGCCGGATGCTCCACGGCGGTGGTGATGAAGTGGCGGCGCGGCCGTCGGCTCGCGAAAAAAGCGCCCTTCAGGGCGAAGTTGTTCGCCTCGCTGCCACCGCTGGTGAAAACCACCTCCTGCGGCATGCAGCCCAGCAACTCGGCGACCTGCCGGCGTGCGCCCTCGACCAGCTCGCGCGCGGGCGCGCTGGCCCAGTGGCCGCTGGATGGGTTGCCGAACGCAACCTCCAGAACATCGCGCATGGTCGCGGCCACCTCCGGCGCGATCGGCGTGCTCGCGTTGTTATCGAGATAAATCTGCTTCATGTGCCGGGCCTCATGCCCGAATGGTGCACGCGGTGCTCGTCCGATGCCACTACCGGCGCCGCACACGAAGCCCGGAGGCTGCACGATTGTGAGACACGGCGGTGGCGCGCCGAACGAATCGCTCCCGGTACAGTCGAAATTCTCCCTTTGCTCTGGGAACTACTCACGCAGTGCCAGCAACCGACGACTTAGAACCGGCAGCCGCCGTCAAGGCCGAGATCGCCATCGAAGCGATCGAAGGTGGCTCGAGCGCTGCAGAGATCGCGCATCGACACCGGGTTTCCGCCGAAGCGGTGATGCGCTGGCAACACCAGTTGCGAGCGCGAGCCGCCGAGATTTTCGCGCCCGAGAGGCACTCCAGCGGCCTGCCGGCCGACTCGCCGACATCGTCCGACATCTCCGGCCCGCGCGTCGGCGCGGTGCTCGACAGCCTGTTCATGTTCGTTGGCGTACTCGAACTGGACGGCACGCTGATCCAGGCCAATGCCGCTCCCCTGGCTGCCGCCGCGATCAGCTCGGAAGACGTGGTGGGCAAGAAGTTCTGGGACTGCTACTGGTGGGACTACGCGGACGAGGTCCGCGCGCAGGTTCGCGAGGTCTGTGCCCGCGCCGCCCGCGGCGAGGCGGTGCGCTACGACGTACCGGTGCGCATGGCCGGCGACAGCCGCATGATCATCGACTTCCAGATCACCCCATTGCGCGATTCGAGCGGGCGCATCACCCACCTCGTCCCCTCCGCCGTCGACATCACCGCCCGCAAGCAGCAGGAAGAGGAGATCCGGCAGCGGGCAGAAGAGGTCGAGAAGCTGATGGATCTGGTGCCGGCCATGGTCTTCATCTCCAGGGACAGCGAGCGCAGGGAGATGGTCGGCAACCGCATGGCGATGACCCTGTACGAAGCGGAACCCGGCGAAAACGTCTCTGCCAGCGCCTCGAAGCGACGACGATTTCTTCGCGGCGGCGTAGAGATACCGACGGCGGAGCTGCCAATGCAGGTCGCAACCTCCACCGGCAAAGACGTCTGGGACGAGGAAATCGACCTGGAGCTGCCGAGCGGTGGACACAAGAGCACGTGGGGCAGCGCCACCCCGTTGCTCGACAGCGACGGCATGGCCAGGGGCTGCATCAGCGCTTTCGTCGAGACCACGGAGAGAAAGCGCGTCGAGCGCGCGCTACGAGAGAGCGAGGAGAAGTTCCGCAGCGCCTTTCAGACCAGCCCTGCGGTCCTCGTGATCGGTGATGTCGAAGACGGTCGGTACTTTGAGGTCAACGATGCCTTCGAGCGGGTCATGGGTTACTCGCGGGAGGAGATGCTGGCGAGCACCTCGCTTGCCGTTGGTCTCTGGCCGGACGTGGAGCACCGGAGCATCCTAGCCGCGCAGTTGCAACGCGAGGGCTTTCTCCAGGACGTGGAGGTGACACTGCGGGCGAAGCATGGTGAACTCAAGACGGTGGTGCTTTCCGCAGCGATGATCCAAGTGGAGGGTGAAACCCGGGTGCTGTCATCCTGGTTGGACATCACCGCTCGCAAGCAAGCTCTTGAGGCACTGCGCGAGCAGAAGCACGACCTCGAGACGCTGCTGGATACCTTGCCGATGGGGGTGCTTTTCGCCGCCGACCCGCAGTGCCGTCGGATCACCGGCAACCGTGCCGCCAGCGCGCTGTTGCGCATGCCCGAAGGCGCGAACCTCGCCCCGCAACAGCAGCCGCAGCCCTACCAGGCCCGCCTGGAGGGGTTGGAGGTGCCCACGGATCAATGGCCGATGATGCGCGCCGCCCGCGGTGAGATCGTCACCGACGAAGAGCTGCAACTGCTGTTTGCCGATGGCGGCACGGTGGAGACGCTGGTGTCGGCACGGCCGCTGGTAGACGCCGCCGGATCGGTCAAAGGCGCCGTCGGCAGCTTTCTGGACGTCACCGGCTTGAAGCGTGCTGAGCGCGCGCTGCGCGAGGCCGACCAGCGCAAGGATGAGTTTCTGGCGGTGCTGGCCCACGAGCTGCGCAACCCGCTTGCACCGCTCCGGACGGGCCTCGACCTGCTGCAGCTGCCCGGCGCGAGTTCCACCATGGCCGGCCGAGCCCACGCGATGATGCAGCGCCAGCTCGACCATCTGGTGCGCCTGGTCGATGATCTGCTCGACCTGTCGCGGGTCAGCCAGGGAAAGATCGCCCTCGACCTTCAGCCCATCGATCTGCACGATGTCATAGCCCACGCGATCGAAGTGATGCGGCCGCAGATCGCCGAGCGCCAGCAGGAACTCATCGTCGATCTGGCCGATGCACCAGCCCCATTGCAGGGGGATGCGGGGCGCCTGACCCAGGTGCTGACCAATCTTCTGTCCAATGCGAGCAAGTACACACCGGCCGGTGGCAGGATCTCTCTGCGAACGCAGACGACCGGCGGGCAGCTGCGGGTAAGCATCAAGGACACCGGCGCAGGCATCGCTCGGGAGCATCGAGAGGAGATCTTCGACATGTTCACACAACTGCCCCAGGCCGGAGGATCCGGCAACCAGGGGCTCGGCATCGGCCTGTCGATTTCGCGTCAGTTGGTGTCGCTGCACGGCGGAAGCATCGAGGTCGACAGTGACGGCCCGGGCTGCGGCAGCGAGTTCAGCGTGCGATTACCCCTGTGCTCGGCTCCCACGGCCGCGGCCGCGGCCACGGCCGCAGCCGCGGCGCCGCAGGATTCACCTGAGGATAGCAACGGCAGCGTGCGCGTGCTGATCGTCGACGATAACGTCGATGCGGCAGACTCCCTCGCGATGCTGCTCGAGCTTCAAGGGCATGCGGCAACCGTGGCCTACGACGGCGCTGCCGGGCTGGCCGCGCTCGACGGCGCACGCCCCCAGCTCGTTCTGCTGGACATCGGCTTGCCCGACATGAGCGGGTACGACGTGGCGCGGCGCATTCGCGCGCGCCCGGACGGGCGGGAGATCCGCCTGATTGCCGTGACCGGCTGGGGGCAGGAGACCGACAAGGCTCGCGCCATGGACGCCGGGTTCGACGATCATGTGACGAAGCCCATCGATGCCGAACTACTGCGGCGGATCGTGACGGGTTAGCCGCTCGCGCTCATCGCTGCGCTTCGATCTCGTCGAGCAAGGCATCGGCGTCCGGAAAGTCGCCGACCTCATGCTTGGAAAACACCAGCGTGCCATCGATGGTGACATCGAAAATGCCGCCGCCGCCCACGACCAGCGTGGGCTCGGTGCCGAAGCGTGACTTGAATTTCGCAGCCAGACTGACCGCGGCGGGGCGGTAGTTTCAAGCCCCGCAGTAAGTGATGCTGACGTTCATGTGATTATCCTCGTTTGCTGTTGGGCCAGGAGCCGCGCGAAGCGTTCCCCCATGCGCCGATAGCCCGCCGGATTGGGGTGCAGATCGTCTGGCAGGTCGGCTGCGTCCGCCGCCCCGAACAATTCCAGACCGTTCAGATAGCGCAGGTTGGCATCGCCGCCGCGGCGCCGCACCTCGACCACGTCGGCGACGATCTCGCGCACCCGGGTCAGCGTCAGGCAGCCGTCCTGCATGGCTTCAAACCCCGTCAGGGTGACGAACTTTCCCCGGGCATCGGGGAAGGTCGGCCCCGGCCGGGATTCCGCACTCGGACAGTAGATGGGCGACACCAGCACGATCGGCGTATCCGGCTGCCCCTCGCGGATGGTGTCGAGGAAGCCGTGCAGTGCGGGCATGAACACGCGCTCGCGCATGGAATCCATGTTGATGACGTTGATGCCCACCTTGAGGGAGATGAGGTCGGCGGGCAGGTCGCGGATGGTACGGGCGACGAATTGATCCAGGTGGCACTGGCCGCCGAAACCGAGGCTGGTGAGATGCAGACCGGCGATTGCCGCCGCTACCGCCGGCCACGTGCCCGTGGGCGTCTCGGCCTCGAGGCAGTGGCTGATGGAGCTGCCGTAGTGAATCCAGCGGTTCGCCTGGGGCTGCGGCTGCGGCTCGATTACGGCACCCGAATCGACTTCCAACGCTCGCAGCTCGACGAAGGCGTTGTGCGGCAGCCACAGCTCGCAGCGCTTGTCGCCCTCGCCCAGTTCGTCGAACACCACCTGATAAGCCGGCCGGCGTTCCAGACGGTAATCGTCGGGATCGTCACGATTCAGATAGATGGTGTTGCCCTGGTCGGACGCCCGGGAATGCAGTTGCCGACCATCGACGACCAGGTCGAACGCCACCAGCCGGGGCGCCTGGGGCGGCGTTACCGTGCGCGTGGTCTGCACGTCCAGACGGATCTCCCGAGCGTTGGTGGTGAACGCCAGGCGCACGCCGGACGGCATCCGCACCATGACGTCCATGACCCGCGGCAGCTGCGAACGCGTCCAGGCGGGCATGCGTCGCGGGCTCACGCCTTCCCCACGCCGGTCGAAGTCGAACGCGCCGAAGACGCTGACCGCGCCCCCGGCAAGCTGTTCGGCCGTATAGCGGGTCACCGCTACATCCAGACCATGGTGATCCATTCGGCGGCCAGAGCCGGTTTGGATTCACCTTCGATTTCGATGCTGACGTCATGGACGATCTGCATGCGATCGCCGCTCTGCGGCTCCAGCGCCTTGACGGAAAACCGCCCGCGGATGCGCTTGCCGCTCTTCACCGGCGCCATGAAGCGGATCTTGTTGTAACCGTAGTTGACGCCCATCTTGGTGCCGGAGACACCGGGCACGGCCTGATACGCCATCACCGGCATCATCGACAGCGTCAGCAGCCCGTGAGCGATGGTGCCGCCGAAGGGGGTGTTGGCAGCCGCCTCCGGGTTCACGTGCAGGAACATGTGATCCTCGGTGACGTCGGCGAAGCGGTTGATCCTGTCCTGGTCGAGCTCGAACCAGTCGGACACGCCGATCTCTTTGCCGACGTACTCCTTGATCTCGTCCAGGGACATGGTCTTGACGGGGCCTTGCATGCAACATACCTCAGGAAATGACGGAATCAGCCATTACGGTAGCCGGGAAACCAGCGGAGGTAAATGTCGCCAACGCGTAGGAGCGATCTCCTGATCGCGATTGTAGGAGCGATCTCCTGATCGCGATCTCCTGATCGCTCCCACCAAAGCTATCGCGATCTGGAGATCGCTCCCACAGACAGGAGCAGTCCTAGAACTGGTTCATGGTGTTGGCAGTACCACCTGCCAGCAGCGCCTTCTCGCCGAGGAAGTACTCCTTGTGGTCGTCGCCGACGTTGGAGCCCGCCAGATCCTGGTGCTTGACCGCCGCCAGGTCGCGGCGGATCTCGGCGCGCTGCACGTCGCGCACGTAGGCCAGCATCCCCAGGTCGCCGAAGTAGCCTTCGGACAGCATGTCGGTGCTCAGCGCCGCCGTGTGGTAGGTGGGCAGCGTGATCAGGTGGTGGAAAATACCCGCTTCACGGGCCGCGTCCCGCTGGAAGTTCTGCACCAGACGATCGGCCTCGAGGGCGAGTTCCGAGTCGTCCAGCGACACGTCCATCAGCGCCTTTTCCGACTGGCTCGGATCTGGATACTTCGACAGATCCTTGCCGGCCGCTTTCCAGTCTTCCCACACCTGCAGGCGGAACTTCAGCGTCCAGTTGAACGACGGCGAGTTGTTGTACACCAGCTTGGCGTCCGGGCGCTTCTGCCGAATGGCGTTCACCATGGCAGCGATCTGCGCCACGTTGGGCTTCTCGGTCTCGATCCACAGCAGATCGGCGCCGTGCTCCAGGCTGGTGACGCAGTCGAGCACCACCCGGTCGAAGCCGGTGTCTTCGCGGAACGCGTACAGGCCGTTGTCCAGGCGTCGCGGCTTGCACAGCTGGCCTTTCTGGTGGATGGCCATGTCGCCTTCGCGCAGCTCGCTCAGATCGTTCACCGGTTCGGCATCGAGGAAGTCGCAGTACTGGCTGCCGAGATCCCCGGGGGTGATGGAGACCGGCACCTTCTGGGTGAGGCCTGCGCCAAGGGAGTCGGTGCGCGCGACGATGATGCCGTTGTCGATGCCCAGCTCCAGGAACGCATAGCGCACCGCGTTGATCTTCGACACGAAATCCTCGTGGGGCACGGTTACCTTACCCGCCTGGTGGCCGCACTGCTTGGCGTCGGAGACCTGGTTTTCGATCTGGATGGCGCAAGCGCCGGCCTCGATCATGCGCTTGGCGAGCAGGTAGGTGGCCTCTTCGTTACCGAAGCCGGCGTCGATGTCGGCAATGATCGGCACCACGTGAGTCTGGTAGTCGTCGATTTTCTGCACGATCTGATCGACGTTATCGCCGCGGGCGCGGGCTTCGTCCAACTCGACGAAGATGTGTCGCAGCTCGCGCGCGTCGGCCTGCTTGAGGAACGTGTAGATCTCCTCGATCAGATCGGAAACGGTGGTTTTCTCGTGCATGCTCTGGTCGGGCAGCGGGCCGAATTTAGAGCGCAGCGCCGCGACCATCCAGCCGGACAGGTAGATGTAGCGCCGGTCGGTGGAGCCGTGATGCTTCTTCACCGACATCATGGTCTGCTGGGCGATGAATCCGTGCCAGGCACCCAGGGACTGGGTGTACTTGCTCGAATCAGCGTCATACACGGCCATGTCGCGACGCATGATGTCCGCCGTGTACTGAGCGATCTCCAGACCGGTACGGAAGCGGTTCTGCAGCCGCATGCGCACCGCGTACTCAGGATTGATGGCCTTCCACTCGTCCTTCTGCAGGATGTGGGCTTTGACGTCTTCGATCTGCTGTAGGTAACCAGGCATGAGTTGTTCCTGTTGGTAATGTGGCGATGGCGGAGTGGCAAGTTACCAGTGATCGCTGCCCAATAAAATGGAATATCTGACATTCAATACATGCGCGATTGGAAACGGTTGATCCTGGCACAATCAGGCTGTCGCCCTAGCGCGCGGAGCGCCACATGATCACCTCGTTCAGCCGTCGTCTCGACCTGCAGATACCCCTGGTGCAGGCGCCCATGGCCGGCGTCTCCACTGCGGCGCTGGCCGCCGCGGTGTCCGGCGCCGGCGGCCTCGGGTCGATCGCCGTGGGTGCTTTGACGCCCGAGGCGGCCGATCGCGCCATCGCTGAAGCCATGCAGGCCGCGCCGGGGCCGCTCAACGTCAACGTTTTCGCGCACCCGCGTCCGCGGCGCGACCGGGATCGCGAAGCCGCCTGGCTGCGCACATTGGCCCCGGCGTTCGCCGAGTGCGGCGCCTCGCCACCGCCCGCCCTCGAGGAGATTTATCGCCCTTTCGATGACCAGCCCGCCATGCTCGAAGTGCTGCTCGCCCACCAGCCGGCCGTGGTGAGCTTTCATTTCGGCGTTCCGGCGGTGCCGGCGTTACAGGCGCTGAAGCGCTACGGCGCCTGCCTGATGGCCACGGCCACATCCGTCGCCGAAGCCAGGGAGATCGAGGCCGCCGGCTTCGACGTGGTGATCGCCCAGGGTTACGAAGCCGGTGGTCACCGCGGCAGCTTCCATCGCGGCCTGGACGAACGCCTGTCGACACTGACGCTGCTGCCCAGGGTGGCAGCGGCGGTGAGCATTCCGGTTGTCGCCGCCGGCGGCATCAGCAGCGGGCAGGATGTTGCCATGGCTCTGGCGTCGGGCGCAGACGGCGTGCAGATGGGCACGGCCTTCATCGGCTGTACGGAGTCCGCCGCCAACAGCGCCTACCGGCAGGCCCTCCAGAGCCCGAACATGAGCACCGTCATGACCGCGCTGTTCTCGGGCCGGCCGGCGCGCGCTATCGTCAACCGCTTCGTGCGGACGTATGGGCACGCGGAATCGCAGGCACCTGCCTACCCGGTCGCCTACGATGCAGCCAAGCGGCTGGCGGCCGCCGCTCCGAGTGAGATGGGTGAGATGGGTGCCGGCGATTTCGCCGCCATGTGGGCAGGCCAGGGCAAGATACGACATCAGGGCCTGGCGGCGGCGAGTCTGATGCACCTCTTGCGACAGGAGTTGCAAGCCGCCGCCGCGAGCTGATCAACCGAGCTGGTCGAGGAACTCGAGCAGCAATTCGTTGGTCGCGGCAGCACGCTCCTGCTGAATCCAGTGGCCGGCATCCGCAAGAATTTCCGCTCGGTACAGCCCCGGCAGGGTTTCGGGGAAACGCTTGATCGCCGGCGCTCCCCACACCGTGGGGCCGTCTTTGGAGCCACCGATGAACAGCGACGGCTGACGGATGGGCCGCCCGGCGAATGCCGCCAGATCCTCGAAATCGCGGTCGACGTTGCGATAGCGCGACAAGGGGCCAAAGAAGCCCGAGTACTCGAACTCCCGGGTATACGCATCCAGATCCGCTGCGCTCAGCCACTCGGGCAGCGACTGCGGATAGACGAACTTGTCCCGCAACTGCCGACCTCGCTCTACCCGCGAAATGTTCGGGCCGTTCTCCACATCCCCCGACGCGCACCAGTAAAAGCCCAACAGCCACCCGCGCACGTCCGCCTCGATCTCCGCCTCGGCCCGACCGACCTGCTGGAAGTACTCGACGTAGAACTCGTCGTCGCCTGCCGTGGCGCGCATGCGCTCGGTGGGCTTCGGCTCTGTCGCTGCCGCCGGCGGCGAGTATGGAACCGACAGCCCGGCCACCGCCGTGAACAGATCCGGCCGCAGCAACGCGCTGGTCCAGGCAATCGGCGCGCCCCAGTCGTGGCCGACGATGACGGCGCTACCGCAGCCCAGCGCTTCTACCAGACCGACCATGTCGCCCACCTTCTTCAGCATCCGGTAGTCGTCCACCCTCACCGGCTTGGACGAGCGGCCATAGCCGCGCACGTCGACGGCAACAGCCCGATAACCCGCAGCCGCCAGCGCCGGCAGCTGATAGCGCCACGAGTACCAGGATTCCGGGAAGCCGTGCACCAGCAGCACCGTCGGCCCGCTGCCGCAGGCCAC
>JBLRXD010000057.1:0-18482 GCA_047920935.1 Pseudomonadales bacterium | reverse complement strand
TCCGTGATCTGGCCCGGGGATTCGAAGTTTCGGGTGAACAGGATGACGCCCCCGAGGGACATCTGGTCCTGCACCACGGCGCCGCCGCCGTACCAGATGATCACGCCCAGGGCGACGTAGGCCATGGTGTCGGTGAAGGCGCCGTACAGCGTCTCCACCCGCATGCTCTTCAGCTCGTGCTTGCGGTTGCCCTCGTTGATGCGGGTGTATTGCTCCAGGTTGTGCTGCTGGCGTTCGGACAGCTGCACCACCTGCAGCCCGGAAAGGTTCTCCTGCAGATACTGATTCAGGGCCGAGACCGAGGAGCGCACCGCACGGAACAGCTGCCGAGTGGTGCGCCGGAAGTAAAAAGTGGCGGTGCCCATCACCGGCAGCACCAGCAGCAGCAGCAGCGTCAGCTGTACGTCCACCGCCAGCATGATGGCCAGCGCCACGAAGAACGGCACGAACTCGCCGATCAGCGTGCCGATGCCGCGCAGCAGTTCGTACAGAGCCTCGATGTCGTTGGTGACCCGGGTCATGACCCGGCCAACGGCAACCCGGTCGTAGAACGACGCCGGCCGGGTCTCGAGGTGTCGGAACAGATCGAGGCGCAGGTCGCGCAAACCGTTGATGACCGAGCTGATCAGCGTCAGCCGGTGGGCGTGCCCGGTCACCGCCCAGCCCAGCTGCAGTGCCGCGTAGAGCAGGCTGGCGGCCAGCAGCGGATGAATGGCCAGCAGATCGGTGATCCAGGCGTGCAGGGCGAGCATGCCCAGATCCGGGGTGCGGATGTCGGTGGTGCCCTGGATGATGTGATCGATGACGACGATGGAGAACACCACCGGCATCAGCACCTGCAGGGTAGAGGCGATGAGGATCAGCACGGCGCTGACGGCAAGAGTGGCTCGATAGGGCTTGAGCCAGTGCAGCAGGCGCCGCAGCAGGCCGAGATTGAGCACCGCCCCCGACAGTTCGGCGTCGAACATGGCGTGATCGCGGGCGGACGGTGCCTGGGGCTTGCCGGCGGCCATCAGCCGGACGCCTCGGTGGTGCGGTAGTCGGCGTCGTCGGCACCTTCGCGCTGGATGCGTTCGAGTTCCGCGTACACCCCGCCCCGGGCGATGAGTTCCTCGTGGCTGCCCACCTCGATGATGCGGCCGTCGCTCATCATCACGATCCGATCCGAGTGGCGGGCGGTGGATACCCGGTGGGAGACCAGGATCGTCGTCTGGCCTGCGCGCAGCCGCTTCAGCTCGGCGAGAATGTGATCCTCGGTGCCGGTATCGACGCTGGAGAAGCAGTCGTCGAGAACCAGCACGGGGGCGTGGCGGATGAAGCCGCGGGCCAGGGTGGCGCGTTGCTTCTGGCCGCCCGACAGGGTGACGCCGCGCTCGCCCACCAGGGTGTCCATGCGGTCCGGAAACGCCTGGATGGTCTCTTCCAGGTCGGCGGAGGTGGCCGCCGCCCAGATGGCCTCGAGCGCGCGGCTGGGATCGTCGTAGCTGAGGTTGTTGCGCAGCGGCTCGCCGAACAGGAACGGATCCTGGGGCACCAGGGCGATCTGCCCGCGCAACTGCGACAGCGGGTAATCGCGCACGTCGTGGCCGTCCACCTTTACCGCGCCGGGAGGCGGGTCGAGCAGTCGCACCAGCAGTCGCAGCAGCGTGGTCTTGCCGGCACCCACCCGCCCCATGATGGCGATGGATTCACCGGGGAGGATCTTCAGGTCGACCCCGTTCAGCGCCGGCGTGCTGGCGCCGGGGAAGGTGTAGCTGAGGTCGCGGAATTCGATCTCACCGCGGATCTGTGCGGGTGCCATGCCGCTCGGGCGGTCTTCGATTTCCGGCGGCAGCGACAGCACTTCGAACAATCGGTCGCTGGCCACCGCGGCGCGCTGGAACAGATTGATGATGAAGCCGGCAACCCGGAACGGCTGCACCACCATGCCGACGTACATGCTGAACGCCACCAGCACGCCCACGCTCATGTGGCCCTCGAGCACCTGATAGCCGCCGTAGCCGAGGATGGTGATCAGGCAGATGGCCGCCAGAGTGGGCATCACAGCGGTCATCATCGAGTTGATGGCAGCCTGCCGATAGAAGGCGCCGGCATAAGCCTGGTTGGTGACGCCGAAGCGGCGGATCTCGTTCTCCTCCTGGACCATGGATTGAATGGTGCGGATGCCGGAGAGATTTTCCTGCACGTGGGCGCCCAGATCCGACAGCCGATCCTGCACCTGCTTCGATGCCACACCCATCTGCCGCGACGACCATTTGGCGTAGAAAAACACGAAGGGCATGGGTGGCAGCAGCAGCAGCGTCAGCGTCGGCGACAGATAGAACATGAAGCCGAAGCCCACCACTGAGGCGTATACCAGGATCACCAGCAGGATGGTGCCCATGGCGATGAGGCGTTGGATCAGGCTGATGTCGGCCACCGCCCGGGTCATCATGTCGCCGACGGTATAGCGTGAGAAGAACCGGCTGCCCTGCTGCTGCAGGGCGTTGAACAGAGCCTGGCGCAGGTCGAACGAGACGTGCTGGCCGGCACTGCGAACCGCGTAGCGGGCGTAGGTCACCACCACGTAGCGCACGGCCACGGCGCCGAAGATGCCGAGGATGATCCAAGTCAGTTCGGTGTTGCCGACGGCGATGCGGTCGATGCCCGCGGCGAGCAGCAGCGGCACCAGGGCTTCGAACAGGCGCGCGATGCCGAACGCCACGATGCCGAGAATCAGCCGGATCCGATACCGCAGTATGAACGGCTTGAGCCTGAGGAGTGAGTGAAGCATCCGCCCTCAGAAACTGGCGTTGTTCG
This sequence comes from Pseudomonadales bacterium, assembly GCA_047920935.1. Taxonomy (GTDB): domain Bacteria; phylum Pseudomonadota; class Gammaproteobacteria; order Pseudomonadales; family Azotimanducaceae; genus UBA7803. Next base: position 15,683 of record JBLRXD010000057.1, on the reverse strand, counting down.
GCACCCGGGGGAACGGGATCGCGTCGCGGATGTTTTCCATGCCGGTCACGTACAGCACCAGCCGTTCGAGCCCCAAGCCGAAGCCGGCGTGGGGCACGCTGCCATAGCGGCGCAGATCGCGGTACCACCACAGCTGATCGCCCAGGCCGAGTTCGGCCAGGCGCGGGTCGAGTACTTCCAGGCGCTCTTCCCGCTGGCTGCCGCCGATGATCTCGCCGACCCCGGGAACCAGCACGTCCATGGCGGCGACAGTCTTCTCGTCGTCGTTAAGACGCATGTAGAACGCTTTGATTTCCTTGGGATAGTTGGTGACCACCACCGGGCCGCCGACGTGCTTCTCGGTGAGGTAGCGCTCATGCTCGGACTGCAGATCGCGGCCCCAGCCAACGGGGAATTCGAACCGAGCATCGGCCTGCTCGAGGATGCGCACCGCATCGCCGTAGTCGATGCGCTCGAACGGCGTGTTGATCACGTGCTCGAGGCGGGAAATCGTGGTCCTGTCGATGCGGTCGACGAAGAACGCCATGTCGTCCGGGCAGCGCTCCAGCACGGCTCTGCAGACCGATTGCAGAAAGTCCTCGGCCAGTGCCGCGTTGTCGTTCAGATCGGCGAAAGCGATCTCCGGCTCGATCATCCAGAACTCCGCCAGGTGCCGGCTGGTGTTGGAGTTCTCCGCACGGAACGTCGGCCCGAAGGTGTACACCTTCGACAATGCCAGGCAGTAGCTCTCGACGTTCAGCTGCCCGGATACGGTGAGGAAGGTTTCGGTGCCGAAGAAGTCTTCGGCGAACGCATCGGGAGCCGCGCGGTTGATCTGATCCCGGTTGATCTGATCCAGAGTCGATACCCGAAACAATTCGCCGGCGCCCTCGCAGTCGTTGGCGGTGATGATGGGGGTGTTCACCCAGACGAAGTCGTGACGGTTGAAGTAGTCGTGCACCGCGTGGGCGATGGCGTTGCGCACCCGGGCGATGGCGCCGAAGGTGTTGGTCCGGGGCCGCAGGTGGGCCACGGTGCGCAGGTACTCGAAGGTGTGCTGCTTCTTGGCGATGGGGTAGGTCTCCGGATCGTCGACCCAGCCCAGCACCTCGACGCGGCTGGCCTGGATCTCGCGGTCCTGGCCTTTACCCTCCGACTCGGCGACCGTGCCGCTGACGCGCAGCGCGCATCCGGTGCCGAGTTCCACCACTTCAGCGGCGTAATTGGGCAGATTCTCGTCGGCGACGACCTGCAGCGAGTCGAAGCATGAGCCGTCGTTGACGTGCACGAACGAGAACCCGCCTTTGGAGGTGCGCCGGGAGCGTACCCAGCCTTCGATGGTGACAGACGCTCCGACGGGCGTCGTGTGCTTGAGTACCGATTTGATGCTTGTCTTGCTCATGGGGGCTCGAACGCTTGAGGGATCATGGAATCATAATGGAACCGAAGGTCTGCTGCGGCAATTACCTGAATTTGGCGGCCGCGCACCGGTTCTGGCCAGTGACGGCGCAACGCCCGTGTGGTAATAATCGGGCATGCAGAAAGCATTGATCGTCGTGATTGCCGTGGTCGCCGTGCTGGTGATCGGTTGGGCCGTGCTGCGCACCGCCGATGAGCCCCAGGAAGTTCTTCCCGAAGCGCCGGACACCGTGGCGCCCGCTGAGCCGGTTGCGCCGCCTCCGGATCCGACGGTTCCGCCGGCGGATCAGCCGCCGACGATCACCGAGGCGCCGGAGCCCGAGGAGCCCCTGCCGCCGCTTCAGGACAGCGACCCGTTCGTCCGCGAGCGCCTCGAGCCCCTGGAACTGCCCCAGGCCTGGCTCGATCAGGAGCAGTACGTTCGGCGGCTGGCGGTGCTGGCCGAAAACGCCGCGCGGGGCGAGGTGCCACGCCGGCAGCTGGCGTTCCTCGCGCCCACCGAGCCGTTCAAGGTAGACACCCGCAACGAAGACGAGGTGTACATCGATCCGGTCAGCTATACCCGCTACGATCCGTACGTGCAGCACCTGGTGCGCATCGAGCCGAGCCGTCTGGCGGGCTTGCTCACCAGCCTCGAGCCGTTAGTCGAGGTCGCCCTGGCCGAAATTGGCGTGCAGGCGGCGCCCGGCGAGGTGTTCGCCGAAGCCGCGCGCCAGGTCATGGCGGTGCCGGTGTTGCGCGACGACGTCGAACTGATCCAGCCCACCGTGATGTATCAGTACGCCGATCCTGAGCTCGAAGCCCTGTCCGCGCTGCAAAAGCAGATCCTGCGCATGGGCCCGAACAACGTCGAGCGAGTGCAGGCTTACCTGCGCCAGCTCTCCGCCGAAATGAACCTGGGGTTGTGATCGGCGCTCCGGCTCCGGCTCCGGCTCCGGCCGCGCTTGCGCGCTAGTCGGCTGACTTGAACGGCGTGTGCTCGCCGACGTAGGCGATCTCCTCACGCACGTGCGCCCGCTCCCGGTCCAGATAGTCCGCCACGGCTTCGCGGAAGCCGCTGTCACCCAGCCAGTGGGCGCTGTAGGTGGGCATCGGCAGGTAGCCCCGCGCCACCTTGTGGCTGCCCTGTGCCCCGGCTTCGACTTTCTTCAAGCCCCGGGAGATGGCGAACTCGATGGCCTGGTAGTAGCAGGTCTCGAAGTGCAGGAAGCGGTGGTCTTCGAGGCAGCCCCAGTTGCGGCCGAACAGGGTGTCGCCGCCGATGAAGTTCAGGGCGCCGGCGATGTAGCGCCCGTCTCGGCGGCACATGATCAGCAGCACCTCGTCGGCCATGGTCTCGCTGATGAGACTGAAGAAGCGCCGCGTCAGGTAAGGCGAGCCCCACTTGCGCGAGCCGGTATCCAGATAGAACTGGTAGAACGCATCCCAGTGGGCGTCCGTCAGGCCAGTGCCCGTCACCCACTCGATATCGATACCGTCAGCCACGGCTTCGCGCCGCTCGCGCTTGAGATTCTTGCGCTTTTTCGAGGACAGCGCGCCGAGGAAATCGTCGAAGCTCTGATAGCCCTGGTTGCACCAGTGGAACTGCTGATCCATGCGCTGCAGGTAACCCTGCTCTGCGGCCAGTTGCCACTCGCGCTCCTGCATGAAGGTGATGTGCAGCGATGACACCGCCACCTGCTCCGCCACCTGCGCGCAGGCGTCGAGCAGCGCCCGTTGGGTGTCCGGTTGGTCGTCCCGGGCCAGCAGCCGCCGCCCCGGAGCCGGGGTGAACGGCACGGTCGCCTGCAGCTTCGGATAGTAGCGCCCGCCGGCGCGGTGCCAGGCGTCGGCCCAGGCGTGATCGAACACGTACTCGCCCTGTGAGTGCCCCTTCAGGTACATGGGCACCACCCCCAGCAACTGGCCGCCCTGCTCCAGCGCCAGATGAAACGGCTGCCAGCCGGTCTTGGCCACCGCGCTGCCGCTGGCTTCCAGCGCGTGGAAGAACTGGTGACTGAGGAACGGGTTGCGGGCCAGGTTCGGTGGGTTCGCGCAAGCGTCCCACTCGCTGGCGGCGATGTCGTCGATGCTGTTCAGAACTCGGGCGGTGCGTTCCGGCACTGGCAACCTCTGGTGCTCCCATGGCGAGTGATTCAAAAAATACCTGCTTCCAGACCGACAGCGAGCGCCATGCCCAGTTCCTCGCAGCGAGTGAGGTCGGCCGCGGTGACGGTACCACGGACGATTACCGGTTCCTGCACCTCCTGCAGCGGATAGCCCTTGACGATGCGGCGGATGGATGTGAGCGCCCCTGTGCCGTCGTTGCCGGCGCTGATGAACACCGCGCAGGGCAGCGGCTGGAGCTTGCCCTCGACCTCGTAGAAAGTGCGATCGAAGAAGTCTTTCATGGCGCCGGACATGTAGCCGAAGTTCTCCGGTGTGCCCAGCAGCACCCCGTCGGCCCACAGCAGGTCGTCGGGTCCGGCGTCCCGGGCAGTGCGCGCCCGCACGCTGACGCCGTCGGCGGCCTCGGCGGTGGCGCCGCGCCGCACGGCTTCGGCGAGCCTGCCGGTATTGCCGGTCTTGGTGTGGTAAACGATGAGGAGGTGCTTCACGCCGCCAGAGTATACTGGAGGCCCGAGGAGAAGTTCCCATGGACATCGCCGATGTGCGGGCTGCGCGGCAGCGGCTGGCGGGCCAGGTGGCGGTAACGCCGCTCACCGAGGCGAAGACGTTGTCGCTGTTGACCGGCGCCAGCGTCTTTCTGAAGTTCGAGAACCTGCAGTTCACCGCTTCGTTCAAGGAGCGCGGCGCGCTCAACTGCCTGATGTGTCTGTCCGCCGCGGAGCGGGCCGCGGGGGTGATCGCCATGTCCGCAGGCAATCACGCTCAGGCGCTGGCCTACCACGGCAAGCGTCTGGGGGTGCCGACCACCATCGTCATGCCGCGCTTCACGCCCAACGCCAAGGTGGCCCAGACCCGGGTGTTCGGCGCCGAGGTGATCCTGCACGGCAACGACTTCGATCAGACCCTGCGGTTCACCATGGACCTGGCCGAGCGCCGTGGCTTCACCCTGGTGCATCCCTACGACGACGTGCGGGTGATCGCCGGCCAGGGCACGCTCGGCCTGGAGATTCTCGACCAGGCGCCCGAGGTCGAGGTGGTGGTGGTGCCGGTGGGCGGCGGCGGCCTGATCGGTGGCGTTGCCAGCGCCATCAAGGCGCAGCGTCCGGAGGTGCGCGTGGTGGGGGTGCAGGTGGAGCGGTTTCCCGCCGCCTACAACGCTTATCACGGTATCGCCGACAGCCCTCGCGCGGTGGGCACGGTGGCCGAAGGCATCGGCGTGAAGTCCCCGGGGGTCAACACCCTGCCGCTCATCAGAGCATTCGTGGACGACATGCTGCTGGTCACCGAAGAGCAGGTCGAGCAGGCAATCTTCAATCTGCTGGAGATCGAGAAGACGGTGGTGGAAGGCGCTGGCGCGGTGTCGCTGGCCGCCCTCTACGCGCACCGGAGCGCGTTTGCCGGCAGCAACACGGTGCTGGTGCTGTCGGGGGGCAACATCGACATGATGATGCTGTCGTCGGTGCTGCAGCGGGGGTTGGTGCGGACGCGCCGCCTGGTGCGGCTGAAGGTGGAGCTGCCGGACGTGCCCGGGGCCCTGGCGGGGGTGACCCAGGTGCTCGCGGAGCGCGACAGCAACATCGTCGAGATCGAACATCAGCGTGCCTTCGCAGGCTCTTCGGTGCGTTCCACCGTGGTCGAGCTGGTGCTGCAGATGCGGGGAGAAGAACAGATAGATCAGGTACTTACGGCGCTATCCTCAGAGGGTTATGAGGCGACGTTAGCCTCTTGAGTCGACCCGGGAACGGCGCCAGCGGGTACCCGACGGCGGCGCGCCAGCATCAGGAACAGCGCCGGAACCGTGTACAGGGCGAGGATCGCCGAGCCGCCGACCCCGCCGGCGATGGCCGTGGCCAACGGCGGCCAGAAGGTGCCGCCGAAAGCGATCAACGGGATGAAGCCGCCCATGGTGGTGGCCGTGGTCGAGACGATGTGGCGAGTGCACGCAAGCACCACCGCCACCGTCGCGTCGAGATCGCCAGCGCAGGCGCGGGGATCGGCGCGCAGTGCCGAGATGACGATGATGGCGCCGTTGATGGCAAGCCCCACCATGCCGAGGGCGCCGATCAGCGCGGTGAACCCTAACGGGTAGCCGAACAGGCGAACGCCGAACAGCGCCAGCCCGAAACTCAGCAAGCCCACCAGCCCGATGATGGCGGCGTGGCGGAAGGAGTTCAGGGACAGGATCACCACGGTTGCCATGGCGGCGGCGAACAGCACGAACACCCGCAGCAGATTGCTCACCGACTCGGAACGCTCTTCCTCTTCGCCGCCGATGTCCAGGCGATATCCGGCCGGCAGGGTCAGGTCGCTGGCAGCGAGGCGCTGACGGAACTCGGTCATCACCGCCGCCGGCAGCACGAACGGCTGCAGATAGGCTTCCACGGTGCTGATGCGACTGCCCTGATGACGCTCGATGCCGGATGCGGTGGGCCTGAGCTGCCAGTGGCCGAGGGCTTCCAGGGGCACGGCGCCGCCCTGGGCGCTGAGCAGCGGCAGGCTGGCCAGTTCGTGCACCTGATCACGCCGGTCGTTGCCGACCCGTACCCGCACCGGCAGCTCGGTACTGCCTTCCTGCACGGTCCCGGCGAGCACGCCCAGCAGCGCATCGTTGAGGCGCGCCGGCAGCTCCCCGGTGGTAATTCCCGCGGCGGCAGCCGGGTTCTCGTCCGGCATGAACGTCAGCTTCGGCTCGGCGGCCGCGATGCTGGCGCGAGTGTAGGTGACAGCATCGATGCCGCTGAGCAGCAGGCGGAGCTCGTCGGACAGCTCCCGCAGGGTGTTCAGGTCGGAGCCGACCACCCGCAGTTCGATGGGAGCGCCAACCGGCGGCCCCTGCTCGAAGGGCAACGCCAGCACCTGGGCTTGCGGCAGGGCGGCGGACAGGCGTTGCTGCAGTGCCGGCAGCAACGCTTGCGTCGCCTGTGCGGACACGGTGTCGACCCAGCCGCCCGCGAAGCTCGCCACGCCGTCGTTCTGGCTGCCGGCGTTGTAGTAAGTTGGCGGCGGCGCTTCGCCGATGCTCCAGTAGCTGTCGACCACCTCGGGATGCTCGCGCAGGATCCGCTCCGCGGTGGTCACCGCCGCGCGGGTTTCCCAGATGGAGGCCTGGGCGGGCAGGGAGATCAGCACCTGGAACTGGTTGCGATCCACCGGCGGGAAGAACTGCTGGGTCAGGGTGGGCGCCAGCAGAAAGCCGCTCAGCGGCAGTGCGCAGCCCAGCGCCAGCGCCAGCCACGGACGAGCCAGTAGGCGCTCGAGCCCCACGCGGTAGCTGGCGGTCAGGGCAGGGCTGGAGAAGCCATCGCGCCACCAGCCGCCGCCTTCTGCGCGGCGCGGAAGCAGTCTCTCGGTGAAACCAGCCATGGCCGGCACCACGGTCATGGCGAGCAGGTAGGAGCTGATTACCGCCAGCACCACCGAGACACCGATGGTGCCGGTGAAGTCGCCCACCGCCCCGGGTGCCATGGCGATGGTCATGAAGGCGAATACCGTGGTGGCGGTGGAGGCGGCCAACGGCAGCGCCAGATGGTTGACCGCCGCGTCGATGGCGGGGGCGATGGCTTCGCCGCGCTGGCGGTTCTGCTTGTAGCCCTCCACCACAACGATGGCGTTGTCGATCAACAGGCCCAGGGAAATGATCATGCCGGTCACCGACATCTGGTGCAGCGGCACGCCCATGATGTACAGGGCGCCCAGCACCATGGCGCCGGACAAGGGCAGGGCCATGCCGACGGTGAGCGCCGAGCGCAGGCCCATGAACCAGACCAGCAGCGCCATCACGATCAGCAGCGCCGACGCCAGGTTGATGGTCAGGCCGCGCATTCTGGCGCTGGTGTAGACGTTCTGGTCGTAGATGACCTCCAGGCCGACGCCCACCGGCAGCGTGGCGCCGAACTCCTCCAGCGCACGAGTGGCTTGAGCCCGCCACACGCCGATCTGCTGCTCCGGCTCCATCTTGGCCATGAGGAATACGGCGCGCTGGCCGCCGTGGTAGGCCATGGAGGGTGGGGGGTCCACCGCCTGCTTGGCGACCCGGGCCACATCGGACACCCGCAGCACCGGGCCGGTTGCGCTCTGCCTCAGTGGTATGCGGCCGATGCGCTCCTGCGATACCAGGTCGGCATCCACTTCCACCAGCAGGTCGGAGCCCTGATGACGCAGGCGACCGGCGGAAATCTTGGTATCTGCCCGGCGGATGGCGGCTGCCACCTCGGCCGGCAGCAGCCCGGCACCGGCGAGCCGGTGGGAATCCACGATCACCAGCATCTGCTCGGCAGCCTGGCCGTAAAGGCGGGTTTCCCGGGTGCCCGGCAGGTTGGCCAGGCGTACCTCCAGGCTGCTGGCCAGGCGGGTGAGGATGCTCAGTTCCGGCGTGGTCGGCTGCTGCCAGGTAAAGGCCACCACCAGGGTGGCGGCGATGGGTGCGCGTACTTCCAGCGATGGCACGCTGGTGCCCACTGGCAGCTCGGCGTGCGCTTCGCCGAGCTTGTCGCGGATCTCCGACCAGACGACGTCGGTCTGGCCGGCCGCGACGTGGTCGTAGAGCTCGATTCTGAGCACCGAGTAGCCACCGCGCGATTTCGAGCTCATCACCCGGATCTCGGGTATCTCCCGCAGCTTCGTCTCCAGCGGTTCGCTCACCAGCGCCTCGACGCGATTGGCGGTGGCGCCGGGCAGGAATGTGCTCACCGTGGCAAAGCGCTCTGTCATGGTGGGGTCTTCCTGACGCGCAAGGCCTGCCAGCGCGGTGGCCCCGAGCAGGGCGATCAGCGCGATGGCCAGGACGGACAGTCGAGGATTGGCGTAAAAGATGGACATGGCTCAGCTGCGCTCCGCAGCGGTCACCCGTTGTCCGGGAACCAGCCGGTGCACCCCCTGGGTCACCACCCAGTCGCCGTGCTGCAGGGTGCCGCGGACGAAGGCACGGTCGCTTTCCGAATGCACGATCTCCACCAGGCGGCGCTCGATGGTGGATTCGGCGTTGATCACGTACACGCCCCAGAGGCCGCGGTCGCTTTCTGCAAGCGAGGTGAGCGGCAGCCAGAAGCCCGGTGTTTCGACAGCCTGGCTGAGACGCAGCTCCACCACCGACCCCAGCGGCACCTGCTGGTCGTCGAGCGCCAGCACGGCGGTGAGGGTGCGCGTCTGCGCGTCGACCTCCGGCAGAACGGATTTCAAGGTCGCCGCCACCGACCGGCCGTTCCAGCGCAACGCATAGCTGGCGCCGATCGTCAGGTGCTCAGCCTGCGATTCGGGAATGCCCACCCGGGCTTCGATGCGGGCGGCCTCCACCAGCCGCAACACCGGCTCTCCTGGGGCGAGTTGGGTACCCTCGTCGCGATGCCGCTGCTGCACGATGCCAGCAAAAGGCGCCCGCAGCCGGGTTTCCCGCAGATCGATTTCCGCCGCGCCCAGAGCGGCGTGGGCGCGGCGCAGCGCCGCCTGGGCCACCTGGACCTCAGCGCTGCGGGCGCGGGCATTGAGCTGCTGCTCGTCGTGCTCCTGCTCGGAGACATGCCCCGATGTGCGCAGCCTGGCAAAGCGAGCCCCCGCCTGGCTGGCTGAATCGGATCGAGCCTGGGCTGCAACGACGTTGGCCGTCGCCAGCGCCACCTCCGCTTCCGCCTGGCGCAGAGCCGCACGCAACGAGGCGCTGGAGAGGCGGGCGAGAAGCTGACCCCGTTCGACTCGATCGCCGTGGTCGACCAGCACCAGCTGCAGCTCGCCGGCGTGCCTGAAGCCCAGTTCCGAGGCCCTGGCGGGCCCGGTGCGACCGGCGTAAAGCCGCACCGCTTCGAATTGCGGTACGTGCTCAACCTGCTGGAAAGCTACGGCGGTGGCCGCCTCGACGCCGCGGCTCATGAGCACCAGCAACAGCGCCTGAGCGATGAGCATCGGCGCGATCAGCCGTGACAGCTGGCGCCAGAGGCCGGCGAACTGCCGGCGAAAACCCAGAACCTGCACTTCCCGGAACCTCCAGCTTGAGCGTTGTCTGATGTAGGCATCGCTAACATTGGCGATGAAATCACGACCATGTGTGCAGTGTCAACTTACGGCGGCGCAGCTGGTGTGAATCCTGGTATCGTGTCGGACACGAGCTGGTGGCATGGGCTGCCGCCGAGGCGACTGACGGGGAGGGTGGAACGAGGTGGTCAAAGCATCGTCACAGCGGGGTTACCATCATGGTGACCTCCGCGAAGCCCTGCTCGAGGCAGCGCTGCAGAGCATTGCCGCCGAGGGCACCGAGAAGCTGAGCCTGCGGGCCCTGGCGCGTGACGCCGGGGTGTCGGCCACGGCGCCCTACCGTCACTTCCCCTCGAAGCGCTGCCTGCTGGCCGCGCTCATCACCCGCGGGTTCCGGCTGCTGGAGGCGAATCTTGCGGCGGCGCGTGACGCCGCCGCTGCAGCTCCGAAGCAGAGGCTGCTGGCGATAAGCCTGGCCTACGTGGGGTTCGCCTTGGAGAACCCGACCAGCTACGAACTGATGTTCAGCACGGTGCTGGAGGACTTTTCCGATTACGCCGACCTCAAGCAGGCCGCCGAGGCTTCCTTCGGGGTAGTGCTCGGCGTCCTCGACGAAGTGCTGACTCAGCGGCCCAATCCCGGCCTCAGCGTCAGCCAGGCCGGGGCAGTGGCCTGGTCGGCCGTGCACGGGGTGTCGTCGTTGCTGTTGTTCGGCCACGACCATCGGCGCAGCGACAGCAGCCCCCGGGCCGCGCTTGGGCAGTTGGAGCAGGATCTGCCCACCGCCCTCCGCCTGCTGATGCGCGGCATCACCGGCTGACGATCGGTAGGAGCGATCGGCCTTGGGATGCTCCTACGAAACGTTCATCCCCGCGCCCGCTCGGCCAATGCCGCCAGCTTGTCCAGCACCGGCAGCACCTTGTCGGCGCCCGCGTCCGGCAAGCTGAACACCAGCTCATCGAAGCCCTGCTCGAGACGCCCGCGAATCTGCTCGTAATCGGCCGGCGCGCCGAACAGTGCCAGCTCCAGGTCCTCCACTCGCCGGCCCTTGGCGGCGAGCGCCTCCTGCAGGCGCTCCATGTTGCCCGAGCCGAGACCGCCGATGGGCATCCAACCATCGGCGTAGTCGGCGATGCGGTCGAACACCCACTTGGAATTGGCGCCGATCCAGATCGGCGGGCCGCCCGGCTGGACCGGCTTGGGAAACGACCACAACGGATCGAAGTCGACGAACTCGCCATGAAACTCGGCCGCCTCGTGCTGCCAGATTGCCTTCATGGCGAGTACCTTTTCGCGCACGACTTTCCAGCGATTGGGGTAATCGGCGCCGTGATTCTCCATCTCCTCGCGGTTCCAGCCGGCGCCGATGCCGAGCACCAGGCGGCCGTTGGAGATCATGTCAAGAGACGCCGCTTCCTTGGCCAGGGTGATGGGGTCGCGCTCGATCACCAGGCAGATGCCGGTGCCAAGGCGGATCCGGCTGGTCACCGCCGCGCACGCGGCCAGGGCCACGAACGGGTCATGGGTGTGCCAGTACATCTTCGGCAGATCCGTACCGCCAGGAAATGGCGTGCGCCGGGAGGCGGGGATGTGGGTGTGCTCGGGAAAAAACAAGCTGTCGAGGCCACGCTCCTCGACGGCACGGGCGAGCTCCACGGGCTGGATCGCGTAGTCCGTGGGGAAAATCGTTACGCCGAAGCGCGGGTGTTCGGAAAAAGCCATTGATTCCTCTCCAGGCTGGGTCGAAGTGTCAGCCGCGATGGTAACCGCGGCTGGTCTCAAAGGGTGGAAAAGTCGCCGTGGCGGCCGACGCCGCCATGGGTGCTCCTCGTGGCAGATGGGGGTGAGCTGTGTATATTAGACCGGTGCGTAACAGCAGGCACCGACAGGGGAGAAATGATGAGACTGAAAAAGCCGCGCGTAGCACCGCTGGAGGCCGACCAGTGGAGCGCCCAAGCGCAGGAGGTCATGGCACCGTTCGCGAAGCAGGGGCGGGTGTTCAACATCTTCAAGACGCTGGCCCACCATCCCGAGCTGATGCGCCGGTGGCTGGTGTTCGCCAACCACATTCTCGGCAAGTCCACGCTGGCGGCGCGCGAGCGCGAGTTGGTGATCCTGCGCATCGGTTATCTCTGCCAGGCCGGATACGAATGGGGCCAGCACGTGCTGATTGCCCGTCAGGCGGGCATGAGCGATGACGAGATCCGCTCGGCGAAAACCGGCCCCGAAACGCCGGGATTGTCGGAACTGGATCGCCTGCTGCTGCAGGCCACGGACGAGCTGCACAGCGACGCCCACGTCAGCGACGCGACCTGGCAGGGGCTGGCGGGTCTGCTGACCACGCAGCAGCTGATGGATCTGGTGTTCACCGTCGGTCAGTACAACCTGGTCTCCATGGCGTTGAACTCCTTCGGCGTGCAACCAGACGAAGGGCTGCCCGGATGGGACGTCTAGCCGGCAAGATAGCCATCGTCGTCGGTGCCGGGCAGACTCCGGGTGCGACTCTGGGGAACGGCCGCGCCACGGCGCTGCGTTTTGCCGAAGAGGGCGCCCGCTTGTTGCTGGTTGATCGTAACGGCGATTCCGCTGAGGAAACCCTGGCGATGGTGCGGGAGCGCGGCGGCGACGGCAGCATCTGCGCGGCCGACATCACCCGTGAGGCCGATTGTCAGCGGCTGATTGCCGCCTGCGTCGAGCGTTATGGCCGTGTCGACGTGCTCCACAACAACGTCGGCATCGGCACGGGCGACAGCGGCGCCGCCAGCATGACGGTGGAGGTCTGGGATCGGATCTTCGATACCAATCTGAAAGGCATCATGCTGGTGTGCAAGCACGCGTTGCCGGTGATGCGCGCTCAGCGGCAGGGCGTCATCACCAACATTTCTTCGGTGGCCGCGGTGTGTGCGGTCGGCATCGTCGCCTACAAGACCTCGAAAGCGGCCCTGAACGCCTACACCCATGCGCTCGCCACGGGCAATGCCAGCCATGGCATCCGCGCCAACGTGATCATGCCGGGGCTGATGAACACCCCCATGGCCATCGAAGGTTACGTGGCTGCCGGTCGCGATCGCGAGTCGCTGATCCGCGCCCGGGACGCGCTGGTGCCGTTGGGGGGCAAAATGGGCGATGCCTGGGACGTAGCCAATGCGGCGCTGTTCCTCGCGTCAGACGAAGCCCGGTTCATTACTGGCGTCTGCCTGCCGGTGGATGGCGGGCAATCGGCTAAGATCGGCTGATGCCGGGCAGTTCGGGCTTATTATTTCAAGCTTATAAAGACAGCTAGCTTGTCAGTAACTCCGCTAATCCAGGCGATTGTGTAGAACGGTAGCGGTCCGTCACCGGAGGTAACAAAACCATTGACTGCACAGGATGGTTTGTCGAGACTTGGGGTCGTAGGGAGGCAGTAACAATATGCGAGACCAAGCTGTAGGCACGAGCAGAACATCTGCCAGAGTTGGCCGGAGCATGTATTGCTTTCAGGTTGTGATTGCCGTCACCTTCGTGGTCCTCGCCTTGCTGCACGTCCCCCATCCCAGTCCGCTGCTGTGGCTTCCTTACGCCGCCGGCGCGGCGCTTGCGGCGTTCACGCTCATACCGAACCTGCAGGTGATGCTGGCGCGACTGCTGGCGGTGGCGGCCACGGCGCTGATGTTCTTCCTGTTCGCCGGGTTCTTCATGGAGGTTCCGAAACTCGAGTCGAGCTGGTATCAGGATCAGGAAGGGTGGGCCGCCGTGAGCCGCCTGTTAGCCGCCTTCCTGCTCATTCCGGTACTGTCCGACTACAGTTGTCGCTGTAAGGCCGAGTGTCGCGAGGCCCGCGCCGCATCCCGCCTCCGACCTCACAAGAGCAGCGGTTTCTTCACCGCTCCGGATCAACCCCGCACCCGCAGTTCCTGAGCCCCTTCCGATGACTACCACCTTCAAGCCGCGCCGTTCGGTGCTCTACATGCCGGGCGCGAATGCGCGGGCGCTCGACAAAGCCCGGTCGCTGCCCTGTGACGGCGTGATCTTCGACCTCGAAGATGCAGTAGCCGCAGACGCCAAGGCGGCTGCGCGGGGCAACGTGGTAGCTGCCTTGCAGCAAGGCGGCTACGGCCATCGGGAGTTGGTGGTGCGGGTCAACGGCCTCGACACGCCGTGGGGCGCCGAGGACATCGCCGCCGTAGCGCCGCTGTCGGTGGATGCGCTGCTGTTTCCTAAAGTAGAGACCACTGCGCAGATCGACGCCATCGTTTCCGCCATGGACGCCGCAGGCGCCGCCGCCGTGCCGCTGTGGTTCATGGTGGAAACGCCCCTGGCGGTGCTCGACGTTCGCGCTCTGGCAAGCTACAGCGATCGGCTGCGGGTGCTGGTGATGGGCACCAGCGATCTGGTGAAGGAACTGCGGGCCCAGCATACCGAGGCCCGTCACAATCTCGCCTATGCGCTGCAGCACTGCGTGCTGGTAGCCCGGGCGGCGGGGCTCGATCTGCTCGACGGCGTGCATCTGGATTTTCGCAACGAGTCCGGTTTTCGCGCCGCCTGCCTGCAGGCGCGTGAGATGGGCTTCGACGGCAAGTCGCTGATTCATCCCGGCCAGGTGGACGCGGCGAATGAACTGTTCGGGTTCGATGCGGCGGCCATCGCCCATGCGCAGCGGGTGCTCGAGGCGTGGCAGCAGGCGCAGGCGGAGGGGAAGGGCGTTGCCGTGCTGGACGGCAAGCTCATCGAAAACCTGCACGCCGCCGAGGCGGAGCGGGTGCTGGTTTTTGCCGCCGCCGTGGCCGATCGCGACGCCTAAGCGGCCGCCGTTCCTAGGCGGCCGCTGTTTCTAGGCGGCCGCTGCTCCGCGCGCGTCGCTAGGCGCCGTGGGCCTTCCGCACCGCGGGCATCACGTACTCCAGATAAGCATCCAGCGCTTCTTCGTCCCACGGGGCCCGCAGGGCGATGTTGACTTCATCGGCTCCGGCAGCCACGTACTCGAGGATGCGTTCCACCGCCTGATCCGGCGTGCACAGCAGCGCGCCGCCGGAAATGCGCTCGGCCGCGGCGCCCCAGTCGTCTTTCAGCACCTGGCGCTGGCGGGTGACGTCGGCATCGTTGAGCCCCAGATTGAAGGTGACGTTTACCGCCCGCTTCAGGCTTGCCGGATCGCGGCCTTCATCCTCGCACCAGTGATTGAGCACGCCGTTGACGCGAGCGAACTCCTCCGGAGCCAGGTAGGCAGCGTTCCAACCATCGGCATGATCCGCGACGATCTTCAGCGTCCGCTTCTCGCCGACGCCGCCGATCCAGATGGGCAGCCGCTCCTGCACGGGCCGCGGCAGGCAGCTGGCGTCGTCCACCTGAAAGTGCTTGCCGGAGAACGACGTACGTTCTTCGGTGAGCATGCGCCGGACGATCTGAGTCGCTTCCTCGAGCATGTCCAGGCGCGTGCCGATATCGGGGAACGCGTAGCCGTAGGCGCTGGCTTCCCAGATGTGCCAGCCGGCGCCCAGGCCGATCTCGAAGCGGCCCCCGGAGATATGGTCCAGTGTGGTAGCCGCCTTGGCGAGCAGCGTCGGATTGCGGTAGCCCACATAGAAGACCAGGCAGCCGATCCGCGCGTTGCGGGTCTCCGCTGCCAGGGCGCCCAGAGTGGCCAGCGCTTCGAAGTGCGGCTGGGTCCCGCCCTTGTGGGGCGCCTCGTAGAAGTGGTCCCACACGGAAATCCAGTCGACGCCCTGGTCGTCGAGCTTGCGCCACAGCTTGCGCAGTTCGTTCATGGCCAGGTTCTGCTGACCGACGTGCACTCCGAGGGAAAGACTCATCTGCGGCGCTGGCTCCGGGTTGTGTTGCGGGGAATGTTCGGCCAAGGTAATGGCCTATTGGGCGAAGGAGGATACATGAGCCGGCAGGTCGAAGAAACGGCGAGCGGCCGATGGCATACCTGAAGGTCGGAGATCTGGCGTTCTGGTACGAGTTGGCTGGTGAGGGGCCGCCGCTGCTGTTCATCAGCGGCACCGGCGGCGATCTGCGGGTGCGGCCGAACGTGCTCGACGGGCCGCTGCCGAGGCAATTTCAGGTTCTCGCGTACGATCAGCGCGGCCTCGGGCAGAGCTCGAAACCCGCCGGGTCCTACAGCATGGCCGACTACGCGGAAGATGCGGCAGCGCTGCTGTCCGCGCTGGGCTGGGGGCCGGTGCCCGTGGTCGGCGTCTCCTTCGGTGGCATGGTGGCCCAGGAACTGGCCC